>NZ_CP092968.1:3648000-3950000 GCF_027571405.1 Methylocystis parvus OBBP
ATCGCCATGTCTCCTTCGCTGTGCCCACAGGCAATTTCGGCGACGTGCTGGCGGGCTATATCGCCAAACATATGGGTCTGCCGATCGAGCGCCTTATCGTCGCGACCAACGCCAACGACATTCTCGCCCGCGCGCTTGCGACCGGACGTTACGAGCCGCGCGGCGTGACCCAGACGCAATCGCCGTCGATGGATATCCAGCTCTCCTCCAATTTCGAGCGTCTTTTCTTCGACGCTTGCGCGCGCGACCACGCCGCCGTGCGCGCGGCCTTCGCGTCGCTCGACCAATCCGGCGCCTTTGAAATTCCGGCGCCGGCGCTTTCCGCGATACGCGCAGAATTCGACGCCATGTCGGTCGGAGAAGCGGAAACGACGGATGAGATCGCGCGGAGCTGGCGCGACGCGGGCTATGTGCTTGATCCGCACACGGCGACGGGCGTGCGCGCCGCGCGGGCGCGTCTCGCGCAAGACCCGGCGACGCCCGTCATTGCGCTGTCGACCGCGCATCCCGCGAAATTCCCCGAGGCGATCGAGCGCGCGATCGGCCATCGTCCGCGCCTGCCGGACGCGCTCGCCGCGAAGCTCGAAGGGCCGGAGCGTTTCACCGTTCTGGAAAATGACGAAGCGCGCGTGGCCGCTTTCATTTCAGAGCGCGCTCGCGCGGCCGCGGCATGACGGCGAGTTTCGGCATGGCTCTCTTTGGCGTCATCGGCCGTCGCGACATGCCTATAAGGGGCGACGGCGTGTATCTGCGTCCCTCCGAGATGCGCGACTATGTGGAATGGTCGACGCTGCGCGAGCGAAGCCGCGCCTTTCTGACGCCCTGGGAGCCGATCTGGCCGGTCGACGACCTCACCCGCGCCAGCTTCCGTTATCGCGTGCGGCGCCATGCCGAGGAAATGGCGCGCGACGAAGCCTATTCCTTTTTCGTCTTCCGCGAAGAGGACGACCTGCTGGTGGGCGGCCTCTCCTTCGGCCATGTTCGTCGCGGCGTCTCGCAGGCGGCGACGCTCGGCTATTGGATGGGCGAGCCCTATGCCGGCAAGGGCTATATGACGCGCGCCGTTCGCGCGGCCTGCGGGTATATTTTCGAGAAACAGGGTCTGCATCGCATCGAGGCCGCCTGCTTGCCGAACAACGAACCCTCGCGGCGCCTGTTGGAGCGCGTCGGCTTCAAGCAGGAAGGCTATGCGCGCGCCTATCTCAACATTAATGGCGAGTGGCGCGACCATTTGCTCTTCGCGCTTCTGGAATCGGACCCGGTTCCGCCAGGCAAGCCCTGCGCCGCCTGAGGGGGAAAATCAGTTATGCAAAGCAGGGAATCGGGTGAGGGACAGTCTCGGACGATCGGCGCCCTATCCCTCCCCTTTACGGGGAGGGATTGCTCGCGAGCAGCGTTCGCCCGATTGCCCCGTTATGCAAAGTAAATGCGCAGCTACGCGTCTGAATTCGGCTATCGACGACGGTTAATCTCCGATTAATCAGGTTTCTTAATCATTCGTAGGACTGGATTCACCTTACAGCTAGCTCTTTGCTGAGCGGTCCCGCGACTTCGCGTAGAATTTTACGCAGGGGCGTCGCAAGTCCGGGGTTAGCGCAGTGCGTATCAAGTCTGTTGAAACGACCTTTGTCGGCGGTTCGCAAGTGGCGCGTCTCGATCTCGAGGCGACGGCGCATATGATGATCGATCTCTCGCGCGCGCCGGCGCGGTCCAAGGGGCCGTACTATCTCACCTCCGTGAATGGCGAAGTTCTGGCGCGGCGTTTCTTCGACAAGTCCTTCGCCGAAATGATCGACTGCGCCGACTCGATCGCCGCCGACGGCCAGCCGCTCGTCGTTGCGTCGAAGATTTTTTCGCAGGCCCCCTTGCCGGAGCGGGTCGCCACAACGGATCTTTACCCGATCGTCGCGCGGATGGCGCAGGAGACAGGCGCAAGCTTCTATCTCTTCGGCGCCAGCGAAGAAGTGAACCGCGCCACCTACGAAAACACGCTCGGCGTCGCGCCGCGCCTCAACATTGTCGGGCGTTCGCATGGCTACCTCAAAGGCGCCGCGCTCGACGCCAAAATCGAGGAAATCAACACGCTCGCGCCCGACATTTTGTGGCTCGCCATGGGCGTCCCGCTGGAGCAGCAATTCGTGCGCGATTACGCGCATCGGCTCAAAAATGTGAAAATGATCAAGACGTCGGGCGGTCTCTTCGACTTCATCGCGGGGACCAAGAAGCGCGCGCCGCAATGGATGCAGGACACTGGCCTCGAATGGGCGTTTCGACTAAGCCTGGAGCCGAAAAGGCTGCTGAAGCGTTATCTGACGACCAATCCGGTCGCGGCGTTTCTCCTGTTGACGCAGACGCAGTAACCCTTCCGCTCGAACAAAGAGCCCGCTCGCGAGCGGGCTC
Source organism: Methylocystis parvus OBBP (assembly GCF_027571405.1). Lineage (GTDB taxonomy): Bacteria > Pseudomonadota > Alphaproteobacteria > Rhizobiales > Beijerinckiaceae > Methylocystis > Methylocystis parva. The sequence continues at coordinate 3,650,401 of NZ_CP092968.1, forward strand.
CAGATCCTTTCGAACAAGCTTTGCGTCAGCTTGCGGCGGTTACTGGGGGAATGACCCAGGAACCATCGAGGATCGACGGTTTGTGCTCTCTCGGCCAATAGAGACGGAGCATCAGCACGAATTTTCCCTTGGGGGCCGGAAGCCAATTCGCTTCCTTGTCGGGCCCGGGCGACTCGTTCTGGATGTAGATGACCAGCGAACCGTCCTTTTCGAGCCTGGGATTCGTCCGCATGCTCATGGAATAACGATTGATCGGATTTGCGACGAAGAAATAAGCGTCATCGTACATCGTAAGCGACCAGAAACCTCTGGCCGGCGGAAGCTGGCCCGGCAGGAAGCGCATGATCCATTTCTTCGATCCGTCGTACGACTCGAAGAAGGACGGCTTCAACGACGTCGGATAGACGGCGTCTTGTGGTCTGTTCGCGCCGAGCCCGATCGCCGTGACCAGCGCCCGCTGGATATAGTCCGTGCCGTAAAGGCCCGTTTTCGTCGTGTAGCCCCAACCATTGACGCTCGTCATGTCGCCATCGCTGAACTTGAAGTGCAGCATGATGCGATCGTTGGAAATTTTGGGTATCCGCGTCTCCCAGCGGCCGTCGATCGACTTGCCGTCGAACGGCTTGCCGGGCTCGAGCCCGATTTTGGCGAACCGCGCCAGCGCGGGGGCGTCCTTTGGCGACGGCGGATTGCGCTTCAGCAACTCCGCGAGCAACGTGAAATATTGCGTCGCCGTCATGCGGTTGACCTGATCCCGGACGGCGGTCTTCATGTCGATCGAGGGATCGACCTTACCAGCCGGCGGCGTCCACTCCTTGCCTGCGGCGCTCAGGGGATAGAGCTTGAATTTGTCCTGAAGGGCGTGAACGGCGGCGTAGTCTTCCGGCGCGCCGGTGCAATAGATGCGGCCGAGCAGCCAGACGATGCTGGTGGGCGAAGCGACATGTTTCACGCCTGCCGGAACCTTCCCTTTCCAGCCAGGGCCGGAGACCAGATAGGTTTGCGCCTTCTCTCCCGTCGTCCGGGAGCCGGGAACATCGAAGACATCCGTCCAGCCGTCGAGCATCGGGAGAAGGAAATACCGCTCGCCCATGTCCGGGGCCTCGAGCATCCATGGCTCGTCGCCCACATCGAAGAACGCCGTCGTGTAGAGCGTGTCGGCGTTGGGAGCGGTGACGTCGCGGAAGGACGCGTTCGGATATTCGCGCAACTTGATAAGCTGTCCCATCGGCGCGTGCGTCCCCTCTGGAGCTGCGACGTTGGTCATGACGCGACGCGTCATCTCCATCGTGACCAGGGGATAGCCGTATATATAAGCGTCGGAGGCGATCTTGAAGGATTCGACGTCCTCTATCGCGTCGAGCAGGAGCCTGTCCCAGGCGAAGCCAGGAGAGGAAAATCCGCCCGAGGCGATCAGGCTCAGCCCTCCGACCGTGGCGGCGCGGCGCGTCAATTTCATGTCGTATCCTCCACTACAACTTAAGCGGGTTTATACGGCATAATGCAACGAACGGCAAAGACGTCGCTGTTTCGCTAGTCCAGACGGCCCGCGAGCTTTCCCCACAGCGCATTCCCCGCGTGAAAGACGTAATCGAGCTTTGCGCTCGTCACGTTCCGCGCGCCCTTGCCGATCAGCCAGTCGGCGAGCGCCGCAACCTGTTTTGTCGGGCAGTTGAAGGTCGCCGTCTCGCCATTGCGCTCGCGCGGCGACGCGCCGAATTTCACATGCGCTTCATGCAGGCCTTCTTCGGTCAAAGCGACGGTCGCGCACACTTCGCGCGTCGTGCGGGCGATTTCTTCAGCGGCGATGCGAGAGAGAATCACGCGGGCGGCCTCGCGCGCGGTCTCGCTCCACGGCGCGCCGAGCGACGCCACCAGATTGGCCTGCGAGCGCAGGATCACGCCGTCGTCGAGGACCTTCAGCGCATTGGCGGCGAGCGTCGCGCCGGTTGTGGTGATGTCGACGATGAGATCGGCCGAGCCGGCCGCCGGCGCGCCTTCGGTCGCGCCGGAGCTCTCCACGATGCGATAATCGCCGACGCCGTGCTGCGCGAAGAATCGGCGCGTGGTGTTGATATACTTCGTCGCGACGCGCAGCCCCCGGCCGTGCCTCGCGCGGAAGCCGTCGGCGATGTCGGCGAGGTCCGCCATGACGCGCACGTCGATCCAGGCCTGCGGCGCGGCGACGACGACATTGGCGTGGCCGAAGCCGAGCGGCGCGATCAATTCCACCTTGTTTCCCGGATCGGCGATTTCCTCGCGCACCAGATCCTCGCCGGTGACGCCGAAATGCACATCGCCGCGCGCGAGGCGCCCCGTGATTTCGGAGGCCGAAAGATAGGCGACCTCCACGCTCTCCAACCCCGCAATCGCGCCGCGATAGTCGCGCGCGCCGCGGCCCTGCGTCAGCTCCAACCCGGCGCGGGCGAAGAAGGCGTTGGCGTTTTCCTGCAGGCGGCCCTTGGAGGGCGTCGCCACGATGAGTTTCTTCGTCATGCCGCGTCTCCCGCGCGCGCGGCGCTCTCCAGGCGGTCGATCCAGATGGCGGCGCCAACGGCGGGAATGTCCGACTTCGCCCCGAGCGTCTTCAGCAGGCGGTCATAACGGCCGCCGCCGACCACGGGTTCGCTGGAGGCCGAAGCGCGCGCCTCGAAGACGAAGCCCGAATAATAATCAAGATGCCGGGCGAAGCTCGCGGAAAAGACCATGTCGTCGAGATCGAGCCCGCGCGCGGCGATGAAGCTCGCGCGCGTGTCGAAGGAGTCGAGCGCCGCCGTCAGATCGAGCTTTGCGTCCTCCGCGAGCTTTCGCAAAGCGGCGGAGGCGATGTCGGGCGGTCCTTCTATGGCGAAGAAGGCTTCCGCCAGCGCGCGTTTTTCGACCGAAACGCCGGCGCCTTCGGCGAGCGTCGCCTGATCGAGAAAGCGTTCGGCGATCTCCGCCGCGCTGCGTCCGCCGACCGCCGTGATGCCGGCGATGGAGAGCAGGTCCTCGACGAGGCGGCGGGCGTCCGCCGGATCGACCTTGGTCAGCGCGGCGAGGACGCCGGCCTGTTCCGAACCGTTGCGTTTCGGCGGCGCGAAGATGTCGGCGACGCCCTGGCCGCGCGCATGACCGACTTCCACCCGGCGCCGCCAGACGGGCGGCAGGTCGAGACCGTCGAGAAAAGCGCCAACGAGTCCGGCGTCGCCGATCCGCACGGAAAGGCCGGCCGCTCCGGCCGCCTTGGCCGCGTCCAGCGCGGCGCCGAGGATTTCGGCGTCCGCGGCCTCGCGATCGTCGCGGCCGAAGCTCTCAATGCCCGCCTGCAGAAATTCGCCGTCGCCCGCCTCGCCATGGGGCGGCGCGCGGAAAATGGACCCGCCATAGGCGAAGGAGGCGGCGGCGCCGGCTTCGGGAGAGGCGAGGTAATCCAGGCAGACCGGGATCGTATATTCCGGCCGCAGGCAAAGCTCCGCGCCTGAAGCGTCGGTGGTGAGATAGAGATGGCCGCGAAAATCTTCGCCCGAGCGATCGAGAAAGACGCCCGCCGGCTGCAGGAGCTTGGGCTCGTGGAGCGGGAAGCCCGCTTGTTCGAAATGGGCGAGGAGGACCGTGAGACGGTCCGTGGCCGGGCGATTTGACGGGGCGGCGGCGGTCACGCGCAATTTTCCTTCCTGATTTTGCGCTTTCTTTAGCAACTGGCCCGCGCCCGCGCACCCGCTTTCGGCAGGGAAGGTGAATGGCGCCCGGGGTTTCTGAACGCGGCGAAGAAAAAGCCGCGGCGGCCGCCGCGGCTCAGATGGCGTTTGAACGATAAGGGGGATTCAGCGCCTGTGTTCCCAACCCTTACGCGAGGCCTCCGAGTGGCGCTTGGGGTCGCCATGCCAGCCGCGATGTTCCTCGCCGCCGCCGCGCCTCACGCCCCTGCCTTCGCCGCCGCGGCTCGTGCGCTCGCCTTCGGGGACCTCCGTGCTCTCGCGGGGAGTGCGTCCCGCCTCGCCGCGTCCGGCCATTTGGCCGCCGCGCGCAGACCGGCTCTCGTCATATGGGCGTTGGTCGCGGTCGTACTCGCCAAAGCGGCGTTCCTGCAATTCCCGCTCTTCCCAGCCGCCGCGTTCCTCACGCCCGCCTCGGCCCAGCATGTCGCGGTTTTGCATCCCTCGTCCCTGACCTTGGGCGGCGGCCCGGCCGGGCGGCTCCGCCCAGAGCTCTTCCTCCTGGGCGAGCTGAATATGCAGCGCCTTGGGCTGGGGTAGCAGCAGCTCTTCGGAGAACTCGTCCATTAGCTCCTCGCGCCGCGCCATCATGCGCTGCCCGAGCTTCGCCGTGTCGACGCCGCCTTCCAGCGCCTTGGCGAAGATGCTGCCAGGGTTTTTCTCCTCTTCCTGAATGTGCGCGCGAACGTATTCCCCGAGCACCGTCACCTTGGCGTCGAAAAAGGGATCGTTCTGCGGCGCGCCCATCGCGATTTCGGCGATGAGGATCTTCGCGGTGTCGTGCTCGACCTGCGCTTCGTCGAGCAGTGGATCGTCCACATGTTCGCGGCAAGCGGGATAGAAAATCTCCTCTTCGAGCTCGGCGTGAATCGTTAATTCGAGAGAGATCTGCTGCGCAAGTTTTGACTTCTCCGCCCGTCGCCGCGCGTGCTCATATTTGGAGAAGAGGTCTTCGACGCGGCGATGGTCAGTCTTCAGCATTTCGATGGCGTCGGCCTTTTGCCCGCCGCCGTTCCCCTCCGACTTCTCCTGCGTCGCCTTCGCGGAAATGTCTTCGTCGCCCGGTTCCATCTGCCTCGCCATGGTCTTTCCTCGACGCTCAAGCTAAATCGCCCCTTTCAGGCGCATGCAGCGGGTAACGCGGGGCGCGCTTGGGCTGTTCCACGCGCAAATGCGCGGGTGAAGTTGGCGATCGGTCGCCGGCGCGATTACTCCGCCGGCAGTTTCTCGAGCAATTTCTCCAGCGGCTCCGAACTCACGGCTTTTGGCGGCGCGTAGGGCTCTTCCACCGAGGCGACGAGCGCGATGGCCACGACGGCCGCCGCGCCGAAGATGGCCTGGGCGAGAAGTTGAGGCCGGGCGCGGTCGAGATGCACCGCGGCGAGGCTGATTTGGCTGATGAGAGCGATGAGGATCACCGCCGCCCATTTGCGATCGTCCGGATAGGCGCCCGCGATGCCGAGCCTTTCCTCACGCGCGGATCTGAGCTTCATGACAGTGTCGATCAGGACGCGCTGAAAGGCGGATTCGATCTTCGCGGCGCTCGCGGCGCGCGTCAGCCGGTCGAGCGCCGCCTCGGCTTCGGGCGAGTCTTCGCCGTTCTCCATCGCCTTCCATTCGAGGCCGATCACCGCCTCCACATAGCCGCGAATGGCGGCGGGCAGGTCGCCCGCGGCGGCGCCATGGTTTTCGCTCAGCGCCTGGAGCGTCGTCAATTGCTCCCGCTCCATGGCGATCTCGCGATAGGCGCGGCGGTTCGCGTCCCAGACGTCCTGGGAGAGAAAGGTCATCAACAGGCCGAACAGCGTCGCCGGAACGCCGACGAAGGGCGGCGCGACGCCTTTCCAGTTCTGCATCATCGGCGCGAGGGGAGAGGCGAAGGTCAGCCAGCATAGAAACAGCGCGAAGGCGACGAAGAGCGCGCCGACCGTCAACGCCATGACCTCGGTCGATTGCTCCATCCACAAATGTAGAACGCCGATATGCACGAGCCCGCCGCCTTCCGCCAATTCCAGCACGCAGCCCCCTCCGCGAATCGTTGCGTCGCCGCATAGAACATTCGGAAGACTGGCCGCGCCAGCGCTTTTTGCGCGCCCGCCGCCAGGGGCGGGACCCTCTTGCATCGGCGCCGATCCTCTGCCAAATAAGGCGCGGGAGGTTGGCGTCGGACGTTTCACTCGCCAACCGGGTCAGGTCCGGAAGGAAGCAGCCCTAACGAGCTTGAGCGGGTCTTCGTCCAGCCTCCTGCCGTGGTCTTTCGCGAGGTTCATCTCATGAGCGAGGCGTCCTACCACGGGTCCTGCCAGTGTCAGGCTGTCATCTTCGACGCGACGCTCGATCTCGACCATACCGTCACCTGCAACTGCTCCCGCTGCCAGCGCCTCGGTTCGGTGCTGAGCTTCACGCCGACTGAGAAGTTCCGGCTTGCGCAAGGCGAGGACTCGCTGACGGAATATCTCTTCAACACGAAGAAAATCCGCCACCAGTTCTGCAAGGTCTGCGGCGTCGAACCCTTCGCCTATGGCGCTCTCCCGGATGGAACGCCGATCGTCGCCGTGAATGTGAACTGCCTGGAAAGCGTCGATCCGCGCGCGCTCAAATCCACGCATTACGACGGGCGCAGCCTATAGAAATTCGCCGCATCGCGGTAGAAATGGCGGGCGCGAGCCTTTAGACTCTTCCCATGGACGACGGGCTGTTCAACGATCCTCCCAGCGATGCGCCTGCGGCCGCCTATCGCGTTCTTGCGCGCAAATACCGCCCTTCGAGCTTCGCCGACCTCATCGGCCAGGAGCCGATGGTGCGCACGCTGGAGAACGCCTTCGACCTTGGCCGCATCCATCAGGCCTATCTGCTGACCGGCGTGCGCGGCGTGGGCAAGACGACGACGGCCCGCATTCTCGCCCGCGCCTTCAACTATGAATTGCCGGAAAAGGGGATCGACAAGCCGACGATCCATATGGACGAACTCGGCGCGCATTGTCAGGCGATCATCGACTCGCGCCATGTCGACGTGCTGGAGATGGACGCCGCGTCTCACACCGGCATCGACGACGTTCGCGAGATCATCGACAACGCCCGCTACCGCCCGGTGATGGCGCGCACCAAAGTCTATATCATCGACGAAGTGCACATGCTCTCCAAGGCAGCTTTCAACGGCCTGCTGAAGACGCTGGAAGAGCCGCCCGAACATGTGAAGTTCATCTTCGCGACGACGGAGATCGACAAGGTGCCGGTGACGGTGCGCTCGCGCTGCCAGCGCTTCGATCTGCGCCGCATCGACGCCGGCCTCCTCGCCGAACATCTGCGCAGGATCTGCGAGAAGGAAGGCGTCGAGATCGAGGCGGAGGCGCTGGCCATGATCGCGCGCGCGGCGGAAGGCTCCGTGCGCGACTCGCTGTCGCTTCTTGATCAGGCCATCGCCTATGGCTCGGCGCATAGCGCGGACGGCGCGATCAAGGCCGACGATCTGCGCCTGATGCTCGGCGTCGCGGACAAGTCGCGTGTGATCGATCTTTTCGAGGCGGTGATGGGCGGCGACGTCGCCAAAGCCATCGCATTGCTCGAAGACCAGTATAATGGCGGGGCCGATCCCGCGCAGGTGCTGCTGGAGATGGCGGAGTTCACCCATCTTGCGACGCGCCTGAAGCTTGCGCCGGAAACCGCGCAATCGGCGGCCCTGACGCCGGAGGAGCAAAGGCGCGGCGGCGAGGCCGCCGGGAAGCTTTCCGTTCCCGCGCTCACCCGCGCCTGGCAGATCCTGATGAAAGGCGTCGACGAGCTGCGCGGCTCTCAGCGCCCGTTGCAGGCGGCCGACATGGTGCTGGTGCGATTGGCTTACGCCGCCGACATGCCGACGCCGGGAGACGCGCTCAGGCAATTGGGTTATGGCGCGCCGGGGGGGGGATCGTCCTCGCAGGCGCCCGCAAGCGCGCCGCGCGGCGCGCCGGTCGCCATCGCCGCGTCGTCGCCGGCGATGCGCGCCCCCGCGGCGCGGCCCGCAGTCGCGACGCCGGCGCCGGCGGCTCCCGGCGTCGCCGTCGCCAGCTTCGAGGCGCTTGTCGCGCTCGCCGAGGAGAAGCGCGAAATCCGCCTCAAGATCGCGCTCGAATCCGACGTGCGGCTCGTGCGCTTCGAACAGGGACGCATCGAGTTCGAGCTCGCGCCGGGCGGCTCCCGCGAACTCGCGTCGATGTTGATGCAGAAGCTGCAGCTCTGGACGAATGAGCGCTGGATGGTGTCGATCGTCGCCTCGGGCGGCGCGCCGACGCTGAAGGAAAAGCGCGAGGAGAAGGCGCGCGAAGAGCGGTCCGGGCTTGAGGCCGATCCGGTTGTCGCCAGCGTTCTCGCGCATTTTCCAGGCGCGCAGATCGTCGCCGTCCGAGCCAAGGAAAATGTTCGGACAGACGCGGAAGACGCGCCGGACGTGCAATATGACGATATGTCGCCGCCCGAGGAAGATTAGGAGAAGCGCCGATGATGGATTTCATGGGGCTGATGAAGCAGGCCCAGCAAATGCAAGCCAAAATGGCCGAAGCGCAGCTCGAACTCGAAAACACCGAGGTCGAGGGCGAGGCGGGCGGCGGTCTCGTGAAGGTGACGCTTTCCGCCAAGGGCGCGATGAAGTCGATCTCGATCGATCCGAGCCTCGTGAAGCCGGACGAAAAGGAAATACTCGAGGATCTTATCCTCACCGCGCATATGCAGGCGCGCGCCAAGGCTGACGAGGTCATGGCCGAGAAGATGAAGGCGATGACCGGCGGGCTGCAATTGCCGCCGGGCTTCAAGCTGCCGTTCGGTTGATCCCCCCTCTCTCCGTAAACGGGGAGAGGGGGTGGCGCCGGGCGTAAAGAGAGAGCATGGCCGAACGCGTCGCAGGTCCCGAAATCGAACGCCTCGTGCAATTGCTCGCGCGATTGCCGGGTCTTGGGCCGCGCTCGGCGCGTCGCGCCGTGCTGCATCTCATCCGCAAGCGCGAGGAACTGCTCTCGCCGCTCGCCGACGCGATCAATGTCGCGCGGGAGCGCATCGTCGCCTGCTCGGTCTGCGGCAATGTCGATACGAGCGACCCCTGCACGATCTGCCGCGACGCGCGGCGCGATCCGTCCATTCTCGTCGTCGTCGAAACGGTCGCGGATCTCTGGGCGCTGGAGCGGGCCGGCCTGCTCAATGCGCGCTACCATGTGCTCGGCGGCGTTCTCTCGCCGCTCGACGGCGTCGGGCCCGACGATCTCACGATCGCGAGTCTGATCGAGCGCGCGCGAGGAGAAGAAATTCGAGAGATCGTGCTTGCGGTCAATGCGACGGTCGATGGGCAGACGACCGCGCATTACGTAGCGGACCTGCTGGCCCCGACCGGCGTGAAAGTGACGCGGCTCGCTCATGGCGTGCCCGTCGGCGGCGAACTCGATTATCTCGACGAAGGCACGCTCGCCGCGGCGCTGGAGCGACGGACGGTTTTCTAGCGGCTCGCTTCAATCAAAATTGCCATTTTTGGACCCCCACCCCGACCCTCCCCCTTTCAGGTGGAGGGAGCAAAATTGCGCCACTTTCCCTGAAAGGGGGACGGTTAGGGAAGGGTTTTCACTTTAATCGAAGCAAGTCGCCAAGTTTCCGTCATCCTCTTTTTACTTCGCCGTCGTATGCGCCGCGATGATCTTGCCGAGATCGTCGACGGTGATCTCGCCTGTGTATCTGTCGCCATTGACGAAGAAGGTCGGCGTCGAGTTCACGCCGAATTTTTCGTTCGCGCGCGTGCGGACCGCAGCGATCTTCTCATAGAGCGCCTTGTCTTTCAGCACCGCGTCGAATTTGTCCTGGCCGATGCCGGTCTGCTTCAACACATTGGCGAGGCCGTCGAGCGGATTATCGACAAAGGCCCAGTTTTTCTGCTGAGCGAAAAGAAGGTCCACGGCGGCGTCGCGCTTGTCGCCCAGTTCGCGGGCGACCATGAAGGCGGCGAAGGCGAGCGGATCGAGCGGGAATTCCCGCAGAATGAATTTCGCCTTGCCGGTATTGATGAAATCCTTCTTCAGCGCCGGATAGACCTCCTTGTGGAAGGCCGCGCAATGGCTGCACGTCATCGAGGCGTATTCGACGATCGTCACCGGCGCCTTCGCGTCGCCCTCGACGATGTCGGGCAAGGCGTTCGGCGCCATCAGCTCTTCCACGGGGATCTTGCCCGCCGGAGCTTTGTCGGCGAGAGCGGGGCTCGCGGCGAAAGCGAGCGCGCCGGCGGCGAAGGCGAGGAAGCGTCGGCGGGAAAGCGCGAAAATCGGGAAGGACATGGAGCGGCCCATTTTTAGAATAAACGGCGGAGCGAACATAGTCGCTCCGCCGACGGTGGCAAACGCTATTTGGCGCCGGCGCGGGCGCTATCTCTTCTTCGTGGGAACGCCATGGGTCGGCCGGACGAAATAATAGATCAGGGCGATCCCCGCGAAGACGGCGCCGGCCCAGAAGACCACGTCGCCGATCTGGAGGTCCTGCATGCTGAAGCTCGCCACACTGACGAGCAGGCCGCCAATGGCGAACCATAGCGGCGTCTGGCCACGTTCCTGAGGCTGCGGCTTTTTGTTCGTGAATTGAGACATTTCTCCCTCCTCGTTCGTTTTTTCCGATCATATCGCGCCTGCCCGGCGCGACGAAAGGAGGGATGTCGCTGGACCATTCGTCCGGCTCGCTTCGCGGCGCCGGTGGCGCTTAGTCTGAGGTCGTTGGCCCTTTAGACTCGGACTCTCGCCGCGAAGGAGACGATTCGACAATGTCCCGACGGATCGCCCGCGCCGCCGCGCCGGCGCTGCTTTCCGCGCTGGTCATGGGCCTTGTCGGCCTGCTGGCCGTTCTCGTCAGGCAGCCCTGGCTCTTTCCGAGCCTGGGGCCGACGATTTTCCTGTTGGCGACGAGCCCCGCCGACCCTGCCGCGCGGCCGTGGAACGTCTTCCTGGGCCATGCGATCGGCGTCGCTGCCGGCTTTGGGGCGCTGTTCCTGTTCGGGGCGCAGGAAACGCCGTCCGTCTTCGCCGCCGACGCGGTTTCGATGAGCCGCGCCGCCGCGACCGCGCTCGCCGTCGGCGCCACCATGCTGCTGCAAACGCTGTCCGACGCGAAGCATCCCCCCGCCGCCGCGACGACGATGCTGATCACCCTTGGCGGGATGCCGGCGTCGTGGCTCACGGCGGCTGCGGTTGCTGTCGGCGTCGCGCTGGTGATGGCGCTGGGTTACGCGCTTCCCTGCGCCGCGAGACATTTACGCAAAAAAAGCGGGCTCCCGAAGGAGCCCGCCAATCTCAAAGCGATCCGCGCGCTGATCAGCGCGAATAGAATTCGATGACGAGGTTCGGCTCCATCTGAACCGGGTAGGGCACTTCCGTCGCATGCGGGACGCGGGAAAGCCTGGCGATCATCTTGGCGTGGTCGACATCGTAATATTCCGGCACGTCGCGCTCGGCGAGCGCCACGGATTCCAGAACCGTAACGGCCTGCTTGGAGGCTTCCTTCACCTCGATCACGTCGCCGACCTTCACGAGATAGGACGGGATGTTGACGCGCTTGCCGTTGATGCGGATGTGGCCGTGATTGACGAATTGGCGCGCGGCGAAGACCGTCGGCACGAATTTGGCGCGATAGACGACCGCATCGAGGCGGCGCTCCAGCAGGCCGATCAGATTGTCGCCCGAGTCGCCCTTCATGCGGATGGCTTCGGCGTAATATTTACGGAACTGCTTCTCGGAGATGTTGCCGTAATAGCCCTTCAGCTTCTGCTTGGCCTTGAGCTGCGTGCCGTAGTCGGAGAGCTTGCCCTTGCGGCGCTGGCCGTGCTGACCGGGGCCATATTCGCGGCGGTTCACGGGGCTCTTCGGGCGGCCCCAGATATTCTGGCCCAGGCGGCGGTCGAGCTTGTATTTGGCTTCTGCGCGCTTCGTCACTTTATTTTCGTCCTCTCATAATCGCGTTTTGCGCGCGAGAGGCGAAAAGACGAAAAAGCGCCCGGAGCCGCTTAGCTCGGGGCGTCGTCCAAATCCGCGTCGCTCGCACGCGCCCGGGGCCGCCGGGCTGTGGGAACGCGCCCTCCTCTGCCGGAAACCCGGCCGACAGGCGCCTTCAGAAGACGCCACGGGTGCTCGCCCGGCGCAAGCGATGATGCGACGGGCTGACGGGGAGCTAAATGATCAAGCTCCCCAAGTCAAGAAGCTCGGAGCTCCGTCAGCCTTACGGCCAGTCGAGCTCCAGCCCTTCATTATAGGGGACGATCATGTCCGTATTGTAGGGCGGCCGCGAAGGCAGCGTCTCCTGCATGTACCAGCTGCGCTGATTCGAGGCGACCGGGTCCTGATTGTAGTAGGTCTGCTGCAGCATATAGCGGTTGGTGCTGCCGACCGGCACTTTCGTGCCCGGATCGAGCCAGCTGCGGCGTTCGACGCCAGCGGAAGCCGGGCCGCCCAGAGACAGCGAGCGAGAGAAGGACGCGTCGCGGTTATGAGAGATCGAACTGCTGGCGGACGACGACTGGCGGCTGTGCGACTTGGCGAGAACGTCTCCGCCCGCGGTCGTCGCGATCAGGCAGGCGAGGCCCACCGACATTCTGAAACCCTTACGCATCTGCATCCTCTCAGGCTCGACGCTTCGTTCGCATCATATAGGATCGTTCGCCAAAAGCGAGACGACGCTTGTCCTGCGCTCAGTTTTTCGCGGCCTCAGGGTGAACGGAGGCCGAACGCGCGACGGCGCGGCCCTTTTTGCCCGGAGCGGCCGCTGACTTGGCGCGTGCGGCCCTTTGCGGCGGGATCGCGGCGGTGAGATCGTCGCGCGAGACGTTCGCGCAGCCCTTGCCGCGCGCAAGTTCGGCATTGAGGAAAAAGTCGTTCAGGGCCTTGTTGTCGCCGCCCGCCGAATAGCTCAGCTTGTCGAGCAGGCAGGAGAAGGCGACGCGGTCGATCGGCTTGGCCGCCGCGCCGCAGGCGATGCCCGCGATCTCGAGCGGGACTTTCGCTTCGACCATACGCGCCGCGAGGCAGGCGCGTTCGCTGGCCTCGACGCCTTCGCCGCTCGCCTGCGCGAGGCGGATGTCCGCGGCCTCGAAAGCGCCGAAACGGGTGGTCAGCGTCGCGCGTTGCCCGATCTTCGCAACGTTCAGGCCGGCGGCCTGGGCGTGATTCTTCATGTCCAGGAAGAAATCGGCGTTCGTGGTTTTGGGGTCGAGCTCGGGATGGACGTCGACGCGCAGGAAAGGCGCGCCCATGGTGAATTGTCCGACCGTCAGGCTGTCGACGCGCGGCGCGCCGTTCCTCGTTTCGCCGACGGCGACGATCTTCTTTTCATGTTCGAATTCAGGCGCGTCGACATCCAGCGACGCAACCGCCGGCTTGCCGCCGAGCGCCGACTCCAGCTCCGTGGTCGCCTTCGCAGAGATTTTCGCCGGCGCTTCCAGGCTGGCGGCTGGACCGTTATCGGCGACGAGCGGCGTCTGGGCGGGATGGCGAAGGAGAAGGGCGGCGGCTGCGAGAATGACCGAGGCGCCCAGACCCATCCCCGTGGCGGCCTTCACGCCGGCCGGCCGCGCGCGAAGCGGGCCATAGGATGACTGTTGGTAATTCTGGTTGAAAGAGGTCGCACTCATCACGCAACTCCGGCGGTTCTCGGCAAGCAAACGTCTGCGTTGCGGAGACTCTCGCTGGGCCACATGGAATTAGGGTTAACAATGCGCCTACAAGTTTGGTCATGGTGAATGGGAGGTTAAAGCCGCGCCGAGAAGCAAGATTGACACAGGGGCGTCGTCTGCTAGGGTCCTGAAATATAAGCCATAATTTGGAGCATCTCCGACAATGTTGACGGCTGAGTTGATCAAGTCGACTGAAAGACCGGCGCATAGGGGCGCGGTTTATTTCGAAGTGCTCGCGAACTTCCACAAATTCCTCAATCCAAAGAACTACCTTGAGATCGGGACCCGTACGGGGGATTCTTTGCGCCCGGTGACATGCCCGTCTATCGCGATCGATCCTGAATTCCGCATCAGCGCCGATATCATCGGCCGGAAGTCCGTTCTCCATATCTTCCAGAAGACGAGCGACGACTTTTTCCGCGAACATGACCCGATCGGGCTGTTCGGCGCGCCTCTCGACCTCGCATTCCTCGACGGGCTGCACTGGTACGAGTTCCTGCTGCGGGACTTCATCAATACCGAAAAAGCCTGCCGCAGGAATTCGGTCGTGATCCTTCACGACTGCATTCCGACAAATCTCTATTACGCGCGCCGGCTGATGGAGGACATGAGCCATCTGATGGACGAAATGCCGAATCCCTATTGGTGGGCCGGCGACGTCTGGAAGACCGTCTCGATCCTGAAAAAGGCGCGTCCGGATCTCCGCATACACGCCTTCGACGCGCCTCCGACCGGGTTGATCTGCATTACGAATCTCGATCCGGATTCGACCGTTCTCGAAGAGAACTATTATCAGCTCGTGCATGAGTTCGCCGACGAGGAGGAGGATTCGAAAAATTTCGACCTGTTCCAGAAATCTCTCGAAATCCTGCCGACGTTCGACATCTCGACGCCGGATCGGATGGCGCGTTTCTTTTGGCTATGAGCGCGTCGCCGATGCTTCCGAGCGTGAGGCCCTGATATGGCCCCGATCTTCAAATCTTTCTCCGATCTGGGACTGACAGAGGTCGACAGCCTCGAAGCCGTCGCGAGAACGCCGAATTCAATTTTGCGCGAGGCGCCGGAACAGACCATTTCGGGCGAGTTGACGGTATTTGAAATTGACGCCGACGGCTTCATCGAGAAAATCGTGGGGGTTGGATATGTGCCGCCGAGGCGTTTCTATGCGAATGTCAGCGATATTTTCTATCACCCCTTCTGCAATATCGTCACTCGCGACGATGAGATCGTGTTCGAAGACACCATTGCGGAAATGGGAAGAAGTTTTGAGGCGTGGCCGCTGAATCACCTCCAGCTCGCGCGCGTGGGGAACCCTCAATCGCGCGAGACGCTTCCGAAATATTGGGAGCCGATGATTCTGGGCGGGCATTCGTCGTTCGGCATTTTCGGGCATTTTCTACTGGATATGCTCCCTCTCCTCGTTCGTTACCGGCCGATGCTGAATTCGGGCGAATTGAAGATCGGCTTTTTCCAGGTCAAGGATTGGATTCGCGATTTCTTCGCGGTGATCGACGTTGACTTCGATTGCGTACAGACGCTGGCCGCGCAACCGACCTGGTTTGCGCATGCCGTCGTCTCGCATCATCACAGCGCCAAGACGACGCAATATCCCTGCGCGAATGCCGAGATCGCCTATGCTTTCCTGCGGGACCGCGTCGAGGACGTGAACCTTTTCCGCCGCGTCTTCTTCCTCCGCGGCGACGCCGTCAAACGCTTGAAGAACGAGGCCGAAGTCGCCGCGCTTTTCGCCAGCCGCGGCTTTGTCGTGCTCGATCCGCAAAAATTCTCCGTCGAGAAGCAGGCGGAAATCATGAAGCACGCGGAAGTTTTCGCCTCAGTGTTCGGGTCGGGGTTCAGCCTGTCTCCGCTGATGAAACCCGGCGTCGGAAAGGTGATCGAACTCGCGCCGAGCACGATCATCGACTATTGGTTGCGCCGGCTTCTTTCGCGTTTCGACCTCGAGCATTACAGCATCGTCTATGACGGAGAAGCGCAGACGATCGACGTCGGCGTGCTGGCCAAAATTCTCGATCGCATTCTGTCCTAGCGCCGCGGCGTTCTATTCGCCGCCGCAGAAATAATTGAAGCCGGCCTGATCGACCGGAGCGGCGAAGGTCGCGCGAAAATGATCCTTGTCGCTTACGCTGATAAGATAGCCGCTTCTGGCGGCTGTCGGGTTTGTGGGCGTCAGGACGCAGAAGGCGGCGGCGGGGAAGGGGGACGCGAAAACGATCGTGCAGCCCATCGCACGCGCGCCGGTGCTGATATGGCCTGCTGTCGGCGTCGAGTGGGTCGCGGGGGGCGCGGGCGCGTCGCCGCAATCGCGCACGGTCGGCGTTTCCCCCCGGGTGAGAAAGCGCCGCGCATAGGCGTCGCCGGCTTTGGTGACGCCCGCCAGGTCGGCCTCGGTCCGGGGATCGACCCAAGACATGCCCTTTTCATGAAGGCGCAGGCCAAGTGCGCTTTCGCCCGCCGCGCTGTCATTGCGGATGAAGGCCCCGCGCGCGCCATAGGTGTCGTTCGTCCAGCGGATTTCGTGGTGTGGCGCGAGTTCGATGGCGACGGCCCCGGGATTGGAGAAGACCGCCGGGGCGGCGGCGACGTCCGACGTTGCGGCGCGGGAGAGTTCGATGCGATTTCCTGTCGTAAACACGGCCGTGACGATCGCGCCGGAAGGAATGTCGCGTGACGAGACGGTTTGACCCGCGACGACCCCCAAAGTTCGGGGCTCGGCGGGAAGAGTCACAACCTTTGCGCCGGCTGTTGTCGCGATTGTCGTCGTAACGTTTCTGGCGCCATTGGACCCTGCGAGCGAGGCGCTGCCGAAAATAAGGCCGCGCAGCGCCTGTCCGCCGAAATTAGGCGCCGCGATCAAGGCGGAGGAGGGCCAGAAGTCGCGCTTGGGGTTCGAGCCGCCGCCGGGATCGAGCTGAAGATGCGCCTGCCATCCGGAATTGTTCACCTGAAACGGATTGATCGTCGGCGGGTAGCCTGCGTAGTTTGGCATCGCGATTTCATGTCCGACCGCGTTCGCCCCCGCCGCCGTCCGCGCGACCTCGGAGTAAAGACATTCGGCGTAGGCGTATTGCCCGCTGCCCGGCACGTCGGAAATCTGAAAGCAGCCATAGCCCGATGAAACGTGATAGCGGCCGTCTCCGGCGGCATAGGCGCTCGCCTTGCCCATGGCGACCACGCCATATCCGCCCTTTGTCTGGCCGATGAGGACTTGCGCGTCGCGCGGCAGATAATTGATTTCAAAATCCCGATATGGCGCGGGTAGGTCACGGTTGAGGAGATTCGCCGTGTCGGGAAGATCCGCCGCCCATCCGAGCCGAAGCTGATTGCGCGCCGCGAAATCCCGGACGATCGGCGGGACGTCTCCATTCGGCGGGCCGCCGGGGGCCGGCGCGATTTGGGCGTCGAAGGCCGATGCGCCATGCGTCGGCAAAGCGCAGGCGAAGAGCGCCGCCGCGATCCGCCTCCATGTCATTTTGCTTTCCTCAAAGTCCCCGAAGCGAAGATTGGCCCCGGGCGGCGCTTTTTTTGAGGCCTGGCAAGAAAAAACCCCGCGCTTGCGGCGCGAGGCTTCTTTCTCGGGAGAGTGAAGGGAGGATTACTCCTCGCCTTTCTTGCCCTTCTTGGCGGCTTCGCCTTCGCGGGCTTTCAGGGCCGCGCCGAGGATGTCGCCGAGCGACGCGCCCGAATCGGCCGAGCCGTACTGGGCGATCGCCTCCTTCTCTTCGGCGACTTCCAGCGCCTTGATCGAGACGGCGACCTTGCGGGCCTTGCGATCGAAGAGGGTGACGCGGGCGTCGACCTTCTCGCCGACGGCGAAACGCTCGGGGCGCTGGTCGCCGCGGTCGCGGGCGAGCTCGCTGCGCTTGATGAAGGTCGCCAGATCCGTGCCGGCGATCTTGACGTCAATGCCGGACTCCTTGACCTCGATCACTTCGCAGGTGACCACGGCGCCCTTGCGGACGTCGCCTCCCTCTTCGCCGCCGCCCACGGAGGCGAAGGGATCGCCCGCGAGCTGCTTCACGCCGAGCGAGATGCGCTCCTTCTCGACGTCGACATCGAGAACCTGAGCCTTGATGACGTCGCCCTTCTTATACTCTTCGATGACCTGTTCGCCCGGGCGGTTCCAGTCGAGATCGGAGAGATGGACCATGCCGTCCACATCGCCGTCGAGGCCGATGAAGAGACCGAACTCGGTCTTGTTCTTGACCTCGCCCTCGACCTCGGAGCCCACGGGGTGCTTCTCGGCGAAGGCCTCCCACGGATTCTGCAGGGTCTGCTTGAGGCCGAGGGAGATGCGGCGCTTGACGGGATCGACCTCGAGCACCTGAACGTCGACTTCCTGGCTCGTCGAGACGATCTTGCCGGGGTGGACGTTCTTCTTGGTCCAGCTCATCTCGGAGACGTGAACGAGACCTTCGATGCCCGGCTCCAGCTCCACGAAGGCGCCGTAGTCGGTGATGTTGGTCACCCGGCCATGGAACTTCGCGCCGATCGGATATTTGGCCTCGATGCCCTGCCACGGATCCTCGAGCAGCTGCTTCATGCCGAGCGAGATGCGGTGCGTCTCGTGATTGATCTTGATGATCTTCACCTTGACGGTCTGACCGATGGTCAGCACCTCGGACGGATGATTGACGCGGCGCCAGGCGATGTCGGTGACATGCAGCAGGCCGTCAATGCCGCCGAGATCCACGAAGGCGCCGTAATCCGTGATGTTCTTCACGACGCCGTCGATCACCTGCCCCTCTTCGAGGTTGGCGACGATCTCGTGACGCTGCTCGGCGCGGCTCTCCTCGAGCACCGTGCGGCGGGACACGACGATGTTGCCGCGGCGGCGGTCCATCTTCAGGATGTGGAAGGGCTGCGGCACGTTCATGAGGGGCGCGACGTCGCGGATCGGACGGATGTCCACCTGCGAGCGCGGCAGGAAGGCCACGGCGCCGTCGAGGTCGACGGTGAAGCCGCCTTTGACCTGATTGAAGATGACGCCCTCGACCTTCTCATTGGTTTCGAAAGCCTTTTCGAGCTTGACCCAGCTCTCCTCGCGGCGCGCCTTGTCGCGCGAGATGACGGCTTCGCCCAGCGCGTTCTCGACGCGCTCGAGATAGACCTCGACCTCTTCGCCGACAGCGGGGGCGGGATCGCGGCCATAGCCGGTGAATTCCTTGAGGGCGACGCGGCCTTCGGTCTTCAGACCGATGTCGATGACGGCCACGTCCTTCTCGATGGCGACGACGCGCCCCTTGATGACGGAACCTTCGAAAGCCTCGTTATCGCCATAGCTCTGCTCGAGCAGGGCGGCAAAATCTTCGCGCGTCGGCGCGCGATCTGTCGTAGCGGACATTTTTTCTCCTGGAGCCCCCGGTCGGGGCGGCGCCGGCATGCGGTTGGCGTTGCGACAGGCTCCCGTCGATCGGAACGTCCCGGCGCCTGTGGCGCAAGATTGGGACGAAAAGTTCGTAACCGAACTGGCCGGCGCGGCCCGAAGGAAGAAAACCAAGCGATTTGCGCACCGAGCGAAAGGCTTGGCGTGCGGCTGCTATCTAACAGCGCGACGCCTTTCCGGCAAGCGCCGCCATGGGCTCATATTTGCTGCGGCGCCGGAGATGGGTTATTGCGTTGCAGCATGAGAAGCTGAGCCTGGGGCGCGTTGTTAGCCAAGGTCACGTAATGTTCGCATTCCGTCCGATTTCCTGCTAGCGAAATGGGCGCCCAATGATAACGTTTCAGCTCACGTTGGCTGTTCGGCTTGGGCGGATGACATTTTGGGAGGAGATCCATTGATGAAGCCGCAGATTCTTCCGGGCGCCGCTCTGGCCGTCGCCGCGCTGGCCCTGGCCCTCGCCGGGGCCGCGCCAGCGGAGGCCAAGCATCACGCGCGCAAGCCCAAAGCCGCGGCCGAAAAGCATAATTGCGGCGGCAAGAATGGTTGCCCCGCCTCGGGTAAATCGGAGAGCAAAGAGGCGGCCCCCGCCGACGCCAAGCCTGCCGACGCCAAGCCTGCCGACGCGAAGCCCGCGGATACGCCCGCGGCGCCCAAGTAACGCCTTTCGGCGAAGGGGTTAACGCCTTTCGGCGAAGGAGGTCCGTCGCCCGGACCCTTCGCCGTTCACGGTCCCCCAAGGGGGCATTGCAGAGGAGAAGCAGATGAAGACGAAGGTTGTTTCCGGCGCGGCGTTGGCCGCTGCGGCTGTTGGCCTGGCGCTGAGCGGCGCGGTCGTTACGCCAGCCGCGGCGCATGGCTCGCATGTGTGCACCATGGCCAAGGGCCAGTGCGGCGGCAAAACGGGTTGCATGACCAAGACGGGCGTCTGCAAACACAATGTGGGCAAGAGCAAGGCCGCCTGCCGTCACGGCTGCCATCACAAGGCCGCCTGCCACCACAATAAGGGCGCCTGCAACATGAAGGCGAAGTGCCACTCGAAATAAGACCTGGGCGCGACTGCGGCGCGCGCCATCTTCTTCTTCGTGCGGCTCTTACTGGAGAACCGATATGAAGACGAAAATCGTATCCGGCTCGGCCCTCGCGGCCGCAGCCATTGCGCTCGCGCTCAACGGCGCCGCTGTCGCGCCTGCTCACGCCCACGCCTCTTCAGCGCACGCCAAGGCGCATTGCGGCGCAAAAGGCACATGTCACCACAAGGTGAAGTGCCACCATAAGTCGCAGTGCCATCACTACAAAGGGCACTGTAACATGAAAAGTAAGTGTCACACGAAGTGAGATCAGGCGCCGGCTCCCTTTCGGGGTCCGGCGCAAACATCCGGGCAGGGACATTTCGAATGCAGAAGCCTGCGCCGCTCGGCTACGGCCTTGGCCTCCGGCCCATCTATTTCGACGAGATCATGTCGACCCGGCCGCCGGTGGACTGGTTCGAGATCATTTCCGAAAATTACATGGTCGCTGGCGGACGGCCGCTCTCCATGCTGGACGAGATCCGCGCCGACTATCCGGTCGTGATGCACGGCGTCTCCATGTCGCTCGCTTCGACCGACCCTCTGGATTTCGATTACCTTGCGCAGCTCAAGGCGCTGATCGAGCGCGTCCAGCCCGCCTGGGTCTCGGACCATGTGGCCTGGACCGGCGTTCACGGGCTCACGCTGCACGATCTTCTTCCGATCCCCTACACGCGCGAATCGCTCGCCCATATCGTCGAGCGCATCTGCCGGGTTCAAGATTATCTGCAACGCCAGCTCGTGGTGGAGAACGCCTCAACCTATGTCTCCTTCACCGCCTCAGAAATGAGCGAGCAGGAATTCGTGAAGGAGATGGCGGAGCGCGCGGATTGCCTGCTGCTGCTCGACGTCAACAATGTCTTCGTCTCGAGTTTCAATCACGGCTTCGACCCGGTCGCCTTCATCGACGCGGTTCCGGTCGATCGTGTCGTGCAATTCCACATGGCCGGCCACACCAATCACGAAACGCATCGCGTCGATACGCATGACCAGCCGGTCTGCGACGAGGTCTGGGCGCTTTACGAACATGCGCGCCGGCGTTTCGGCGGCGTCTCGGCCATGATCGAGCGGGACGACAATTTCCCGCCTTTCTCCGAGCTTCTCGACGAATTGCAGCGTATGCGCGACATCGACGCCCGCGTCGCCGCAGACCGCGCGCTGACGGCCGCATGAATCTCGCGGAGTTCCAGGCGCTGTTCCAGGCGCGCATCCTCGCCGGTCCGAGCGAGGCCGACGCGCCGCTGCTTACGGCTTTGCGCGAGTCTCAGCGCGGGGTCGGACGCGACGAATTGCTGCGCGTCTATCAGACCGGCTATCGCGTCCGGCTCGAGAGTTTTCTCTACGAGGATCATTCAGGGCTGCGCGCGCTGATCGGCGACGACGCTTTCGAGCGTCTGGCGCGCGAATTCGTCGAGGCCAATCCGCCGAAGAACCGCAATGCGCGCTGGTATACGACCGGCCTGCCCGATTACATGGCCGCCACCCCGCCGTGGCGCGACGATCGCCGCGCGCTTTCCATGGCGGCGTTCGAGCGTGCGATGGTCGACGCCTTCGACGCGCCCAACGCCGACGCGCTGACGATACAGTCGCTCGCGAATTTTCCTCCCGAAGACTCGCCGCGCCTCGTCTTCGAGTTTCATCCGAGCCTGATCATGCTGGAGCTGGCGGCCGGGACGATGGCCGACTATCAGGGCTCTGACGAGGATGAGGAGGCTGAAGCCGTCGAGGGCGAAGAAGGAGAGTCCGTGGAGGCTTCGGAGCCCGATGCGGAAGAAAAGGCCGGCTCGTTCGCGCCCGACGCAACCGAGACTGTCGCCGTCTGGCGCTGCAACGAGGAAACGGCGTTCCGCGAGCTGGAAGGCGACGAATATGTCGCTCTCAGCGAAGCCAGGGCCGGCCGCGCTTTCGGCGAAATCTGCCAGATGGCGGCCTTTCAGCAATCCGGCGACATCGCGCCCGAACGCCTTGCGCAATTCCTTGCAAGCTGGTTCGAGGACGGGATGGTGGTGGGCGTCTCGCTGCGCGATTGACGGCCTTATATTCCGTGCGCTCGCCATAAATAAGATCGACGGCGGGCGGTCCGCCGATACAGCAAAGGCGCTTGCCGTGATCGAGACGCGCAGGGCGGCTCCCGTGAACGAATTGCAGATCCTCTTGCAGGCCGAGCAGTGGCGGCGGGCGGGACGAGGCGTCGCGATCGCGACCGTGGTGGAAACCTTCGGCTCGGCCCCGCGTCCGGTCGGGTCTCATCTCGTGGCGGAGGAAAGCGGACTCTTCTGCGGCTCGGTTTCGGCCGGCTGCGTTGAAGGCGAAGTGATCACGGCGGCGCTCGAGGCTATTGCCGGCGGGACTTCGCAATTCCTCGAATTCGGCGTTGCGGACGAAACGGCCTGGCGCGTGGGCCTCTCTTGCGGCGGCCGCATCGCGGTTCACGTCCAACGCATGGACGACGCTCGGCTAGCAGCGCTTTCCCGCGCGAGGGCGGAACTCGCCGCCCGGCGGTCCTGCGCCGTCGCGACGCCGCTAGACGGAATCGGCTCGCAATTTTACACGGCGTGGAAGGATGCAGCGCCGCCTGCGGTCGAAGCTCAATTGCGCGTCGGGGAGAGCGGCCTCGTCCGGCATGAAGGAAAGCGGCTGTTCGTCAATTATTACCGGCCCGGCCCGCGTCTCGTCATTATCGGCGCCGTGCATGTCGCGCAGGCGCTCGCGCCCATGGCGGCCCTTGCCGGCTTCGATGTGGTCATTGTCGATCCGCGCGGCGTCTACGCCGTCGATGCGCGCTTTCCGGATGCGCGGCTCGATCTGCGCTGGCCCGACGAAGCTTTACCTGCGATCGGCCTCGACGCTTTCACGGCCGTCGCCGTTCTCACGCATGATCCCAAAATCGACGATCCGGCCCTAAGTCTCGCGCTTGCCTCGAACTGCTTCTATGTGGGCGCGCTGGGTTCGCGAGCGACACATAAGCGGCGCGTCGAACGCCTGAAAGCGAATGGCGTTTCGCCGCATCTCCTGGAGCGCTTGCGCGCACCGGTCGGTCTCGACATCGCGGCCGTCAGCCCCGCGGAGATTGGCGTTTCGATCCTTGCCGAGATCATTCTTGCAAGGGGACAGAAGCCGCTGCGCAGTCTTCTTCCGCAAGCCGCTCCCTCATTTGCCGGCTGCGAGACGCGCGCATGAGCGCGGCTGTGGCCGCCATCATCCTCGCCGCCGGCCGCGGCGCCCGCTATGGCGCGCAGTCGAACAAGCTTCTCGTGGAAATCGGCGGCCAGCCCATCCTAAGATGCGTCGCAGCCGCCGCGCTCGCCTCGCGCGCTCGCCGTACGATCGTCGTCACCGGTCATGCGCGTCACGAGGCGGAAGCGGCGCTCCACGGGCTTTGCGTGGACTTCCGTCATAATCCCGATTTTGCGAGCGGGCTCGCTTCGTCATTGCGGGTCGGGCTCGCCGCCGCCGGGGGCGCCGATGGCGCGCTCATGATGCTGGGCGACATGCCGGGCGTATCGCCTTCCACCCTTGACGCGCTGATCGCGGCCTTCGAAGCGGACAAAGACTGCGCGGCCATTGTCCCTGCTTTTCGCGGCAAAAGAGGCAATCCCGCGCTTCTCTCGCGCGCGCTCTTCGAGCAAGTCGCGGAGCTCGAGGGCGATACGGGCGCGCGCGACCTTCTGCGCTCGGCGAAAGGCGTCGTGCAACTTCCCGTCGAGGACGCCGGAATATTGGCGGATGTCGACACGCCCGCCGACCTGCTTCGCTTCAGGCGAAGCTGATATTCGCGTCCCTCAATGGGAGAGCGCGTATGCGCTTGCCGGTCGCCGCGAAGTAGGCGTTGAGCACGGCGGGCGCGGCGACGCAGATCGTCGGCTCGCCGACGCCGCCCCAGAAGCCGCCGCTCGGCATGACGATGCATTCCACCTTGGGCATGTCCTTGAGGCGCATCGAATCGTAGCTGTCGAAATTCTCCTGCTCCACGCGGCCGTTTTTGAGCGTGATCTCCCCGTGGAACAGCGCCGAGAGCCCATAGACGAAAGAGCCTGCGATCTGCCGTTCGATCTGCGCGGGATTGACGGCGTAGCCGGGGTCGGTCGCCGCGACGATGCGGCGGATTTTTATCTTGTCGTCGGGGGCGACAGAAATCTCCGCCACTGCGGCGACATAGCTTCCATAGCCCATGAAGACGGCGGCGCCGCGATGCAGGCCCTCCGGCGCCGGTTTGTCCCAGCCCGCGCGCTCCGCGACCGCGTTGAGCACGGCAAGGTGCTTTGGATGGTTCGCCATCAGCTTGCGGCGGAAGGCTACGGGATCTTCGCCCGAGGCATGAGCGAGCTCATCCATGAAGCATTCGAGATAGATGGCGTTCTGGTTGATGTTGACGCCGCGCCACCATCCCGGCGGCACGGGCGGATTGCGCATCGAATGCTCGACGAGGAGATTGGGAAAGTCGTAGCCGATCCGAGCGTCGCCGGTCGCCGCGAGCCCCTGGAAGACCGCTGGGTCGAGGCCATTCTTCACCATTTGCGGCCGCACCGTCGAGAAGATCGACTGGCCGGAAATGCGCATGTGCAGGGCGGCGAGCTTGTTGTCGGCGTCGAAAGCGCCCGTGAGCTTGCACTGGGTGACGGGATGATATTTCCCCTGCGTCATGTCCTCTTCACGCGACCACAAAAGCTTCACGGGCGTTCCGGGGAGCTGTTTTGCGATCAACACGGCTTGCGTGACGTAATCGGCGAAGCCGCGACGCCCAAAGCCGCCGCCGAGCATGACTTTGCGCACGTCGCAATTTTCGCGCGGCAGGCCCGAGGCGGCGACGACCGCTTCCAGGGCGGCCTCGCCATTCTGCGTCCCCGTCCAAACCTCGCATTTTTCCGGCGTGTAGAGCGCCGTCGCGTTCAGCGGCTCCATCGCCGCGTGGTTTTGATGCGGATAGCCGTAAACGGCTTCGATGATCTTGGGCGAGCGGGCGATTGCGGCGTATGCGTCGCCGTTTCGATTGCCTGTGACCGCCGGCTCGGAATTATGCAGTCCGTCGGCGAGCCATTTTGCGGTGTCGGGGCTGTTCGATTGCGCGTTCGGCCCTTCGTTCCACACGATGGGCAAGGCGTCCAGCGCGATCTTGGCGCGCCACCAGGTGTCGGCGATGACGGCCACCGCATTGTCGCCGACGCGCACAACTTTCTTCACGCCCTTGAAATTCGCGATCTTGCTCTCGTCATAGCTCGCCAGCTTCCCGCCAAAGACCGGGCAAGCCTTGATCGCGGCGTTGAGCATGCCCGGCAGCCTCACATCGACGCCGTAGAGCATCTTGCCCGTCGTCTTGTCGGCTGTGTCGAGGCGCTTGAGGCCCTTGCCGGCGATCTTCCAGTCGCGCGGGTCTTTCAGCGCGACATTCGCCGGCGGCGTCAATTTGGCGGCGGCTTCGGCGACCTTGCCGTAGCTTGTCGAGCGACCCGAGGCGGCGTGCGTGATGACGCCGTTCTCGGCGCGGCATTCGCTTGCGGGCGCCTTCCATTCATTCGCGGCGGCCTGAATCAGCATCTGCCGCGCGATCGCGCCGCCCTTGCGCACATAGTCGTGGGAGTCGCGGATGCCCCGACTCCCCCCGGTGGAGAAATCGCCCCAGACGCGGCCTCGCGCCGCGCTCTGGCCGGGGGTCGGATATTCCGTCGTGACCCGCGACCAATCGCAGTCCAGCTCTTCCGCGACGAGTTGCGCGAGGCCGGTGAGCGTGCCCTGGCCCATTTCGGAGCGGGCGATGCGGATGACGACCGTATCGTCCGGCTTCACGAGGACCCAGGCGTTGACTTCGGGAGCCGCCGCGGCCTCCGCCGCTTCGGCGCCGTAGGGAATATGGAGCCCGAGCGAGAGGCCGCCAATCGCCGCGCCGCCGATGAGGAAGCCGCGCCGCCCGATGTGAATTTCCGTGGTCATGCCCATCGCCCTTCAGGCTTTCGAGGCCGCGTGGATCGCTTCGCGCACCTGCTGGAAGGTGCCGCAGCGGCAGATATTGGTGATCGCGGCGTCGATTTCCTTATCGGTCGGCTGCGGCGTCTCCTTCAAAAGGGCCGCGACCGCCATGATCATCCCGCTCTGGCAATAGCCGCATTGCGGCACGTCGAAGTCGATCCACGCCTGTTGGACGCGATGCAGGACGCCGTTCTCGGCAAGCCCCTCGATCGTCCGGATCTTCTTGCCGACCGCGTCGGCGACCGTCACGCTGCAGGATCGAGTCGGCTGCCCGTCGATATGAACCGTGCAAGCGCCGCATTGACCGACGCCGCATCCATATTTCGTGCCGGTGAGACCGAGATTTTCGCGCAGAGCCCAGAGAAGCGGGGTGTCGGGCTCGACATCGGCCTCGATCGTTTTTCCGTTGACGAAAAGAACGGTCATGCGCTTTCTCCCCGCTGCGCGGCCTGCTTTTTCATTGCAAAATCCTACCAAACGGGCTGAGCCCAGCCAAGCCGTCGATCTCGCTCGGCGACTATTTAGGGCGCGGGTTTTGACGCGGGAGCCGCCCGGCCTTCTCAAAATGCAAAAGAAAATTTGCCGGACAATATAGGGAATGCGCGGCTCTCATTGCGAATCACCCTGCAAATCGTTAGCAATTTGCTTTGTAGGCGCCGGCTTGCAGGATTTTGCGGCCGATTGCGACGAGGAGAGCATTCATATGGCCAAGGCAAAAACTACCAAGGCTGCTGCGACCGCCAGGGTCAGCAGGGCCGAGGCGCCCGCCATTCGTCCGGTCAAGGAAACCATGACGAAGTCGGCGCTGATCAATTACATCGCGGAACAGAACGAGCTGCCCCGCAAGACGGCTGCCGCCGTCTACGCCACGCTGGAAGGCGTGTTCATGGGCTCCGTTCATCCCAAGGGCGTCGGCGAATTCACGCTTCCCGGCCTGCTGAAAGTCACGCTGCGCAAGGTTCCGGCGCGCAAGGCGGGCACGCTGGTGCGCAACCCCGCCACCGGCGAGATGGTGAAGGCGGCAGCCAAACCCGCTTCCGTCCGCGTGAAGATCCGCGCCCTCTCCAAGCTGAAATCGGCCGCGACGAAATAATCTGCGCCGCGCGGCCCCTGCCGCGCGTCGACGCTCTGCTCGGACTGTTTCGAGCGCGGGGCGGCGAGTATCGCCGCCTGTTTTCGATTTATTGCGACCGTCATTATTGACGTCGCCGCTACGTCCGCCAGGCTGAAACCGCCCGGGCGCGTTCGCCGAAATTTGCAGGACCAACTGACTTGCGCGCCTCATAGCCGCAAACAGCGCCCCGCTAAGCGCAGCCCGACAAGAGACGCGCGGCCTTCATATTTTCTTGATAGCATGACGAGAATCGGAGCCGATCCTCGTGCGTTCAGACCAGATCAAGCTTTTCGAAGGCCGCGCCGTCCTGTCACTCGACGGCCTTCGCGCCCTCATCGACGCCCTGCGTCAGCAGGGCCGCCGTGTGATCGGTCCGACCGTGGCGGACGGCGCGATCGTCTACGACGACATTCTAGAGATTGCCGACCTTCCGCGAGGGGTCGCCGACCGGCAGGAGGCTGGGCGTTACCAACTGGCGTCGCGAGACGACGGCGCGCTTTTCGGTTACGCCGTCGGGCCGCAATCCTGGAAGAAATTTCTACACAAGCCGCTGCTGCGCCTGTGGCGCGCGGAGCGGCGCGGCAATGACGTCACGGTCGAGGCGGAGGCGCCCGAACCGGAACATGTCGCTTTTCTCGGCGTGCGCGCATGCGAATTAAACGCCATCGCGATCCAGGACAGGGTGCTGATGGGCGGCGACTATGTCGATCCGCATTACAAGGCGCAGCGCGACGGCGCCTTCATCATCGCCGTCAATTGCGGCGAGGCGGGCGGAACGTGCTTCTGCGTCTCGATGAAAGCGGGACCCAAAGCGGAGCGGGGTTTCGATCTCGCCTTGACGGAGCTGATTTCCGGCGGCGCTCACGAATTTCTCGTCGAGACGGGTTCGCCCGCAGGCGCCGAGCTTCTTGCGGCGCTCCCAAGCCGGCGCGCGGAGCCGGAAGACATGGACGCGGCCGCGACAGTCGTCGCTCGCGCCGCGGCCTCGATGGGCCGATACATGCCGGAGGATGACGTTCCCGCGCTGCTCATGCGCAATCTTCAGCATGCGCGCTGGGAGGAAACAGCGAAGCGCTGCCTTTCCTGCGCCAATTGCACCATGGTTTGCCCGACCTGCTTCTGCACCTCGGTGGAAGAGCATAACGACCTCGCGGGCGTCGAATCGTCGCGCACGCGGCGCTGGGATTCCTGTTTCACCATGGATTATTCTTACATCCATGGCGGATCGGTTCGCCCGGGCGTCGCGTCGCGCTATCGGCAATGGATGACGCATAAGCTCGCGACGTGGCATGAACAGTTCGATACGTCCGGCTGCGTCGGCTGCGGGCGCTGCATTACGTGGTGCCCCGTCGCGATCGATATCACGGAAGAGACGCGGGCGATCAGCGAAAGCGAGAAGGCGCAAGGAGGGCTCGATGGAGAATCTTGAGCGTATCCTCTCGGAGCATCCCTTCTTCGCCGGCCTCGACGAGTCATTCGTCAAGCTTGCCTGCGGGTGCGCAAAGAACGTCCGGATGGAAGCGGGGCAGTTCGTCTTTCACGAGGGCGAGGCGGCGGATCAGTTCTACCTCATCCGCGAAGGGCGCGTGGCGCTGCAGATTTCCGCGCCGGGCCGTGGCGCTTCGACCTTTCTGACGCTGGGGCGCGGAGAGGTGTTCGGCGTCAACTGGCTCGTGCCGCCTTATCGCTGGGTCTATGATGCGAAAGCGCTCGAACTCACCCGCGCCATCGCGATGGACGCGACATGTCTGCGCAATAAATGCGAGGCCGATCATGATCTCGGCTACGACATCATGAAACGCCTCATGCCGGTGCTGATCGAGCGCCTGCACACGACGCGTCTGCAATTCCTCGATCTCTATGGTTCCCATGTCTGAGGCGGCGGATTTCCAACGCGCGCAGCCCATGGTTCCGCGCATCGCCCATGTGCGCCGGCGCCGACATGACGCGCCGGACGTCTGGACGTTGGAGCTCGAATTGACCGATGGCGCGCATTTCGACTATGCGCCGGGACAGTTCAATATGCTGACCGCTTTCGGCGTGGGAGAGGCGGCGATCAGCGTCAGCGGCGATCCCGCCGCCGGCCCCTTGATCCACACCATTCGCGCCGTGGGACCCGTGTCGCGCGCGCTCACGCAGCTTGGTCCGGGCGAGCCGATCGGCGTGCGCGGCCCTTTCGGCGCCGGTTGGCCGATGGCGCAGGCGGAAGGGAGGGACGTCGTCGTCGTCGCAGGCGGTCTGGGTCTCGCGCCTTTGCGTCCCGCGCTTTACCGCCTTCTCGGCGAGCGCGCGCGATACGGCAAGGTCACGCTGCTCTTCGGCGCGCGCCGTCCCGAGGACATATTATTCCGTCACGAGGTCGAGAGCTGGCGCGCGCGCTTCGATATTGACGTCGACGTGACGGTCGATCATGCCGGCTCGGATTGGCGCGGCCATGTCGGCGTCGTAACGACTCTCATCTCCCGACTGGAGATCGAGCCCGCGAAATCGATCGCGATGGTTTGCGGGCCGGAGGTCATGATGCGCTTCGTCGCGCTGGCGCTCATGGACAAGGGGATCGGCGAGGGCGCCATCTATCTTTCGATGGAGCGCAATATGAAATGCGCTATCGGCCATTGCGGCCATTGCCAGCTCGGTCCGACCTTCATCTGCCGCGATGGGCCGGTCTTCACCTTCGCGCGCCTCAGGCCGCTTCTTACCGTCAAGGAACTGTGACGATGGAGCGCAAAAAGCCGCGTCTCGCCGTCTGGAAATTCGCCTCCTGCGACGGCTGCCAGCTCAGCCTTCTCGATTGCGAGGACGAACTCCTCGCCGTCGCGGGCGCGCTCGACCTCGCTTATTTCCCGGAAGCGACCCGCGGCGAGGTCAAGGGCGTCTACGACCTCTCTCTCGTCGAGGGGTCCATCACGACGGCGCATGATGCGGAACGCATTCACGAGGTGCGCAGGCGCTCCAGGACGCTCGTCACCATCGGCGCTTGCGCCACGTCCGGCGGCATTCAGGCGCTGCGCAATTTCGCCGATGTGCGGGAGTTCACGTCGATCGTCTATGCGCATCCCGAATATATCCATACGCTCGAAACCTCGACGGCGATTTCGGATCATGTCCCTGTCGATTTCGAATTGCGCGGATGTCCGATCAATAAGGGCCAGCTCGTCGACGTCGTTTCAGCCTTTCTCTCCGGGCGGCGCCCGAATACGCCGGCGCATAGCGTCTGCATCGAATGCAAATTGAAAGGCAATGTATGCGTTATGGTCGCGAAGGCGGCGCCTTGCCTCGGTCCCGTCACGCATGCGGGCTGCGGCGCGCTGTGCCCCTCTTATGATCGCGGTTGTTACGGCTGCTTCGGGCCAAAAGAGACGCCCAACGCGCCGTCGCTGAGCGCGTGGCTGGGCGGCATGGGCTTGGACGCCAAAGCCCTCGAGCGCGTCTATCGCACCTTCAACGCGAACGCCGAAACCTTCCGTAAAGAGAGCGAGCGCCATGCCGAGCAAGACAATCAAGGTTGATCTGCTCGCGCGCGTGGAAGGCGAAGGCGCGCTGAAGCTCGTTATCCGTGACGGCAAGGTGCGGCGCGCCGAATTCAACATTTTCGAGCCGCCTCGATTCTTCGAAGCCTTTCTGCGCGGACGGCATTTTACGGAGACGCCGGACATTGTCGCGCGCATCTGCGGCATTTGTCCCGTCGCCTATCAGATGAGCGCGGTACATGCGCTCGAAAACCTTGTTGGCGTCTCGGTCGACGGGCCTTTGCGCGAGTTGCGCCGGCTGCTCTATTGCGGTGAGTGGATCGAGTCGCATGTTTTGCATATTTATATGCTGCATGCGCCGGATTTCCTTGGCTATGACGGCGGCGTGCAAATGGCGCGCGATCATGGCGACGCGGTGAAGCGCGGCCTGCAATTGAAAAAGGTCGGCAATGAAATCCTCCAGCTCTTGGGCGGCCGGGAGATTCATCCCATCAATGTCCGCGTCGGCGGATTTCATCGCACCCCGCGCAAACGCGAATTGGCGCCGCTGGCCGAGAAACTGAAATGGGCGCGCGAGGCGGCGCTGGAAACGGCTCGATGGGTTGCGACATTCGACTTTCCGGAGCGCGAGCGCGACTATGCGTTCGTCACGCTGAATCACGCGACCGAGTATCCTTTCAACGAGGGGCGGATCGTCTCAAATCGCGGCCTCGACATTGCCGCCGCCGAATATGACGAGCACTTTGAAGAAAGCCACGTTGCGCATTCCACCGCGCTCCACTCCCGTTTAAAAGATGGCGGGGGCGCGTATCTCACCGGACCCCTCGCGCGGTTCAATATGTGCTTTGCGCAGCTCTCGCCGCTGGCGCAGCAGACGGCGCGGGAGATCGGTCTCGGCGAAAGCTGCCGGAATCCTTACCGCAGCATCATGGTTCGCGCGGTTGAAACCGTTTACGCCTGCGACGAAGCGCTGCGCGTGATCGAGAATTACGAGGAGCCGGATACGCCCTGCGTTGCTGTTCAGCCACGCTCGGGGGTCGGCTACGCCGCAACGGAGGCGCCGCGCGGCATGCTTTATCATCGCTATCAAATCGGCGATGACGGGCTCATCCAGGACGCGCAGATCGTGCCGCCAACCTCGCAAAACCAGGCATGTCTCGAGGAAGATCTGATCGACTTCATCGGCGGCTTTCTCGACCTGCCCGACAAGGACCTGCAATATCGCGCCGAACAGACCGTGCGCAATTACGATCCCTGCATCTCTTGCGCGACGCATTTCCTGACGCTCGATATTGATCGAGCTTGAGTCGCCGGCATGTCGGTTCTTGTCATCGGAGTCGGAAATCCAGACCGGGGCGACGACGGCGCCGGACGGGAAGTCGTCAATCGATTGCGTCGCATCGCGCCGGAGGGGACCGAATTTGTCGAGCTAAGCGGCGAGGCGGCGGGTCTGCTCGCGCTATTCGAAACCGCAAGCGCCGCCGTCATTATCGACGCCAGTAGATCGGGCGCGCCTGCGGGCGCGATACGCCGGTTCGACGCCGCGGCGGAACCCTTGCCGGGCGGCTTTTTGGCCTTCTCCTCTCACGGATTCGGGCCCGCCGCTGCGATCGAGCTCGCAAGGACGCTTGGCGTGCTGCCGCCAAAATGCGTCGTCTTCGCAGTGGAAGGCGAGCGCTTCGATATCGGCGCGCCGATCACGCAAGCGGTTTCCGTCGCGCTTGACGACGTCGTCGAAAGGATCAGCCGCGAATTGTCTGTCGCAGACGACTAACCTTTGATTGCGGCGCGCAGCCGCTCGGCGGCGCTTTCAGCCGTGATGTCGCGTTGCGGGGAGCCAAGAAGCTCGAAGCCCACCATGAATTTCCTGATCGTCGCGGAGCGCAGGAGCGGCGGATAGAAATGGCCGTGGAAATGCCAGTGCGGATGCGCGCCGCCATCGCTCGGGCGTTGATGAAAGCCCATGGAATAGGGAAAGGGCGTCGAGAAGAGATTGTCATAGGCGCGGGTGACGCCGCTCAAAATATCGGCCAGCGCATGAATGTCGTCGGCGCCGAATTCATCGAGCGCGCCGCGGTGGCGACGCGGCAGGAGCATGGTTTCAAAAGGCCAGGTCGCCCAGAATGGGACGAGCGCCACGAAGCCGTCATTTTCGCAGACGATGCGTTCGCCCTTCTCCAGTTCGAGAGCAAGATAATCGCATAAGAGACACGATCCCCGATGGCCCAGGTGATCCCGTTGCCGCGTCGATTCCTTCATCAGCTCGTTCGGCTCGCTATGAGTCGCCCAGATCTGACAATGCGGATGCGGATTGCTGGCGCCCATCATGGGCCCGCGATTTTCAAAAATCTGCACGGCTCCGATCAAAGGGTCGGCGTCGAGGCGCATGAATTCGTTGCGCCACAGGGCGACGACCTTCTCGATGCTGGCGACGGGCATCCGAGAAAGCGTAAGGTCGTGACGCGGCGAGAAACAGACGACGCGGCAACGGCCCGGTTCGCCCGCCGCGACGATCAGTCCAGCCTCGTCGGTCTGCTCCCGCGGCGTATCGGGGAGCAGCGCGGCATAGTCATTGTCGAAGACGAAGACGTCCTCATAAGCGGGATTGCGGTCGCCATTGGCGCGCAGATTGCCGGGACAGAGATAGCAGCCAGGATCATAGGCAGGGATGGCGATCTCTTCTCTCGCTTCGGTTTGGCCCTGCCAGGGTCGACTGGTGCGATGCGGCGAAACCAGCACCCATTCGCCGGTCAGGGAATTCAAACGACGATGGGAATCTTGCTGAAGCCGTAACATGCTCAATTCCGTCAAAAAGCGACCGGCCCCGCGCCGGGGCCTGGATAGCAGGAGAAAATCATCGGCCTCAACCCCGTCATTCGCTCATAGGCGGGGCCCACGCTTTCCGCAAAGCGATCGGCCGCGCGCGCGTCGACAAGGCTGACCGTGCAGCCGCCAAAGCCGCCGCCCGTCATGCGCGCGCCAAAGACGCCCGGCGCGGCGCGAGAGAGTTCGACCATAAGGTCGAGCTCCGGACAACTGACTTCATAGTCGTCGCGCAGGCTTTCATGAGAGGCGTTCATCAAGCGTCCGGCCTCCGCGAAGTCGGACGCTTCCAGCGCCGCCACGGCGGCGAGCACGCGGGCGTTTTCCGTCACGACATGTCGCGCGCGTTTGAAGATGACGGGCGGCAGATCGGCGGCGTGTTTATCAAGCTCGTTGACGCTCACGTCCCGCAGCGCGGTCACGCCATTTATCGATTTGGCGAGCAAGGCGACCGCGGTCTCGCAGTCCTGCCGCCGCAGATTATATTCGCTGCCGGCGAGTTGGTGATGCACCATGGTGTTGCAGACGAGGACACGCACCGTCGGATCGAGGGGGATCGGCCGCGCCTCGAGGCTGCGGCAGTCGAGAAGCAAGGCCGAACCTTCGACGCCATGGCAGGAGATGAACTGATCCATGACGCCGCAGCGCATCCCGACAAATTCATTTTCGGCGCGCTGGCAGATTTTCGCGAGGGCGAGGCGGTCGACAGGTCGATTCGCGACGCTGAGCATGGCGTAGCCCACGGCCGCCTCGAGCGCTGCGGAAGCCGAAAGGCCTGATCCCATCGGCAAGACGCTCATTATGACCATGTCGGCGCCGCACAGTCGGTAGTTCGATTTTTCAAGCTCGAGCGCGACGCCGACGACATAGTCCCGCCAGTCGCCGGCTGGGCCGGGCGCGGCGTCGAGATCGACGGCAAAATCAGCGTTCAAATTCTCGGAATGCGCATGGAGCAATCGATCCTGCCTGGGCGCGATCGCAACATAGGTCGCGAGATCGAGGGCGGCGGGAAGCACGAAGCCGTCATTATAATCGGTATGTTCGCCAATCAGGTTCACGCGCCCGGGCGCGCGGAACAATTTGGGCGCGCGGCCAAAGCGTCGCTCGAAGAGTGACGGCAGATCCCTGGGGTCGATCTGCATCGGGGTCCAATCCGCTGGCGGAAGCTTTGCTTCCTTCTTACAGAAATCTGACGTCACGCTGAAGGCTCGAGGTGGATTTGTCTGGTCTTCTTACGTAGTTTCGCTTAGAGAAATTTCTTCGCGCAGATCGCATTATCCGCATTCGCACATCATCTTCCTTTCGACCTAGCAGCGGGCCGGATTTCCGGCCGGGGACGACGTCGGTGAAGAAAGCGCGCATCAGCCTCGACGGCATGTGGGACTTCCAATATCTTGGCAATGGCTCCACGCCCCGCGCAGGGATGCGGAGCATTGTCGTTCCGAGTCCCTGGCAGGCTCAGTTCGTCGATCTGAGCATGCGGGGCGGCGTTGCGATCTATCGCCGCGGCGTCGACGTGCCGGCGGACTGGCTGCGGCAGCGCGTCTTCCTGCATTTCGGCGCGGTTTTTCATATAGCGCATGTCTTCGTGAATGGCGCCTTGGTTGGCAGCCATGTCGGCGGCTTTCTTCCCTTCCACTTCGACGTGACGGAAAGGCTGACCGAAGGCCGCGCGGAAATCGAAGTCCGCGTCGAAAGTCCGACGGACGATCCCTCCGAATTTCCTCATACGCCTTTCGCCGAAATGCCTTTCGGCAAGCAGAGCTGGTACGGCCCGCTCTCGGGCATATGGCAATCGGTCTATCTCGAATGCAATCGCGTGGACCGCGTGACGTGCCTGCGCGTCCACGCCGATCTCGACAGTGGCGACGTCTCCGCGCAGCTTCGGTTCGAGCGCGCGCTTTGCGGGCGTACGGAAGCTGTTCTGGAGACAACGGGCCCGCAGGGGGAGCTTGTCGCCATGACGCGGCATGAGCTCGCCTCGGGCGCCGAACACGCGACTTTGCGCGCGCATATCCCCCAGCCTTCTCCATGGTCGCCGGACGCGCCCAATCTCTATCGGTTGCGCGTCACGCTGATGCGCAACGGCGAGGCCAATGACGAAAAGGAGACGGCTTTCGGATTCCGGAAGATCGAAACGCGTCAAGGAAAGCTCTATCTCAACGGCAAGCCGCTATATCTGCGCGCCGCATTGGATCAGGACTATTATCCGGATGCGATCTGCACGCCGCCGTCGCTGGAGTTTATCGAAGATCGCTTCCGCAAGGCGAAGGCGCTCGGCCTCAATGCGCTGCGTTGTCACATCAAAGCGCCCGATCCTCGCTATTACGAGGCGGCGGATCGGCTGGGACTCCTGATCTGGGCGGAGCTGCCGAATGGCGGCTATTCGACGGAGCGATCGCGTGAGCGCAAGGAGACGACGCTCAAAGGCATTATCGACCGTGACGGCAACCACCCGTCGATCTTCTGCTGGACCTTGATCAACGAAAACTGGGGCGTCGATCTCGTGCACGACGCCAAACATCGCTCCTGGCTGCGCCGGCTTTATCTGTGGCTCAAGGCCTATGACCCGACGCGCCTCGTTGTCGACAATTCGCCTCTCGCGCCGAGTTTCCATGTCCAGAGCGATCTTGCGGACTACCATTTCTACGCCGCCATTCCGGACAGCCGCCAGGATTGGGACCGCTTCGTCGACTCTCTCGCGGGTCGCGGCGCCTGGCTTTTCAGTCCGGAGGGCGACGCCGTGACGACGGGCGACGAGCCTTTGCTGTGTTCCGAATTCG
This sequence comes from Methylocystis parvus OBBP, assembly GCF_027571405.1. Classification (GTDB taxonomy): domain Bacteria; phylum Pseudomonadota; class Alphaproteobacteria; order Rhizobiales; family Beijerinckiaceae; genus Methylocystis; species Methylocystis parva. Next base: position 3,686,385 of record NZ_CP092968.1, read on the forward strand.
GGAATTGGGGCCTGCCAGATCCGGAAAGGTTGAGCGACGCGTCGGGACGCGAGCCCTGGTGGTTTGAAACGGGCCATGACTGGGGCGAGGGGGTGATGTATCCGCATGGCGTCCAGAACCGCTTTCACGATTGGAGCCTCGACCGCGTCTTCGGAAGCTTCCAGGGCTTCATCGAGGCGACCCAATGGCAGCAGTTTCGCGCGCTGAAATATGAAATCGAGACCATGCGCCGACGCGGCGAAATCGCAGGCTACGTCATCACCGAGCTGACTGATTGCCACTGGGAGTCGAACGGCCTCCTCGACATGCGCTCCAATCCGCGCGTCTTTCACAACCTTTTCCACACGATAAACGCCGACACCGTCATCGTCCCGCAGCTCGAGCGCACCGCTTTCTGGTCAGGCGAAACGTTGCGCGCGCCGTTGCGCGTCGCCCATGGCGGCGGCGGCGCGCTGGAGGAGGGGACGCTCGAAATTCTTGCGGATTGGCCGCAGACGATCGCGACGCCGCGCATCGAGGCGGGAGCGGTCATCGACCTTGGCGTGGTATCGCTTCAGTTGCCAGAGGTCGAACGGCCGGCGATGCGGCGCGTGTCGTTCCATCTTCGCGCCGCCAACGGCGCGGTCGTCGCGCGCAATGAAATTGAATTCGCGATCCATCCGAAGCCCGCGCAAAGCGCAGCCTACGCTCTCTGGTCTCCTGAGAACGACGTGCGAGAGCGTCTGGGCGCGCTGGGCTATCGGCTTGCAGAGAGCGCCCGAGAGGCGGATGTCGTCGTGGCGCTCAGCAGCACGCCGGAGCTTGCCGCTTTCGTGCGCGGGGGCGGGCGCGCCGTTCTCCTGCCCGAGGAAGAAGGAACGCTCACTCCCTTCTTCCCGCATTGGCAAGGCGTGAAAGTGGTGGCGCGCGACGGCACGCTGTGGCGCGGCGACTGGGCGTCGTCTTTCGCTTGGCTTCGCCGGCGCGGGCCTTTCTCGGCTTTGCCCGGCGGGCCGATGATCGATCAGACATTCGATCGCGTCATCCCGACCTATGTCATCTCGGGCTGCAATCTGCTCGACTTCCATGCGCGCGTCCACGCCGCCCTGGCGGTCGGCTGGATTCACAAGCCCGTGGGTCTCGCCGTCGAACGAAATTATGGCGAAGGCGCCATCGTCATCTCGACCTTCCGCCTCTTGCGCGATGCGCCCGGCGCGGATCCGACGGCGACCGCGCTGTTCCACGCGCTTATCGAAGCGGCCGGCGCGAATCTCGCCAGAGCCGCGCATCAGCCCGCGAAGCTGGAATCGGCATAGAACCTTTTCGCCCTTCGCGCGCCGGGGCCCGCGTTCAATACGTCCTCGTCCACGAAGGACGCGAATGGTTGGAAATTGCGCTCGAACATGTCGACGAGTCTCGTCGCGCTTTCGGCATAGCGGCTGGCGGACGACCAAGTCGATGCGGGATCGAGGAGGCGCGGTTCTATTCCGGGCGCCGCGGTCGGCGTTGCGAGGCCAAAAAAGGGATCGATACGGAAATCGCCACGGGCCAGCGAACCATCGAGCGCCGCGTCGAGCAGCGCGCGGGTCACGCCGATCGGCATGCGTTCGCCTTCGCCATAAGGCCCGCCCGTCCACCCAGTATTGACGAGCCAGCAATCGGCTTTGTGCGCGGCGATGCGCGCGCGCAGCAACTCGCCATATACGGTCGGACGCCTCGGCATGAAGGGCGCGCCGAAGCAGGTGGAAAAGACCGCTTGAGGCGCGCGCAGGCCATTTTCGGCGCCGGCGACGCGGGCGGTGTAGCCCGAGAGAAAATGATAAATAGCCTGCGCCGTATCGAGCTTTGCAATTGGCGGAAGAACGCCGAAAGCATCGCAGGTGAGCATGACGACGTTCTTTGGATGGGGCGCAAGACCCTCTTTGGAGGCGTTCGTGATGAAGTCGATCGGATAGGCGACGCGCGTATTTTCCGTTTTTGAATCGTCATCGAAATCGACGCGCCGCGCTGTCGGATCGAAGCCGACATTTTCGAGGACGGCGCCGAAACGGCTGGCGGCCGCCTGGATCTCCGGTTCATGCGTCGCTGAAAGGCGGATCGCCTTCGCGTAGCAGCCGCCTTCAAAATTGAAGAGGCCCGTCTTGCCCCAACCATGTTCGTCGTCGCCGATCAGGACGCGTCGCGCATCCGCCGAAAGCGTCGTCTTGCCAGTGCCGGAGAGGCCAAAGAACACCGCCGAGCCGCTCTGGTGATCGTTGACGGCGCAATGCATCGGCAGGACGCCACTCATCGGCAGAAGGAAATTGAGAAAGGTGAATACCGACTTTTTGATTTCGCCAGCATAGCGGGTTCCGCCGATCAGCGCGACGCGCTTTGTGACATCCAGCGCGATCACGGTCTGCGAGCGGCATCCATGTCGTTGCGGATCAGCCCTGAAAGACGGAAGGGCGATGACGGTGAGGCCGGGCGTGCGCGATGACGTCGCGGTCGGCGGCGTGGGCCGAATGAGAAGGTTGCGGATGAAAAGCGAATGCCAAGCGAGCTCCGTGAAGACGCGGACGTCAAGGCCGCAGCTCGGATCGGCGCAGGCGGAGAGGTCCTGCACAAAGACGTCCAGGCCATGCGCATGCGCGACCATATCCGCGTGAAGCCGCGAAAATTGCTCGGGCGTCATTGACTGATTGCTTTCCCACCAGACGGTTTCTTCCGTAAGCGCGTCGCGAACGATGAACTTGTCCGTGGGGGAGCGGCCGGTGTGCGGCGTCGTCTCGACGATCAGCGCGCCGCTCGAGGCGAGTAAACCTTCCTTGCGGTGGAGCGCTTCTTCGTAAAGCCGGGCCGGCTCGAGATTGCGGAATGCAGGCTGCAATTCAGTGGAGTAAGCGTCGATCGACCTCTCCGTCGAACCTCTCGCCTGCGCGGTCATCATCCACCGTCCCTCTCAAGAGCCAACTCGCAGAAAACCTCGTCTCGCAGTCGGATGTTCCATCGCGGTCGCCGCATTAGCCCCGCCGCGCCAGCGGAGAACCATCCATAATGGAGAGAACCGGCGATTATCTTGTCCGGCGCATTGGGGGAGAGCGTCTTGGAGAAAGGCGTCTTGGAGAAAGGCGTCTTGGTCATGCGCGACTGGGACGGCAAATCACCCGTTCTGCGCCGCTGACGTCCAAGCTCGGCGGGGGTGTGCGGGCAAGGTGACAGAGGCATGAAATTGAGGTTGACAGGAGCGGCGTGAGCACCGCATATGCCGCTACCGATTGGCCGCCTTGGGCGCGCCATTCTCGCGCAAGCCGCGAGACGGACTGGGGGAATGTCCCGAGCGGCAAAGGGGGCGGACTGTAAATCCGCTGGCTAAGCCTTCGTAGGTTCGAGTCCTACTTCCCCCACCATCCAATTCTTATCAAAAGCGCAAGAGCCCGGCGCGGAGGCTGGGTCAATCCTTCGGGTCCCGCGCCTGTTTTAGCGCTTGTTCCGCCAGTTTTTGGACCGTGACGTCGATGGCGACGCCAATCAGGCGGGCCGGTCGGCCTTGGGAATCGCGCTCCACTTTTCCGCACTCGATATACCAGGCCGTGGAGCCGTCGCAGTTCCGGATGCGGACTTCAGTCTCGAAGCGGCCGTCTGGGTCGGCGAGCGCATCCCCGACGTCGGCGCGGAACCTCTCTCGATCCTCGTCATGGACGGCCGCGAGAACGGCTCTGAAATTATTATTGAAAGTTTCGCCCGCTGTGAGATCCATGGTTTGCGGATCGAGACGCGCCACCCGATCCTCGACAATGTCCCAGTCGAAGCAGATCATGTTGGCCGCGCTCAGCGCGAGTTGCAGATGGATTTCGTTCCGGTGCGCGCGGGTCGTAAATGCGGCGTATCGCTGGGAGGCGCGCTCGCTCGATTTGCGCGTGTCATGGCCAGACACAGTATACCGCCGAACGCCGAAATCATCCTCATAGGTCATCAAGGAGGCTGGAATCGGCTCACCTGGAAAAGCTTCTTTAAAGGCGGCGAGTTTCGCCAGGGCGGCCGCTCGGCGCTTACATCGGGGACGAGCCATCTCAGCACTTCGACTGTCTGACGCCCGTGCATTCGGCGAAAGCACGTCGGTCGGAGAGAGCCAGAACATGCCTTCTACAAAATTTATTATAATAGAACAATATCATAGCGCCTAAGCCGTCGGCTTTGGCGCAGCAATTTGGGGGGCGCCGCCGATAGGGGCTAAGAGGCTCCATGCAGCCTATTTCTTCTGATCGCCGTCTATCTTCTGGCGCGGATGGAGAGCGGGGGAGGAGAATTTGTCGGTCGGCGGGAGGGCGGGGGCGGCGAAGCCGACGAGATGAGCCGGACGAGTCGGCGGCAACAAGACGCTTGGTTCGGATGCGCGAGCCGCCGAGCGGACCGCGGTGATTGGGGCGCCGAGGACGGAGCGAGCCGAAGCGCGCGCCGTTGGCGTGGCCGCCGTCAGCGTGTTGAAGTTGGAGCGGTCGAGCCGGGCCGGCGCCAGATCGGATCCGCCCGCCGATTTTCGAGCGGCGCCGCCGTCATTCTCGTCGGGCTGCGGCGCGGCCGTCCGGACCCCGCCATGCGGCGCATAGGCGAGAGCCGCGTCGTCCTTGCCTTGCTGCTCCTCGGGCGCGTCCACGGCATGGGCGATCGCGTGAGAGGCGGTCCCGACTTGCGGTCGCTCGGGCGGCGTCGGAGCGTCATCCTGTCGGGAAGCGGCGGCGGCGAGGAAAGAGGGACGGCGCGGCGGCGTTGGGGCCTTCACAAAGCGGCGAGCGGCGGTCGCTTCGGCTAGGTTCTCCTGCGCGTCGTCAACGGAGGAGCGCAGCTCCTGGGCCGTCCCGGGCTCGGCGCTCGCGACCTCGGCGGATCTTTCAGTCAAGGGCGTTGGCTTCTCGATGGCCGGGCGTCCCGACGGCGGCAGAGGGACGCGGGCGTATTTGGGCCGCTTCGTTTCCTCCGGAGGCGCTTCAGCCCCATCCTCGGCCGGGGGAGCGGCGGTCTGCGGCGCGCGGACGGAAGGCGGCGCCACCGCGACGGCGCCGGTCGCCGTCATGGCGGTCTCGCCCCGAGGCAGGTCGGCCTCCGCGCGGGCGATCTGATTGCGGGCCCGCCGGCTCGTAGGCTGCTCGACCGCGCCCTCCTCGCCGCCCTCGGAATCTGCCTGCGCATTGCGCGAATTGCGAGGGGCGAGCGCCGCCCATTGCTTGCGGGTGCTCGGCGGCGGCGCGGCGATCTCCGCATCCTCGTCCTCGCCGCCGCCCATGCCGAAGAGCGCCGCAAAGAAGCCGCCGAACGTCCGGCGAGGAGCGGTCACGTAAGCGCCATTGCCGCGCGCTTCGATTTCAGCCCGCGCTTCCTCATAGCCCGGCAGCGGCTGGCCATTGGTGGGGAGATGAACCGTCTTGCCGTCCGGAAACAGGCGAACGAGCTGGTCGTAGGTCATGCGCGGCCAGGAGCGCACATTGCCGACGTCGAGATGGACGAAGGGCGTGTTCGCGGTGGGATAATAGCCTACGCCGCCGCGCTGCATCCGCATGCCGATCTCGCGAATATTGGACATCGGCATGCCGGGCATGGTCGTGTCCATCGCCTTGCCGAGCATATGCTGGGAATATTTGGCGACCGCGCGCGAACGGGCGCGGAGCATGGCGTTGGTTTCAGGAGAGCGATAAGCGGAGACGACGTTGATGACCTGATTGCCGGCGCCGGCGGAGCGGTAAGCCTCCCATACCACGTCGAACAGGCGGGGGTCCATATTCGTGGGCTCGTCGCGACGCCAGTCGCGCAGGAACCAATTCAGTTGCTGAAGGACATGGCTGTCATATTGACCGCTGACGAGGTAGGTCGCCGCAATGTCCTCGCCGGTATGCGCGTGGTGGAGATAGATTGTGCGCGTGTCGCCATTGGCGATCGCGGTTTCAGTGATGCTGGGAGAGAGGGTCGCGAAAGCCCCGGCCAAGAGGCCGAGGGCGAGGGAAAGCGGGGAGGCGGGTTTACGTTTTTCGCTGTCGCGAGGCGTCGTCAAGAGGATCGCTTCCCCGTCTGGCTTGGAGCCCGTCTTATAGGACGAACCCAAGGCTTTACTCCATCCCTTGTCCCGGAAGCCGGCGGAGAACCCGCTTGCGGGACGCCCCCGCTTTGCGGCGGCACGATTTTGCGGCGTCAGCCGATAGGAAGGGAACGGGCAGTCTGCGACGGATTTATGTCCACTGACCTCCAAGAGCTGGCTAGCCAGCCTGAGCTCCCCTCAAGCTAGTCGATTAGGGTAACATCGTGGCGAAAAAGAGCCCTGCAACCCGCGCGGACGCGCCCGACCAAGGTCTAGCGGGCGTCGCCGCGAACGAAGGCGGCGCTGAGAATCGGCTGCGCGCCGGCGATTATCGGCAAGTTTGCGGCTGCGGCGTCCTTGGCGGTGAAGGCTTCGGAGGGCGGCCGGCGGGGCGGCAGCGGCGCGTCGGCGACAGCGGCGGCTTGGCGCGCGAAGCCAGGAGCCGCTTCCGAGCGAGCGACGGCGTCTGAAGTTATGCGGGGGTCGGCGATGCGCGAGCGATCCGCCACCGCGACCCGGATGGAGCCCCGCGCCTGTTCGTCCGGCGCGGAAAAAGCGCCGGCGACGGCGGTCTGAACCTTGCGGGCGACATCGTTCCAGGAGCTGGCGCCCGCCGCCGCGCCGGGCGGCGGATTTGCGCTGGCGAGGGCTGTCGGCGCCGCCTGGCGCTGCTTGCGGGCGGCGATCAGCACGGGATTGTCGCCGTCGCAATTGCGCATGCCGACCGCAATCAGCTCGCGTCCGCTCAACACTCTGTATTCGCGCGTCAAATAGCCGAGCCGCGCCTGAACCGCCGCCGGGTAGGAAGCAAAGAGCTTGGCCGAAACGCCCTCGTCCGCTTCCCTGGTGATCGCGTTATAGGCTTGGTGGAACTTCACCTGCGCGTTGGGATAGACGCAGACATTGGGAAGGCTCAGCGCCAGCGTGCAGGCCGAGCGGCATTCATGCAGCCGCACCTCCCGGTTTTCGCGTCGATATTGCTCGGTCGCGGCTTCATAATCCGTGACCAGCCCGCCCACGTCCTTATAGACGATGACGGGGGCCGGAGCCGGCGGCGGCGAAAGATAGCCCAAGACGCACCTCTACGCTCTACGGACGCAACGCATGGAGGAAATCTTCACCATGTTGAGGTGAACAAATCTTAAAGAGCGAAATCAGCTCCTTATGCCCACGCGGAGGCCCGGCGAGGGCCGTTCTTGCAGAACATTGCGGCGAAAATGGAAAAGGGCGGCGGGACGTCCGCCCGTCCTTAACGACATCTCGCCGGTCGGCTCGACGATCGCCGAAGCTTCGACCAGGCGCCGAAAATTCTGCTTGTGCAGATGACGCCCGGCGATCGCTTCCACCGCGCGTTGCAGTTCGGTGAGCGTAAACGCCGCCGGCATCAGCTCGAAAATCACCGGGCGGTATTTCATTTTGGCGCGCAGCCGGCCCATCGCCGTCGCCAAAATCCGGCGGTGATCGTGCCGCATGGGCACGCCGAGCGGATCGATCCGACCGCGTTTCGCCGCCGCCTCCCGCCCGTCGCGCAGCGCTTCCTCGAGAAGCCCGGCCTCATAGAGCAGTTCATAGCGTTCGAGCACGTTCTCCTCATTGAAGCCCCGCGCGCCAAAGAGCAGGTTGACGCGCTGCAGTCGCGAGAGGCCCGAGGAAGAGACCGCGCTCGGCGCTTCGTCCACCCAGGGGGCGAGGCCGGGGGCGATCGTCGTCTCTATGACGTCGGGCCGGCCCCTGCGCCAATCTTCCCAAGGGAAGAAGTCGTGCCAGCGCCGCCAGGCGCCGATCGCGGGACGTTGGCTTTCGTCGCCAATGCGGGTCAGCGCGAGATAGCCGATCGAGACGACATGCGGGTCCCGATCGCCGGCGCGGGCGTGACGGCCCCGGTCGCCAAAAGTGTAAAGCTGCTCGACATAGCCCAAGGGGACCCCGGTCTGCTCGGAAACCCAGGCGCGAAGTCCAATCTCGAAAGTGCGGTGGCGGATCGGATCGAAGGGGCCCGAGGGCAGGGCGGCGACCGAGCCCGTATCGTCGGCGCGCGTCGTAAGAATCAGCGGCTCGTCGTCGCGAACGGCGACGATAGCCGCCGTCAGGCCGATTTCCACCGGCGGCGAAAGCGTCTGACTTTCTGTCTCCGACTGCGCCGTTGTCAGGCCAATTCAAGCGCGAAAGGCGCTCCCTCAAAGCAATCGGCCCCGCGCCCGATGGCGGCGACCGCCGCGACCATGCGGCCTTCGCGCCCGAGCCGTCGATCCGCCAGCGCGACGATGCGACGGTTGGGCGTCGCGGTTGGCGAGATGCGCCGTAATTCCTGGGCGAGTTCGAATTCGCAGCGGTGAGGCGCCAGCGCGCAGGCCGCGGCGTAGGCGGCCGCCGGGGATCGGCTCACTCCGGCGTAACAGTGGATGACGAGCGGATCGGTTTGGTCCCACTCCTCGATAAAGGCGAGCAGCCGATCGACATGTTCCTCCCCCGGGAGGACATGCCCGTCGATCGGCGCTTCGATGTCCGACACGGCGACCCGCAAATGCCGCTCGCGCGCAATCTCGCATGGACGCACCAGCGAGGCGCCGGCCGTCAGGATGGTGACGAGCGAGCGGGCGCCGGTCGCCCGCACCGTCTCGACCACTTTGGTCATGGAACAGACGTAAAGTCGCCCGTTCGACATTTCTGCCCTCTTGGTCTTCTTTTAGCCGCGGTCAATTTCATGGAAGCGGGCCAAGAACCGCGCTTGCGTCTCCTCGATCGCCGCGGGGGTTATATCCTCCGTCAGCGCCTGCGGCGAGATCGCAGGACGGCCGAAGATGCGCTCCGCTTCGCGCCGTGTAAAGCCGGCAAGAGTCACAGCCTCGAAAAACGCGGCCCCCCTGTCGGCCTGTTTCGCGAGCTTCGTCATGGCGGGCGTAGGGGCCGGCGGCAAGGAGAAGCGGAGCAGAATCGCCCCGAGAATCCGGTTTTCCACGGACTTGTAAGCGTCGCCAATGACCGCCTTGAAGGGCGAGATCATGTCGCCGATGACATATTCCGGGGCGTCGTGAAGGAGCATGAAGAGACGCTCCGCCCGACCGATCGAAGGCTCCAGCTCGGCTGCGATCCTTTCGACGAGCAGGCTGTGCTGGGCGACCGAGAAGATGTGGGGTCCCACGGTCTGACCGTTCCAGCGCGCGACGCGGGCGAGGCCGTGAGCGATGTCGTCTATTTCGATATCGAGCGGCGAGGGGTCGAGAAGGTCGAGCCGGCGGCCGGAGAGCATGCGCTGCCATGCGCGCGGCGGCGCGTCCCTTCTGGCGCGCCTCTTGGCCGGGGCGTCGGTCATGTCAGCCTTGGTTCCGGACATGGCAGTCGGCCAGATGGTCGTTCACCATGCCGACCGCCTGCATGAAGGCGTAGACGATGGTGGGACCGCAAAATTTGAAGCCCTTCGCCTTCAGGTCTTTGGAGAGGCGTTCGGAAATAGTAGATTGCGTCGGGACGTCGGCTATTCGTCGGGGCCGATTGTCGATCGGCGCGCCGTCGACGAAACTCCAAAGGTAATCGGAGAAACCCTGCGCCGCCTCAATGTCGAGCCAGGCGCGCGCGGAGAGCACGGCGCCTTCAATTTTAGCGCGATTGCGCACAATGCCGCCGTTCTGCATCAATTCGTGCACGCGGCGCTCGTCGAAACGCGCCATGGCGGCGGGATCGAAGCCCGCAAAGGCCGAACGGAACGCCTCTCTTTTTCGGAGGATGGTGATCCAGGACAAGCCCGCCTGGAAGCCGTCCAGAACCAGCTTTTCGAACAGCGCGCGGGAATTCCGTTCCGGCCGCCCCCATTCTTCATCATGATAGGCGACGTATAGCGGGTCGCGCCCCGGCCAGGGGCACCGCGCGAGCCCGTCCTCGTGCTCGATGACGCAATCACCCCAGCTCGTTGGTTTTTCGCGGGCGGGCGGCAAGAAGGAATTCTCCTCGTATCGGGGTGCGGCGACGACGTCCGGGCGGTTATCGCGCGTTCAGATTGCGTTCACAACCTCGTTGGGACTATCGTTGCGCCGCCGCAGACACGTCGCCGTCGCCTTTATTGGCGCGTCCTGTGCTTATTGCGCCGTCGAAAGTCGCTGCTGAAGATCCAGGCGGCTTCCATAAGGGGAGATTTATATGGTGATCCGTCTCGTTGTTTCCCGCGCTGCGGTAGGCCTCGTCGCGATGGGCCTCGGCGTGGCCGTTTCGGGCGAAGCCGTCGCCCAAGCCAATGTGCTGAAGGAATGCGGATCTCGTTATCAGGCCAAAAAGGCCGCCAATGAACTCGCCGGCCAGAGCTGGCAGGACTTTCTGAAGGAGTGCCGCGCGTCTCTCGCCGAGCCGGCCGCCGCCGCGCCTGCGGCCGAAGCGAAGCCGGCCGAGGCGGCCAAGCCCGCCGAGACCGCGGCTCCTGCGCCGGCTCCGGAACCCGCCAAGCCCGCCGAGACGGCTAAACCCGTGGAATCCGCCAAGCCGGCGGAGGTCGCCAAGCCGGCCGAAGCGGAGAAGCCCGCCGCCGATACGAAGGCCGCGACTCAATCCCGGCAGAAAAAGTGCGCCGCCGAGTGGAAGGAAAAGAAGGCCGAGCTGCTCAAAGCCGACAAGAAGCTGACCTGGCCGAAATATTGGAGCGCCTGCAACAAGCGCCTGAAGGAAGCCGGCGAATAATCGCCTCACGCTGATTTGCATTCGTCCGGCGACCCCGTTCGCCGGACGTTTCTTTTTTGGGCGCATGCATCTTGCCCGTCGACGGGCTTCGTGTCACACGACTGCAAAATACGAGCATCGGTCGGAGGCGGGAGTGGATAAAGGCGAGTTGCGAAAGCTGCAGGCGTTCCTGCGCCGCTCCTTCGGCAATGACGACATTCGCGTCACGCTCGATCCGAAAAATACCGAGAACGCCGCGGTTCATCTGGGCGAACGCAAGATCGCGGAAATCTCCGTCGATGACGAAGACGGCGATCGTTCGTTCGCGTTCGAGATGAAGATACCGGTCGGACGGGAAGTGCTGCAGTCCTATCTGCGCAAGCTTTTCGAGAACGACAAGCTGACGATCGTCGCGCGCGGCCGCAAAGTCGATTCCGTCGAGCTCAACGCCGATGGCGAGTTTCTCGGCGTGATCTCAGCGGACGACGCCAAGCTCTCGACCTTCACGCTGCAGATCGCGATCCTGGATTTCGATCTCGAGGAAGAATAATCAGCTCTTCTTCTTGCGCGCGCGAGCCGCGGTCATTTTCGACACCAGAGCTTGCGCGCCCTCATAGAGCGTTTCCCAACGCTCGAGCAGCGCCGGCGCGTATCTCAGCTCGACGTCGAATCCGCCTTCGCGAAAGACGGAAATGCACGCTTCGCCCGGGGCGCCGGCCTCCTGTTTTGGACAGCGGGCGAAAAAGTCGCGGCCGTCTGGAGGCGCGATATAAAGCTCTTCGGAATCGTAAGGCGAGCCTTGATCGAAACGCCGCAGGACGAGGACGCCGGGACCTTCAAGCGTCTCCGGCGTCAGGAAGCGCGCATAGAGCTTCGCCGGCCGCTCGCTCGGATCAATGCCGTCATCCTTGGGCGTCAACGTCAGTGCGACCGCGGCGGTCGAAGCCCGGTCCTTCGCAGAAAGCGGCTTGAAACTCGGAAATGCGGCGACGAAGCTCAGCCGATCCGCAAGCCCGCCCGCTCCGGTGGAGTCGTCGCGCGCATAGGCGCGGGCATAGGAGAATTTCACGCCCGCAAGTTCGGCCTGAACCATCGCGTCGGGCGCTTCATCCCTCATTACGAAGACAAGGACGGCCCCGAGCGCGAGGGCGATCACCAGCAATGCGGAGGCGATAAGCAGCTTCATTCGGGTCGTCCCGCCATGGTTTCGTCAGCTTGTGACGCGCCACTCGCCATTTTGTCGGCAGGCTTGCCCCTTTGCTTCCTGCGGACGCCCATTGACGAAAATCCTGTGCGTATAGTCGCGGCACGAGCCGCTTTCGGCGCCGGGAGTGACGAAGCCGTACGCGTCCTTTTCGCCGTTCCAGCTCTTGCGGGCGCCGGATGAGACGGCGTCCTGCTGCGCGGCGATCGCCGCCGCGCGATCTTTTTCGCTCAGCGACTGGCCGATCGCGCCGCCGATGACGCCGGGCGCGGGAGGCGCCGGAGCCGTAATGACGGGAGTGGCGGCGGCGGTCGGCGGCTCGGAAGTCGAACTGCAAGCGCCCGCGCCCAATGCGGCAAGAACGCACATCGCCAAGGTCGCTTTCGCGCGCATCGTCGACAAATCCCTATTCTCCAGAGGGTCCTCGAAATTCGCCCTATGCAGGATCGAGCGGCGGCTGTCAAAAACCGGGCAACTGCAGCTTTGCGCGAAGGCCGCCCGTGGGGCTGTCGTCCAACTCCAGCGCGCCGCCATACGCAGCGGCGAGGTCGACGACGATAGAGAGGCCAAGTCCCGAGCCTGGCTTCGTTTCGTCGAGTCGGCGTCCACGCTCCGTGGCCTGCGCGCGCAGATGCGGCTGGAGGCCGGGGCCGTCGTCGTCGATGGTCACGATCAGCGCGCTGCGGCCCGCGCCGGTGGAAAGCGATTCGATTCTGATGACGATCGAGACATTGGCGTCGGCCCATTTTCCGGCATTGTCGAGGAGATTGCCGACCATCTCCTCGAGATCCTGTCTTTCTCCCAGAAATCGCGCCTCCTGCGCCAGATCGCTCGAGAAGGCGACGCCTCTGCCGCCATAGATCTTGGTGAAGGCGCGCAGCAACCCTTCGACGGCGGGCGCAACTTGCGTCGCCGCACCCAATGCGCCGCCGCGCGCCGCCGCGCGGGCGCGGTCGAGGTAGAACGAGATCTGATCGCGCATGATCCGCGCCTGTTCGTTCACCTTGTCGGCGAGCGGCGACGGCGCGGCGCCAGCTTCGTTCATCATGACGCTCAGGGGCGTCTTCAGCGCATGGGCGAGATTGCCGACTTGAGTGCGCGCGCGTTCCAGAATGTCCCGATTCGCGCCAATCAGAAGGTTGAGTTCATCGGCGAGCGGCGCGATTTCGTTCGGATAGGCGCCTTCGATACGTTCGCGCGCGCCGCGCCGGATCGAGACAAGCTCATCCTGCAATTGGCGAAGCGGGCGCAGACCGAAGCGAACCTGAAATGCGGCGACCATCGCCAGTGCGATGGCGAGCGCCGCGAAGGCGACGATCAGCTCAAATTGGAAGCGCGTAATCTGCTCTTCGATTTCTTCGCTGCTCGCGGCGACTTGCACGAGATAGATTCCCGTATCGCCGGCGTCGATGACGCGCTCGATGATGCGCAGCCGCCTTCCGTCCGGACCCAGCGCATAGCCGCGCCGCGACCCTCCAATCTCCGCCTGCACGCCGAGATCGGAAAGCTTGGGAAGACGTTCGGCGAAGAGCGAACGCGACGCTTTGATCTCATGCGCCGCGCCGTCCATGCGCGTAATCTGCCAATACCATCCCGAGCCCGGCAGTTCGAATTGCGGATCGCCGAGCTGGCCGGGGCCGGTGCGGCCTTCCTGGCCGGACTCCGAAACGTCGGCGACGATCGCGCGTAAATAGACGTCGAGCCGCCGCTCGAAAATCTCCTCCGCTTCCTTGCGATAATAAGCGGTGAAAAAAACGCTCGCGACGAGCAGCACGACCGCGCTCAGCGCCGCGGCGGTGAGGAAAAGGCGCGTCGCGATGGAACGGGTCGTGACGCTCGGCAGGCGCATGGTTCTACCGTCTCCCGCCGCTTTCTTCCGGCGCCGGCGCCGCCATATAGCCGAGGCCGCGAACCGTATGGATGAGATCGACGCCGAGCTTCTTGCGCAGACGGCCGACGAAGACCTCGATCGTGTTCGAATCGCGGTCGAAATCCTGATCGTAAATATGTTCGATGATTTCGCTGCGCGACACGACCCGGCCGCTGTGATGCATGAGATAAGCGAGCAGACGATATTCGTGCGAAGTGAGCTTCACCGGCGCGCCGTCGACCACGACGCGGCCCGCCTTCGTATCCAGCCGCACAGATCCGCAGACGATTTCATTCGTCGCATGTCCGGCGGCGCGGCGCAGCAGGGCGCGAATGCGGGCGAGCACTTCCTCCATATGGAAGGGTTTGGCCACATAGTCGTCGGCGCCGGCGTCGAAGCCCTGCACCTTCTCGCTCCAGCGATCTCGCGCCGTCAGAATGAGGACCGGCATGACGCGCGCATTGGCGCGCCATTCCTCGAGCACGGTTATGCCGTCCTTCTTCGGCAGGCCGATATCGAGCACGACGGCGTCATAAGTTTCCGTCTCGCCCAGAAATTGCCCTTCTTCGCCGTCAAAGGCGCGGTCGACGGCGTAGCCGGATTGCTCCAGGGCCTGCGCAATCTGGCGATTCAAATCCTTATCGTCCTCGATAACGAGCAGCCGCACTTGTTTCCCTCCGACATGAAACGCAGCTACGTCTCTCAATTAGCCTTGCGGCCAGAATGCGGCCGCCCGGTCGCGGCGTCGAACATAAGTCTGACAATGCGTCCGTCCGGCTGCAGAACGCTGATTTCGTATATGTAAAATTCCTCGAGGCGGCAGAGCCGCGCGCCCAGGGCTTCTCCGCCATGTTCGCGCGCCGCCGCTTGCATGCAGACGAAGGGATCAGTCAGCTTGTGAGCTTCGATCTTTTCGCGGGTCTGAGCGGTGGAGAAGCATTGGCGACGCGGCGGGGCGCGCTCGAGCATATGTTCGGCGGCCTCTTCGGCCCGCGCGCAGCCGAACGCCGCCGCAATCGCGGCGGCGGCCAGAGCGCTGCGAGTCTTCAAGACAGCCGTCATTTATTCTCCCGGCTCCATCGTCAGCCTTGCGGCATGAATGGCGCATGAACACGTTTTTTTTGGGCCGTCCGACAGAGCATGCTTGCGAGACCGAGGCAAATCTACCTCAGAAAGTTCGGCGGACGCATGATCTTGCCCGGAGGCGTGGTCGTGAGCGCGCGCATCAGCGCCATCACGGCCGCCGAGCCGATCGCGACCGCGCCGGCCTTTGGATTGTCGAGGAACGCAATCCAGTCGGTTGAGGCGAGGACGCCGAAAATCGCCATGAGGGCGGCGGCGAGATAGGTGCGGTAGCCTGTCATTGGAAATCCTTCTCGCTTCATCAGGCCTGCGGCTGCGTCGGGTCGGAGGCGGCGAGCGCGCCTCTCAATTGATCGGCGGTCGCATGAAGTTCGGCCGCGATTTGCTCGATTGCGGCTGCGTCCGCCGCTTCGGCGCGCGCATAAGCGAGGTCATGGGCGAGATATTGTATGCGTTCGACGGCGGCGCTCACCGTTGCGCGCACGTCGTTGAAGGCCGCCGTGAGATTGTCGATTGCGGACATGTGTGTCTCCTTATTGGAATTCGAAAGTTCAGCCGCGCGAAACGGCCTGGAAATGCATCGGATCCGTATCGCCGTTCGCGCCGCGCCAGATGAGACCGGCGTCCTGAAAACATTTCGCCGCTTCCAGCGGGATGAATCCGGGTCTCCATTTGGAGCGGAACGGATTGTGCTGCGGGTCGATATCGAGAGCGGCCCCGAAACTGTGCGTCGACCAGGACTTGCTGGATCCCCGTTTGAGGCGAACCATCAAGGAGCCGCCCGTCAGATGAAGGCGGTGGGCTTCGATGTCCTTCTGCGCGCCGTAAAGTTTCTTGATCGAAAGAAGCGCTTCGCCGAAGGCGTCGCGGCATTTTTTGTGAAAGCGAAGCTTCGGCGCCGGCGGTCCCCACGAATAGCGCATCGCATAGGGCGGGATGAGTTCGACGATATTGTCGCGCTCCCATGTCGGGTCGATCGAGCTGTGCAGAACGGGGTCGCCATAAAATGAAATCAACTCTTGAGGTTTGCGCTCATTCGGCCATTTCATTGGAATATCCTTTCGAGCATGCGCCCGCGTCGCCGCTCGAAAGAGCGGGCGATGCGGGCGAGAGAGGGAAGCGCGGCGACGATCGCCGCTTTGGGTCAGAAATATTCGATAATGATCGCGTAGCCGGCGCCGCCGCTTCCGCCCGCGGCGCTCGACGCGCCATTCTGCGTTGCGCCGCCGCCGCCTCCTCCGCCCGAGGGGAATCCGCCCGCGCCGCCATTGCCGGCGGCGCTCAGGCCGGCTGCGCCGCCGCCGCCGCCCGCGCCAGCTTGTTCCATCGGACCGGCGCCTGGCGTAAAATTGCCAGCTCCGGCGCCGCCATGAATGGCCCCGCCGGCGACGCCGCCATTGGCCGCGTAGAAAACGCCGGCGACCCAGATCGCGCCGCCGGCTCCACCATTTCCGGCGGCGTTCGCCGCCGTGATCCCGCCGCCCGCGCCGCCGCCGGCAGAGTTGAAAACCGAATTGCCGCCGCCGCCGCCCGCGCCTCCGCTCGGCGGCGCGCCGCCGCCGCCTGAGCCAATATTCGGCGTGAAGGAGGTTGTTCCCGCGCCGCCCCCGCCGCCCGCGACGAGGCCATGAACGCCCGAGCCGCCTGTTGCGCCGGAAGCGTCCCCGCCCTTGGCGGTAAAGGACGAGCCGCCGCCGCCGCCCGAGCCGGTCCCCAATCCTCCGCCGGAGCCGGCGCCGCCGCCAAAGGCCTTGAGCAAATTCCCGAACGCCGTGTCGCCGCCCGCCGTCCCTGCATTGCCCGGCGCGTTGTTCGTAGTCTGCGGGCCGCCTCCGGCGCCGGCCGATCCGATCGTCAGGCTGCGCGATGCGCCGATCTGCGCGCTGGTGAAGCGGCCGCGCGCGCATCCGCCGCCGCCGCCTCCGCCGCCGCCCGACGCAATGGCGCCCGCCGCCTGTCGCGCGCCGGAACCGCCGCCCCCGCCAGCGCCGAAGAGAATAACTTCCACACAGCGCATCCCGGGCGTCGGCGCGTAGACGCCGTTCGCCGAGAAAGTCAGAACTTTCGCAGGCCCGCCGCTCGGAAAGGAGACGGCGCCGGAGACGCGATCGACGACCATCGCATCCTTCCAGGCGACGCCGTCGGCCGAAACCTTGATGCGAAAATTGTCGTCGCCAGTCAGTCCCGTTTCGGCGCGGCCGGAATAGTTTGTTTGGTAAAGCTGCGAAACCGTCCGCGCCGCGCTTTCCTTGTTGAGCGTCAATCGCAGATCGCCCGTGCCGCCTTCGGAGGCCGATTTTGCGGCAAAGAGCCCGGCGTTGATTTTCGCAGAGAGCGGGTTGGCGGCGTCCGCCGCGGTTCCCACGCCGAGTTTCGCAAGACTCTGCAATTCGCGGAGGCCGACGCCGAGATCGATCCAATTCGCGCCGTTGTAGAACAGCAGGAGGGACTCGGCGGCGACATAAAGGCGCCATCCCGGTCTCGGTTGGAAAAACGCCCAGCCGCCGGCCAGAAACGCCGCGACCTGCTTATCCTTCCCGGCGAAGACGCCGGTCGCGCCGGCCCCGACGAGAACGCGGTCGCCTTCGACAGGCGCGCCAGGCGGCGTGACGACGTCGCGCGCCGTCACGGCGAGATGCGCCAGCGCATCGAGCTTCGCGACCGCCTCGTTATGCGTGACATGCTTTTGCGCCTGCGCGGCTTCGATCAGCGGCAGCGCAAGATGGGTCGTTTCCGACATGAAAAATCCTATTCGATGAAAAGAACGCCGGAGTAGGGGAAGCCGCGTCCGACGACGGCGCTGATCTGATAGAGAGATAGATTGAGCGCGCTCTGCGGCGCGCCGAAATCGGCGAGCTCCTGCGCCGCCGGGTAAAGGATCGACGGCGCCGCCGCCGAGAGCGTGCGGGCGCCGGCCGGCAGAACGATCTCGGCTTCATAAGCTTCGCTTGCTTCGCCGAGCGGTATGTCGACGCTCTCCCAGGCATCGCCGTCGACGCGCGAGCGACGGAGGAAGTCGATCATGATTCCGTCCGGCGTTCGGCGCGCGCGCGGTCGCGCCGGCGGGTAAGGCGTCAGCGCCTTCGGCGTCGCCGTCGCGGTCATCCGAACATAAAGCGGGTCCGCCATATCGCGATCGGCGGGCCCGATGGCGTAGGCGATCGGCGCGCCGATGTCTGAAACCTCCCGCGCAAGGGGGACGAGCGCGTCGTCGAGCAGAACTACCGTCGATCCAGGCGGCGCGGCGCGGCTCGCGAGGTTTTCTTCCCCGCCCAACCCGCGAAGCAGGCGCGACAAGCGATAGGTCTTTTCGCCCACGAGCTCCGCGCGCGTGAACGCGAAAACCTCCCACGCGCCGTCCGCGCCGCGTATGGCCATCGCGGCGCGCCCTGCAAATGCGGCGAGATCGTCCACGGAGGCGAGCTGGCCTGCGGCGAAGCGAACCGTGACGCTCGACCCATTGTCGAAGCGCCCGACCGGCCCCGGCGGCAAGACGTCGATCGTGTCGCCGATCATCGCGCGCTTCTCGATCACGCTGACAGTTTCGGAGATGGATATGGCCGCGCCCTTCACGATGGCGAGCGCGCCCGGCCATGGATCGGCGAAAGCGGCGATGTAAGACAGCGCCGGCGTTGCCCGCGTGACGGCGAGATCGAGAATTTCGATACGCGGGGGACCCATCATTCTGGGCGAGGAGGCGGGGCTCCTTTCGGCCTTTCGCGCTGGCGCATCGTAGACGCTCGGATCGACAGCCCGCGCGCTGACAGCGCGCGCCAAACCGTCCGTGACGCGCTGGATTTGAAAAAACCTCCCGCCTCCCGCCGCGCCGAGACGCACCACATCGCCCGGCTCCAGCGCGACGAGGCCGGGACGAAGGGTGAATTCCGCCGACTCGCGGCCGACCCACAAATCCTGCAGCCAGATATCGGCCAGCTTCTGCGCGTCGGCGCGATGCGTCATCACCGCCGCCTGCGCTTCGCTCTGGCGCGCCGAAAATCCCTCGAGCCGCCGCGACAGGACGCGCGACATCTGGAAATCGTTTTCTGAATCCGCGTAAGACAGCGCGATCTCATGCGGCAGTTCGCTCTCCTGCGCGCGCGTCAGCGTGACGAGAGACATTTCCTTGCCGGCGATGAGATCATCTTCCGAAATTTCACGCACGACGCGTCCGCGCCGATCGACAAAATCGATCCTGCCGCCATTGACGATCGCATCGAAGCCGTAAAGCGCCGCCAGCGGATCGATCGCCTCGCGCGGCGACATCGGTCGATCGACGACATAGCCGTCGACAAAGCCGCCGATTTTGGGCCGCGTCATGGAAAGCTCCGGCGCATCCACGTCGTTTGCGAGCGCCGTCGTCAGGCGGTCGAGCGGGACGCCTTCAAGCCGGCCATTGAGCCAGTGGCCGGTCTCCCAATTCGGTCCGTCGCTCCAGGCGCCGCTTTGAGTTGGAAAAGCAGGGAAAGGCCGTGCATCCCAGCACCAGATATGGATGCGCTCGGGATCGACCATCGGCTTGCCGTAAATCGCCGAAATCGGATTGGCGGTCGCGCCGCCCGGCCGCAGCGGATCGAAATGCGTGAGCGTCGCTTCGATGAAGCGCGCCTGGATGAGGTCGTCTCGGCCGCCCCGGGAAAAGTAAGGCAAGCCGCCTTCGCTCGAGCGCGCGTCGGGAAAGACGTTGGGCGCATTCGCGCCGCGATCGACCGCGGGACAGCCTGTCTCCGTGATCCAGATGGGCTTGGATTGAGGCGCCCATGCCGTCGGCGCGGCGAGTTCGACGCCGCCGACGCGTTCGTAATGAGGCTGCGACCAAAAGGAAACGAAGTCCTTCTGCCGATAGACCCAGGGCTTGCCCAGACCGTCCGTGATCGGCATGCGGCTTTGCGCCGACCGCGCGGCCGCATCGGGGTAATACCAGTCATAGCCTTCGCCCGAGGCGACGCGCGCCCTCAGATAGTCGAGGTCATGAACATTCGTCGCGACCTGCGCATCGAGATGAGCGTCGCCGTCACGCCAATCGGAGAGCGGCCAATAGACGTCGACGCCAACGAAATCCACCGAAGGCGACGCCCAGAGCGGATCGAGTGGAAAGCGCAATTCGCCCGCTGCCGGGACATGCGCGCCATATTCCGTCCAGTCGGCGGCGTAGGAGATTTTCGTTGCGGGACCGAGAACAGCCTTCACGTCGGCGGCGAGAGCGGCGAGCGCCGACACGAAAGGATATTGTCCCGCGCCCGAGCGAACGCGCGTCAGACCGATAAATTCCGAGCCGACGAGAAAGGCGTCGACGCCGCCCGCCGACGCGCAGAGATTGGCGTAATGCAGGATGAAACTGCGATAGCGCGTCACGAAGGCGCTGACCTGTGAAGCGGCTGCCGGCGTCGCGTCGGGCGAACCGGCGCGGCCTGGGGCCGGATCGCATGTGATGCGTCCACGCCATGGGAAGGCCGGCTGGCCGCTTGCGCCGGTGTAGGGATTAGGAAGCGCATTATCCGCCGGAACGTCCATCATCAGAAATGGATAGAACACGACGGAAAGGCCGCGCGCCGCGAGGTCCTTGATCGCGCCGAGAACCGAGGCGTCGCTTGGCGTGCCGCCATAGGCGGAGCGTTCGTCTATCTGCGACACGAGCGTCGCCGTCGCGCGCGTCTGGCCCGCGACGCTCCAATCCGGCGGCCAGAAAGGACCGAGAATATAATTGAATTCCCCAATCGTCTTGAAACGCGCATCGACGCGCGGCGCCACGTTGCAATATTGCGCGCGAATGTCGTCGCCGAACCAGGCGACGACCAGAGCGACGCTTTTGAGATTTGGACAAAGCGCCTGAAGCGCGTCGATGGACGCTTCCCAATCCGTTCCGGCCGTATATTGATGACGGTTCTCGGCGTCGGTCGCGCCAGGGGCCCAGAAATTGAGTTTCAGCGATGGAAGATAGCCGGCTTCCGTCGCGCCCGGAATGAGATCGATCGCGCGGATCATCTCGCCGACGCCCGATACCGGCTTCACGACCTCGAAGGTGAATTGCGGAATGCGGTTGCCGAAAGGTGCGAGCGCGAGATCGTCGAAGACAATATAGGCGAGACCGCGATAAGCGGGAACATTGCCGGGCCCTTCCTTGGCGGCGATCAGCGGATCCGGTTCCTGATCCTCCGTTCCGTTGTAGATGCGGATCGGCAGCGTCGTCATGTCGAGCTCGGCGCCGTCAGCCCAAATGCGCCTTACGAAAGCGATCGGCCCCTCGCAGAGGCCGATCGCGAAATTCGCGGAATAGACGTAAGTGAAGTTGACTTTCGGCTGGCCTCCGCCGCCGCCGCCTTTCCCATTGCGCGGCTGCGACTCGAAGACGGCGTTGACGCGCTCGAGGAAGCGCGTCGCCCAGATCATCTGACCGCCAATCCGCGCGCGTCCATAGACGCGCGGAACGCCGGCGCCTTCCGTAGAAGCGATCCCGTCCATGGATTTGAGCCGGGGGCCGACGCTGTAGCGCGGCGACGAGGCCTGCGGTTGCAGCGCCTGGTCGATCAGCCCGCCGCCGAGACCGCCCAAGAGGCGGCCAACCACGCCGCCGACCGGCCCGCCAATCGCGCCGCCCACGACCGAGCCGATGGTCTGAAGAACCAGCGTCGCCATGCAGATCTCTCGTCTGGGTTGTTCAGTCGGCGACGCCGGGAAAAGCGAAGGCGCCGGCGATGCGTTTGCGCCAATGCGCGCCGATGGGAATTTCGGCGACGCAGGCGCCGCTATGCGCATGCACCATATGCGTAGGCGAGGTCGCTATGCCGAGATGCTTCGCCGGCAGATGATCGCGAAAGCGAAAGGCGACAACGTCTCCTGCGCGAAAATCCGCGACGTCGAGCGGCGCGAAGTGCCGATGCGCCGCGTCGAGCAAGGTCTCGAAGCCGGGCGTCTCGCGCCAATCCGACGTGTAGGGCGGCGCGGCTTCCGGCTCTTCGCCGATCGTTTCGCGCCACACGCCTCTAACAAGGCCCAGGCAGTCGCATCCGACATGGATAAGCGACGCCTGATGCACATAGGGCGTCCCGATCCAGCGCCGCGCGGTGCCGATGATCTCGTCCCGCGTCGTCATCGAAAAAAGCTCCCGCCGTCCATCGCCTTTGCGAGCGAATTTGGATAGGCGATCACGCGATCATTCCCGGGCATATGCGGGAAACCGCGAAAGTTGACGATGTTGTCGAACTTGTTTTGACAAGCGCCGGGCGACTTGTCGCAGCCGCCGACGAGCGACGCCATGTCGCCCGGCGAGATGGAGCCGCCCGGCGGCGTCCAAAAGGCGATCGACGCGCGCAGACCATCCTGCCGATGAGTCTTGATGGTAAGGCGCACCCTTTCATTGGCGCCGCTCAGGAAGGACAGCGCGCCGGCGGCGAAGAAGCCGGTCTCGAAAGGCGCGGCGAGATCGAGCGTCAGCACGCCGCCCGCAAAGGCGACGACGGCGCCCGTCGTGCGCAAGCTCGCAGCGTCGAGATCGACGCGGCATCGCGGGTCGCCGAGATCGGCGGCGCAGCCGCGTTGGAAGGCGCGGCCCCGCGGCTGATCGAAGACATGCGCCGCCGAACGCAATTCGGCGCTGAAGACGTGCTCGCCGCGCCGGATTTCCCCGACTGTACAGACGTCGAGAAGCGCTCGGTCCTCCAAACGGCTCCAGTCGACCAGCCACGTCTCGACTGACGCGCCGTCATAAAGGCCGTTGAGGAGGTCGGTCTCGCATAGCCCGTCATCCACCAAAGCGCCCGACGCCTCTGCGCCGCCGACGCCGAAGCCGAGCATGGACTCGATTTGAGAAGCGGAGAGGCCCGTATTGGCGCGATATGTCACGTCGCCAAAAGCCAGATCGCGATCATGATCCGTAAAGCCCATGATCACGCCGTCGCGCCGCGCGAGACGCCAGCAATGGCAGAACGTCGTTGCGCGCGCGTCGAGCTTCGCTTGCATCGAAACGGTGAGTTGTCGCATCGTGATTCCTCAAGGAATGATTTCGATGAGCGGAATCTTCGGGATCGCGCCGGCCTCGAAGGCTTCCATGTCGATTTCAAGGAAGTCCGTGTCGAAGCGCACCGCCACGTCGAATTGATAACCCGCCGTCACGGTCGCGCCCGCTGGCGGGATATGGTTCGGCGAGAACGTGACGACGCCTGTCGCGGCGTCGAGACTGAATTGCGCCGCCGTTATCTCCGCGCCGTCGATCGCCACGCGCACGCTTGCGGAGACGGGCTTCGCGATCGCCCGAACATAGGCGGAAAAGGCGCCGCCATAGGTCTTGGTGAGCTGAAAGACGGTCCGCGCGCCATCGCCTGTTCCAAGCGTTTGATCGGTCGGCCCCGGGGTCGAGCCTGGCGCGCAAGACGAAAAGTCCGCGCGATCGCGCCAGCGGAAGCCGTAGAGCCGTCCGCGCCGCTCCTCGAAAAAATCGATCACCTGGGAGAGCTGCGCCAAGGTCTTCACGCCATAGCCCGCCTCATAGCGCCGACGCGAATGCGCCCAGCGGGCGTTGCGCGATTCGCGGTTTGAGCCGAGCGTAACGATCTCCGTGCGTCGTTCCGGCCCGCCGCGCCCATGAAGCGAAACATCGAGCGGGAAGCGGATTTCATGGAAGTCGGTCATGCGCGTCCCTCAGAGATTTCGTTGCCCGCGCGCAACCGCCCGCGCCAGCGCGCCGGTAATCTGCGCTTCGGATCGGCGGAAGCTGTCAATGTTCTGTGCGGCGATGTTGACCGTGACGGACACCGGCCGCGCGTCGCTCTTTGGCGAGACGACGCCAAGCCGTCCGTCGGGTCCGCGGGCGAGCGGCATGACCGCCTCGACGCCGCGTTCGCCCATCAGGCCCATCGCGCCGCCATTGTTGAAATAGGCCGGGCTCGCGATCACGCCGCCTTCGGCGAAGGGCGTAATCTGCTGATTGCCGAAGGCGCCGGCGAACATTCCGCCAAGATTTGCGAGCAAGCCCTGCGTTAGCTCCTTCATGCCGGCGCGCAGGGCGATCTTCGCCAGCGTCTCGCCGATCGTCGCCAGTGTTTCATTGAAGCTTTTGCCGCTTGCGGACGCCGCGCCGAAGCCGGTCGACAATGTGCGCGCCGCCTTCTCGCCGGATGCGTTGATCTGATCGAGGAGCTGCTTCCTCGACGCAAGATCATGCATGGCGAGCGGAGCGGAGGCGCTTGGCTGGTTGAATATGTCAGGGAAATTGTCGGCCTTATCCATCTGTGTGGCTTCCATCGGGATGAGCGCGCATGAGCGCATCGAGCGCCGCGCGCGTCGGCGGACCCACGAGGCGCCCGTAAACGCCTTCGGCCGCCGCCTGCAATTCGCGCGGCGTCATGGTCCAGAAATCCGCCGGCGCGAGCCGCAGGACGCCCAGGCCGAAGGCCATGGCGCGCGAAAAGGGAAAAGGCGCGCGCGGGGAGGACGCGTGCGCCGCTGTCTCGCTTCTCGCTTTCAGGCGTCCTGCGGCCTCGGAGGGTTTGCGGTCTGCGTCTCCGGCGCGTCGCCAAAGGTCGCGGCGAGAAGCTCCGCCGCGATCCGCACATAGCCCGCAAGCCCGCCCGATGCTTTCATCCGTGAAACGTCGTCATCCGTCAGCGCATGGCCCGCGCCGCGAAGCCCGCAGCCGATGATGCGCAATATGTCTCGCGCCGAAAGCCGGTTGGCTTCGAAGCGCGCGGCGAGCGCGACGAGATCGGCGGCTCCCATGCCGCTTTCGAGCTCCGCCAGCGCGCCCAATGTGAGACAGAGCGTATAGGCCTCGCCGTCGAGATCGGCCTGGATTTCTCCGCGTTTCGCATTGGCCATGTCAAACCGCCGTGAACGTCAGAGCGCCGGCGGAATCGAGCGAAATGTCGAAGGTGACTTCGCCCGCATGCTCCCCTCGATAATCGAGATTGGAGACCTGGAACGGTCCAGCGAGCACGCCGAAATCCGGAATGACGAATTGCCAGTCGCGCAGCGCGCCGTCGAAGAAAACCTGCCGCAGAAGCGCGTCCGATGTCTGGTCCTTGAAAATGCCGGTTCCGGAGACGCTGGCGCGGCGCACGCCCGCGCCGCCAAGCAATTCTCGCCATCGTCCGGCGGACTCCGCGTCCGTCACGTCGATCGTGTCGGCGTTGAGCGCGATGCGACGGGTGCGTAGCCCGCCGATCGTGACGAAGCCGCTCGCGCCGTCGCTGATCTTGAGAAGAAGGTCCTTGCCTTTTTGGGCGGCCATGGTGATCCTCTATAAGAATTCGGTTGTCGCGCGGAACAGCATCGTGACCCGCGCAAAGCGCCCGCTCTGGTCGCGACGCGTGTCGAGTGAGACGAAGCGCAAATCGATCAGCGTGTGACCGTCGAGTGCGAGCGGCGCTTCGTCGAGACGATCGACGACCATTTGCGCGAGATTGAGCGCGACGCCGAGGCCGCGCTGCGTCGACAGGACGGCGAGCGCCATGATCTGCTCGGCGCCGCGCGACGCCTGCGCGGACCAGTCGCGCATCTGGGCGTCGGCGAAAAGAATGTAAGGCGGATCGCCATTTCGCGGCGCTTCGTCGAAAATCTTTGCGCCGCCCAGCGCGGCGACGATGCCGGCGTCCGCGAGCAGATGCGTCTTGACTGCCTTGCGCAACGCGATCACCGGAGAAGAAGTCATGACCGCGCCCTCATGAGATTTCCTCGCACATGCAAAGGAGGAACCGGCGCCTGCCGTCCAAATCCTCGACGCTCTCGATCGACAGCTTCCGGCCTCGAAAGATGATCCGCATCTGGCTCGTCACGTCGACGCGCCAGCGTATCGTCACGGCGAAGCGGGCGGATTGCTCGAGACGCTGCTCGATGAATTGTTCGCCCGCGCCGCGCCTCTCGACCAGCGCCCACACTTGCGCAAGCGTCGCATAAGTTCGAACGAAACCGCCAATGTCGTCGGGCGCGTCCACCGGCGCCTCGATCGTCACGCGTTGGCGCAGGTCGCCGATTGTCGGGCGCGGGCTCATGCAAGGCGCTCGCGACGGAAGGGGGCCGCGAGTTGCATAACCGATTTTGGAAGCGCATCCTCGGCGTCGTCGCCGCGCTTCTCGCGCCAATGCGCCGCAAGCGTCATTACGGCGCGACGCAAGGGTTCCGGCGTCTGGCTCGCAAGCGCGCCGTAACCGACCGTGACGTCGATTTCGACGCCGTCCCGGCTGCGCCCCGGAGCGATCGGCGCGGCCGTGAAAATCAGGCGGCCGCCATCGCCGCCCGGAGGCGCGCGGTAGGTCCCGGCGGGGATGGTCTGCGCATTGTCGTCGCTGTCATAGACGCGAATGGCGGTGACGGTTTGAAACGGCGCATAGGGAATAATGAGCGTCGACGTCGCGCTCAGACTTTGCGGCCAGTCGTCGAGCGCGAGTCGCCAATTCTGCGTGACGAAGAAGCGCCTCGTATAGGCTTCGAGAGTCATGCGCGCGGAAACGATGAGCGCCTGGATGAGCTGGTCCTCGTCACTGGCGTCCTCGCGCATCCATGACTTTCCCTCCGCAAGCGAGACGGGCTCGATCGCGGGCGCGCCGATAAGCATGGGTCGCATGCCGGCTCCGTTCTTTTCTTCAGGAAGAGAGTCCGCGGCGGCCCGGCGCCGCGGACGAAACGATAAGCGATCAGGAAACGCCGAATTTCAGCAGCTTGATCGCCTCGAAATTCTGAACGCCGCCGCCCACGCGCTTCGTCGTGTAGAAGAGCACATAGGGCTTGGCGGAATAGGGATCGCGCAGCACACGGACGCCGACGCGATCGACCACGACATAGCCGCGCTCGAAATCGCCGAAGGCGATGGAGAAGCTGTTCGCGGCCGGGTCGGGCATGTCCTCGATTTCGACGACGGGGAAATTCATCAGCGAGGCCGAGCCATCCGCTGTCGCCGGGGGCGACCAGATATAATCGCCCGTCGTCGTCTTGAACTGCCGCACGAGAGATTGCGCGCGGCGTCCCATCACAAATTTGCCGTTCTGCCGGTATCCCGCGCGCAGCGCATAGACGAGGTTGAATAGCGCATCCGAGGGATTGGAGGCGGCGAAGGCGCCGGAGACGCCGGTCACGACATAGCCGAGATTGTTCCAGCTCCAGCTCGCGTCGGCGACTGTCGTATAGGCGAGAAAGCCCTTGGGCTTGTTGACGCCATCGCCATTGACGAAGGCGGCGCCCTCCTGTTCGGCGAAAGCGACCTGCACTTCATCCGCGATCCATTGCTCGATATCCACGACGGCGTCGTCGAGCAGCGCCTGGGTCGCGGCCGGCATGGCGTAAAGCTCCATGGCCGGAAAATTCATGTCGGCGATCTGCTGATTGGCCGTCTGCGGGCGAGGATCGGCTTCCGCGACCCAGCCAGATGCGGGTCCGGTTGTGGAATAGGCGCGACGCAGCGACTGCGTCGAAATTTCACGCACGCTGGCGATCGAGCGGATGGGCGAGAATTTGGCGAGACGACGCAGGATTTCGCGCTCGGCCGGGACGGGTACGAGATAGCCGCCATCCGGTCCGGAGCCGCGCGACATCGCTTTGGCTTCGAGCGCTTTCAGCCCGCCCGCCTCGCCGGAGCGCATATAATGATCGAAGGCCGATTTGTGCTCGCGCGCGCCATGCTCCTCCATGCGCGCGCCTTCCCCAAGCCGTGGACGCGAGAGGTCCAGGGCAAGGCGGTCGAGCCGCGATTTCGTTTCGTCGAGCGCGAGGTCGATGCGGGCGAGCTTCTCTTCGGTGACGGCGTCCCCGCCCATGCGCGTCTCGATCTGCGCCAGGCGTTCGTCATTGGCCTCCTTAAAGGCGCTGAAGGCGCGATTGAGATCGGCGACGATTTCCTCGCCGGCGGATTTGAGTTCGAGCGATGACATTCAAGCCTCTTGAGGAGCGCGGCGCCGGTCGTTTCCCGACGCGCGGCGTTGGCGTGAGTGGAAGAGCCGTCGTGAGCATGCAGTCGCGCCGGACGGCGACGACGCGACTGATCTGGAAAAATTCAGAGCTGCGATTGCGCGCGATAAAAAGCGAGCTGACGTTGAAAGTTTCGCGCAGCTTGCTGCGCTTTCAGGCGCAAGAGAGCCGATGCGCGCTGGCGGGGGCGTCGGTCCTGTTTCAACGCGCCCACACGAGCCTGATCGAGCATGGGAAAGGTTACGACGGAGATTTCCCACAAATCGATTTCATGCAGACGCCGTAGGCCGGTCGATTTGTCGGCGGTTGCGCGTTTGGCCCGAAAACCGATGGAAAGACCATCGACGGCGCCGGAGCCGAGCAATGACAGCGCCTCTCGGGCGCGCGCCACTGATAGATCGAGCCGTCCGGAAACTCTGAGGCCTTTCCGATCCTCGACGATCGACGTCCAGACCCCGATGGGCTCCGCCGCATTGTGCTGCCACAGCATTTTGACGCCCGAGGCGCCGCGCCTGGCGAGCGATCGGGCGAAAGCCCCCGGCATCACGACGTCGCCGCCATTGTCGGCGACGCCGAACAGCGAAGCGTAGCCTTCGATAACGCCCGTCGGACTTGCGCAGGACAGAGGCGTCTCGGCGCGCTTGGTTTCGCGCGGCGCCATCAATTTTTCTCCGGCGCGGCGGCGCTGCGCGCGTGCATTTGCGCCAGGACGTTCACAAAAGTCCTGAAGATCCGCGAGACCTCTTCGGCGCCGTGCGGCGGGCGCCGGCGTCCGCGTTTCTGGAATGGCATGCGAAACAGTCTATGCGTCATGGGTCGCTCCCACAGCGGCGGTTGAACCGGGCGAGTTCCCGCACGAAGGCGTCGAGGCGACGCGTCGCTTCGCTGACTTCGCGCATGGCGAGATGCGCCTGCGCCGTCGCGACGCAGGCCCAGAGGAAGAGCGCGAGATGGGCGAGATCGCCGCGCTCGAGAATGGCGTCGAGGATGTCGCTCATTTCGGGTTGTCCATGGCTGGGGCGCGCGGGCCGTAGCCGACGGCCTCCCGCTTCTCGTCGCTGGAAAGGAAATCGGCCTTGCCGACGCGCTCCCATTCCGCGCTGCGTTCGCTGGCCAGCGCCTCAAGTCGATCGGCGTCGTAGTCGAAGCGAAAATCATCGAAGCCGGGGCGCAGCCAGGCCTGGAAGCTTTTCTGCACGCGCATGACGAGCGGCAGCACGGTCTGGCGCCAGAATGCGCGATTGGCCTCGCTGTAATTTGCGAATGTGTTGTCGCCCGGCAGTCCGAGCAGCAAAGGCGGCACGCCGAAGGCGAGCGCGATCTCGCGCGCGGCTCCCGCCTTCGACTCTGCGAAATCCATGTCCCTGGGCGACAGCGACAGCGCCTTCCAGTCGAGACCGCCCTCGAGCAGGAGCGGGCGGCCGGCGTTCTCGGCGCCCGAGAAGTTTTCCTCGAGCTCCGCCTTCAGCCGGTCGAATTGCGCGTCGGTGAGATGCGCGCCCTCGGGTCCGGCATAGACGAGGGCGCCGGAGGGCCGCGCGGAATTGTCGAGCAGCGCCTTGTTCCAGAAGCTCGCGGCGTTGTGCGTGTCGAGCGCGACCTGCGCGGCGGCGAGAGGCGCGAAGCCGTAATGGTCGTCGAGCGGGTTGAAGAGGCGGATATGCAGGATCGGCTCGATCCCTTCGCCCGTCATGTCGAAGCGCGTTTCCTCGCCTTGCGCGCGATAAACGAAAGCGGCGGGCCATCCGTTTCGTCCCGGCTCCACGCTCATGCGATCGGGACGCAGCGCGTAAAGCTCGCGCAATTGCCCGTCCAGAAGAACGGATTCGATATAGGCGTTGCCGTAGAGCAGCAGATTGGCGCAGATCGCCTCGATGAAGGAGACGCAGGTGTCCGCCGGATTGGGGCGCTCGATCAAGGCGAGCAGCGGATGGTCGATCGCCTCCTCGCAGCCTTCATAGACGAGCCAGGGCACGGAGGCCGCGGCTTCCGCGACCATGCGCACGCAGCGATGGCACACCGCATTGCGTTCATAGCCTTCGCGAGTCAGCGCCACGCTGTTGCGCGAGGTCCAGCTCGCGCCGCGAAGAGAATGCATGGCGAGCATTTTCGCCGTGCGAGACGCTTTCGCTTCGCGCATAGTCGCCGTCACGCCGAATAGGCGTGTGAAGATTGAGGGCATGTTGGGGTCTCTAAGGTGATTAAGTCTCTTGGCGCCGTCATTGCCGTGCGGTGACGTAGCGCTACACCCGCCGCATGCGCGGCTCCGGCGCCTTTGGCGTCAGCGCCAGCGCCGTGATCGCCCAGACGAGCGCATCGAGTCGGTCGGGCGAGCGGCCCGATGACAGGCCGTCATGCCCGAAGTCGCACATCTCGTCTTCGAGCGCGGGCAGGGCGCCGACATGTTTCACGCGGCCCTGCTCATAGAGCTGCGCCGCCGGCGCCGCGCGCAGATATTTGCCCCGCGTCGCGCGCACCATGGTGACGGGCGCGGAAGCGTCGGCTTCGTTCAGCACTGCGCGCACCATGTCGCCGCCCTGATTGACCTCGGCGATAAGCGCGTCGGCGGACATTTTGTGATAGAGCGCGATCGCCGTGCGCGCCCATTGCGCGGGGCGCGCCGCTTCGAGCGTTGCGTCCTCCAGCACGAAGACGATGCCGGCTTCGTCGATCCCGGCGGCGACGATCCCGCAATTATCGGCGCGCTTGCCGGAGCTCGCCGGCGGATCGATCGCGACGACGATGCGTGCGAGCGGGGGCGCCTTGGCCGCACGGAGCGCTTCGATCATGCCGCGCGTCCATAGCGCATCCTTGCGCTCCTCGATCATCTCGCCGTCGAGTTCCTGCCGGCCGAGCCGCGTGCCGGCATATTGCGCGATCACGCTTTCCAGAAAGGAGGGCGCCAGATTGGCCGCGTTTTCGCGCGTCAATGCGCGGGTCAGCGCCGTCGCCGGATGCGCGATCAGTTCTTTCAGCAAGGGCGTCGGCCGCGGAGTCGTGGTCACGAGCTGTCGCGGCCAGTCGCCAAGGCGCAGACCGAATTGCAGCATGTCCCAAGTCTCCCTGGCGTAGCGCCATTTGGCGAGTTCGTCACACCAGGCGGCGTGAAATTGCGGACCGCGCAGGCTTTCCGGGTCCTCGGCCGAGAAAGCTTGCGCAACCGCGCCATTGTCCCACAACAGGCGACGGCGTGAACTTTCCCAGCGCGGGCGGTCGCGCGGATCATGCGCGGCGAGCAGTCCGGAGACGCCCTCGATCATGACGTCCCGCACATCGGCGGCCGTCTCGCCGATCAGCGCGATGCGGCCGACTGGCGATGAGCAGAATTGCGCGCGGCCGAAGGCGAGCCCCTTCACCCATTCGGCGCCCGCGCGCGTCTTTCCCGCGCCGCGGCCGCCAAGTATGAGCCATTGGCGCCAGGGCTGGCCGTTCGTCGCCAGGTCGGGCGGCCATTGATCCTTGCGCGCGACGAACTCCCAGTCGGCGAGAAGCCGCGAAAGCTCGCGCGCAGACATTCCCTCGACGAGCTCATCCAGTTTCCCCGCTGCCGCCCAGGCGCTCGAGTCGGCGAGCAAGCTCCGCGCGGAGTTCGGCCAGTTCGCGGGGCGGCTCGTCGCGTTGATCGTCATCGGCGCGCGTCGCTTCCTCTTTTTCGTTCGTTTCGCGCCGCATGCGCTTCAGTTCCGCCAGCGTCTTGACGAGCGTCGCCAATGCGCGCGCGCTCGCTTCGATCGTCTTGGGCGCCTGCTTTTCGAGCGCGGACTCGGCGCGCGCGAATTCGCGCTCGACCGCGTCTTCCAGCCGCGCAATGAGTCGGCTGGCGTCCAATGGCGGGCGCTTCGGCTTTATCTTCTCATCCGGCTGCCCGCCCGCCGCCTCTTTACGTATGCACGCCGGCGCGCGGAGCGGCCAGCCATTCGCGTCGCGAAAGAGGCGGAACTCATAATCGGTCATGCCGAGAAGCGTCGTGACCTCAGCGATGCGCGCGCCTCCATCGTAGAGAAGTTTCGCGCGCGCGATCTTCGCGCGTGGCGGGGAAGGTTTATCTTGCATGATTTGCCGCGCCGCCTTTCGCCCGGAAGAGGCGAAGTCGGCGCGCCTAATGAATGAGGAAAATCCGCTCCGCCGCCCAAGCGCAATTGTGGAGCATGTGCTTTCTCTACTGGAGGAGCGTCCGGCTGTCAAGGAATAAAATCCTTATAGCTGAAAAAAGTCCGTTCATCGCGCTGGGACGCCACTTTCCTTTTTGGCGGGATACGCGCTAATTCCCTCTCCCCGCGCGCGGGGCAGGGAAGGTTACAGCCGGGGCCATCGACATATGAACGTGCTTCTCATCGGATCGGGCGGGCGCGAGCACGCAATGGCCAATGCGCTTGCGAAAAGTCCGCTGCTGACCCGCCTCTATATCGCGCCCGGCAATCCCGGCGCCGCGCGCGTGGGCGAAAATGTCGATCTCGACGCGGGCGATCATGTTGCGGTCCTGCGTTTCTGCCGCGAGATGGGAATTGCGCTCGTCGTCGTGGGGCCGGAGCAGCCGCTGATCGGCGGCCTTGTCGACGCGTTGACCGCCGCGGACATTCTCGCTTTCGGGCCGACGAAGGATGCGGCGCAACTCGAGGGCTCCAAAGGTTTCACCAAGGATCTTTGCCGCGATTACGCGATCCCTACCGCGGCGTATGAGCGCTTTTCGAACAAGAACGCCGCGCTGCTTTATCTGCGGCGGAAAACCGCGCCGATCGTCGTGAAGGCGGATGGGCTCGCCGCCGGAAAGGGCGTCGTCGTGGCGACGACGCTCGACGAAGCCGAGCGCGCCGTCGAAGCCATGTTCGCCGGCGTCTTCGGCCAGTCGGGCGCGGAAGTCGTGATCGAGGAGTTTCTCGAGGGCGAGGAAGCGTCCTTCTTCACAATCTGCGACGGAACGCGCGCGGTTCCCTTCGCCACGGCGCAGGATCACAAGCGCGTCGGGGACGGCGACACGGGGCCGAACACCGGCGGCATGGGCGCCTATTCGCCGGCTTCCGTCGTGACGCCGGAAATCGAAGCGCGCGTGATGGCGGAGATTATCGAGCCGACCATGCGCGCGATGCGGGAGAAGGGCGCTCCCTTCAAGGGCGTGCTCTATGCGGGGCTCATGCTGACGAAGGACGGTCCCAAGCTCATCGAATATAACAACCGCTTTGGAGATCCGGAGGCGCAGGTCATCCTGCCGCGCCTGGAGGATGACCTTCTCTCCATCATGCTCGCCGCCGCGCGCGGCGAAGTCTCCGAGGCGCCGCCGCGTTTTTCGCAACGCGTCGCGTTGACCGTGGTGCTCGCGGCGAAGGGCTATCCGGCCACGCCGCTCACCGGGTCGGAGATCAAGGGCGTCGAAAAGGCGGAGGCGGCTCCGGACGTCGTCGTCACCCATGCCGGCACGCGCGCGGCGGGGGCGCGTCTGCTGGCGGCGGGCGGACGCGTCCTCAACGTCACGGCGCTTGCGGATAGCGTCGCCGAGGCGCAAGCGAAAGCTTATGCGGCGGTCGATGCGATCGACTGGCCGGGAGGCTTCTGCCGCCGCGACATTGGCTGGCGCGAAATTGCGCGGGCGAAGAAGCGCGATTAGCGCTTCTCGTCAGCCCTGGGCCAGCGCGGCTTTTTGCAGCGCAACAAGCTCTCCGACGCCCTTCTGCGCCAGAGCGAGCATGGCGGAGAGTTCGTCCGGCGAGAATACCGCAACTTCCGCGGTCGCCTGAATTTCAACGAGACCGCCGGAGCCTGTGATGACGAAATTCGCGTCGGTTTGCGCGGTTGAATCCTCGGCGTAATCGAGATCGATCACCGGCGTTCCGTTGAAGATGCCGCAGGAGACCGCCGCCACATGATCGCGCAGCGGGTTCTCCTTGACGATGGAGCGCGAGCGCATCCATTCAAAGCAGTCGCGCAGCGCGAGCCAGGCCCCGGTGATCGAAGCCGTGCGCGTGCCGCCATCGGCCTGGATGACGTCGCAGTCGAGCACGATCTGGCGCTCGCCGATCGCCGGCAGATTGGTCACGGCGCGCAGCGAACGGCCGATAAGGCGCTGGATTTCTTGCGTGCGGCCGGAGAGCTTGCCGGCCGACGACTCGCGGCGGGTGCGGGTGTGAGTCGCGCGCGGAAGCATGGAATATTCCGCCGTCACCCAGCCGCGCCCCTGGCCGCGCAGCCATGGCGGCGGCTTGTCTTCGAGCGACGCGGCGCACAAAACCTGCGTATTGCCGAATTTTACGAGGCACGAGCCCTCGGCGTAGCGGGCGACGCCGCGCTCGAAACTCACCGGGCGCATTTCGTCGGGCGTGCGCTTGCTGGGACGCATTCTTCTGGCTCCTGCGGAAAACGAAAGCGCTTCTAGCCTGCTTTGCCGGTGCGGGGAAGTCTCCGGCCAGCTTCGTGCGATTGCGGCTTTGTCGTCAGCCCCGGCCGAGTCCGCGCGCTGAACGCCGCGCATGCTGCAATGCGAGCGCGCAGGCGAGCGGGCGAGATCCAAGTCCGCGTTGAGGACCGTGGCGCATGCGCGCGGCGGCATAACGTCTTGCGCGTTTGGAGACATGGTGGGAGCATGAGGTGACGGAGCCGCGCATAAGGCTCCGTTACATAGGGAGGATAGAATGGGCGAAACGACCTTCTCCCACGAAGCGAGAGCGCGCGGTCCGCGCCTGATTGCGCTGGCCGGTCCCTTCCAAAGCGGCAAGACGACTCTCCTCGAATCCATATTGGCGCATGCGAGCGCCATTCCGAAGCAAGGCTCCGTGGCCGACGGCTCGAGCGTCGGCGACGCCAGCCCCGAGGCGCGCGCGCACAAGATGAGCGTCGAGTCGAACGTCGCGAGCGTCGACTACATGGGCGATCGCTACAGTTTCATCGATCTTCCCGGCTCGGTGGAATTCGCTCATGAGGCGAAGAACATTCTTCCCGTCGTCGACGCGGCGATCGTCGTCTGCGAAGCGGATGAGCGCAAAATCCCCGCGCTGCAACTGACGCTGCGTCAACTGGAGGAGTTGGGCGTCCCGCATCTTCTCTTCTTGAACAAAATCGACGACGCCTCCATCGACATGCGCGACGCGCTGTCGATCCTGCAGCCGGCGTCGCGCACGCCGCTGCTGATGCGTCAGATTCCGATCTGGAGTAATGGCGTCGCCGTCGGCTTCATCGATCTCGCCCTGGAGCGCGCCTTTGTCTACCGTGAACACGCGCCTTCGGAAGTGATTGAAATTCCGAAAGGCGAGGCCGCGCTTGAAAAGGAGGCGCGTTACTCCATGTTGGAGCGCCTCGCCGATTATGACGACGCGCTGATGGAAGAGCTCATCTCGGATATCGAGCCGCCGCGCGATCAGGTCTTCGACGATCTGACCAAGGAATTACGCGCCGGCCTTGTGGCGCCGGTCTTTATCGGTTCGGCCGCGCGCGGCGCTGGCGTCACGCGCCTGTTGAAGGCGCTGCGTCACGAAGGGCCGGGGATCGCCGATACGCGGGCGCGGTTGGGCGTCGCCGAGGGCGGACCGCCTTTGGCGCGCATTCTGCGCACGATCCACACGTCGCATGGCGGCAAGCTTTCCGTCGCCCGCGTGCTGCGCGGCGCTTTGGCCGATGGGCAGACTGTCGTTTCCGCCCATGGCGAGGATCGCGTCTCGGGCCTGTCGCGCGTGATGGGCGCGAATATCTCCAAGACGAACGAAGCGAAGGAAGGCGATCTCGTCGCGCTCGGCAGGCTGGAGCATGCGCATACGGGCGATACAGTGGTCGCGGACGGCAGGACCGAGGTCGCCAAGCTCGCCACGCGCGCGCCGATTCCCGATCCCGTTCACGCGCTGGCGCTTTCCGTAAAGGATCGCAAGGACGAGATGCGTCTCGCGGCGGCGATGGCGAAACTGGTCGACGAAGATCCGTCCATCGTCTTCGTCCATGATCAGGAAATGTCGCAGATCAAGCTGTACGGGCAAGGAGAGATGCATCTGCGCGTGGCGCTGGAGCGGCTGCAATCGCGTTTTGGCGTCGCCGTCGACGTCTCGAAGCCGACAGTCGC
Source organism: Methylocystis parvus OBBP (assembly GCF_027571405.1). Lineage (GTDB taxonomy): Bacteria > Pseudomonadota > Alphaproteobacteria > Rhizobiales > Beijerinckiaceae > Methylocystis > Methylocystis parva. The sequence goes on from NZ_CP092968.1 coordinate 3,722,143, forward strand.
CTATCGTGAGACGATCCGCCATAAAGTGACCGTGCGCGGCCGGCATAAAAAGCAGTCAGGCGGCCATGGCCAGTTCGGGGACGTCGTGCTGGAGATCGCGCCGCGCGGGCGCGGAGAGGGTTTCGCCTTCGCCGAACGGGTGCATGGCGGCGCCGTGCCGAAGCAGTATTTCTCTTCGGTTGAAGCCGGATGTCAGGACGCGATGAGTCACGGACCGCTCGGTTTTCCCGTTGTCGATGTCGAGGCCGTGCTGACGGACGGCTCCTATCACACGGTTGACTCGTCCGACATGGCCTTCCGCACGGCGGCGCGCATCGGCATGAGCGAAGCCTTGGGAAAAGCGGAGCCGATCCTGCTGGAGCCCGTTCTCGCCGTCGACATCTTCGTCCCGAGCGAAGCCATGTCGCGCGCGACCGGACTCGTCTCCGGCCGTCGCGGGCAGATCATGGGCTTCGGTCCGCGCGAGAGCTGGGAAGGCTGGGACAAGCTGGAAGCGCTCATTCCGGAAGCCGAGATGGACAATCTCATCGTCGAGCTGCGTTCGGCGACCGCTGGCGCGGGCTTCTTCCAGGCGCGTTTCGATCATCTCGCCGAGCTTGTCGGCAAGCAGGCGCGCGAGATTGTTTCAGCGCATGCGAAAGAGCCGGCGCGGCTCGCGGGGTAGTCACGCCGGAAAACACTTGGCGAAGGCCAGGAGCAGACGCGGGTCGCCGCGAAGTTTCACGCGGCGGCTCAGCAGCGCCCAGGGAAGGCTTGCTTCCTTGCGCAGAAAACGAATCCACGTCTCCCCGTCGGCCGTGACGGTGAAATCTGCGCGGCCGACGAGCCCGTCCTGCACCGAAATCGTCTTGTCGGCGATGACGACGGTCGCCTGCCGGCGCCGCGCGCCCGTGAAGCTGAAGTGATAGACGGCTTGTATTCCCGCCGCCTTGTGGCGTTGGAAGATATGGCGCAGCGCGGCCAGGAAATTATCGACATTGGTCGGCCGCAAGACCGCGCCGACATGTTTGATCCGCTTATTTGGAAAGCGACGCGCCACATAGTCGTCGGCGTCCGAACCCTTCGTCACATAGATGGTCTCGGCCTTCTTTTGCAGCGGATCGACGATAGTGCGCAGGAAATTCTTTTTGTCATTGGCATAGGCGCCGATCACATCCTCGCCCGCCGGACAGACCGCCATGCAATAGGCCGCTTTGTAGTTCGGTCGGAACGCCAGACTTTGCCACATGGAGACGGTTTCGGAATCGCTGACCTTGTCGCGATAGCTCCGCGCGTCCCTGGCGTCGGCGATGTTTTCGACGAAATCCGAGAAGCCGCCCATGAATTCGCGGTAGTTATGCGTGTAGCAGGCGGCGAAATCAAAATGACCGTCGGGCGCGATGGCGCCGGTGGGGCAGGCGGCGACGCAGAGCTTGCATTCGAGGCACGGGTTGAAATCAAGCGGCGCGCAAACATGCGCAACGTCCAGATCGACCGCCACGGTTCCGAGCAGAATGAAATTGCCGAATTTCGGGTGGATGACGTTGCGGTGAACGCCGATCCGCCCGAGTCCGGCGGCGACGGCGACCGGCTTGTGTGAGATCGTCCACATTTTCCCCGGCCAATTATCGGCCTCCATCGGAAAGCCAGCCGGCGGATAGCCGGCGCGACGGCCGCGCGTCTCCAGGAATTTGACGATGACATGCGCAACCTCGTCGCAGGCGTCGGCAGCGTGATGGAATTCGTGATTGGCGAGCGATCGAGCGGGGCTGCGAAGATTTTCACGATTGATTTTAACGACGAAGGAAATGAGCGTTCGCGCAAAGGGAAAGACGCTCAAAATTTCCGCCCGCTGATCGTCGAGCGCCGGATCGTCGATTGCGACGAAGCCGACATCGTCCGCCCCGGCGGCGAATGCGAGATCACGCAGCGCCTGCGCGTCGAGTTGAGGGGAAACAGCGCTCGCATCTGCAATCATTGCATATACCCCTTTTTGAGCAGGCCGAGATCGCTCAATCGCTCTCGCCCGCCTTGGCCGCTATTTCCATTAGATCGCGCAACTCGGCGAGGAGGTTTTGCAGACGCTCGGAGCCAAATCGCTTCTCGACCGTGCTTTGCGCTTCCCGCCAATGCGGCAAGGCGTTGGCGAGAGTCGACTCGCCGAAGGGCGTCAGCGTCACCTTCCGCGTGCGCCTGTCATCGCCCGGCTTCACCTTAACGAGACCGCGCTTTTCCATGACTGCGAGATTGCGGGCGAGCGCGCTGCGATCCATGACGAACGCTCCGGCCAGTTTGCTCACCGTCGCGCCGCCCGTGATGGCGCAGGCGACGAGCAGAGAATATTGCGTCGGCTCCAATCCGGTCGTGGACATGAAACGCCCGTAGAGCTTCGTCACCGCCCGGCTCGCGCGACGCACATTCGCGGCGGCGCAATTTCGCGCGCAGGCTTTCACCTCATCTGAATCGGGTCCCGACATAAAAGATGCATATACCCCTTTAATCGTAATGTCAATGTGCGGGTCCACACAGCCAGCGGCTTCTCACCAGAAGATGATTGCAGCGTCATTCGCCCGCGGCGACGCCGTTAGAGATTATTGGAGTCTGGATATGCGTATATTTATCGTTCTTATGCTCATGACTTTCGTGAGCGCCTTGAGCTTTTTCTCCAGCGCCGACGATTCGGGCGGCGTTTCCTTCCCGCAGGCGCGGGCGGAACGGGAAGCCGGTAATTTCCGCTGCGTCAAAAGAGTCGCCATCGGCAATGAAACCGCTTGCCTGATGCAAAAGCGCAAAGGTCGCGCCTGATCAGGCGGAGGCTCCGCGCCACCGGTTCATGGCGAGATGTACGGGCGAGAAAAGCGCGACCGGCAGTCCGACCATCATCAACGTCAGCCACGCCCAATCCGGCATCCATGTTTGCGGCGCCTTGTCGCTCGGCCCGAAGACATAATCGACATTTACCGGCGTGAGGCCGGCGTCGGGCCGGGGGCCGGGCAGGAAGAAATAGGAGACGAGCATCAGCCCCCAGGCGAGCGCCGTCCATGAGAGAAGCGCGCGGCGATCATAGCCCAGTCGCCAGACAAGATAGACGAGCAGGAAGGGCAGCCAGCCGTGGAAGAGCGAGAGGCCGCGCAGCAGGAGCGGCGTCGCGGCCTCGAACATGTAGTCGGTCATGCCCGTGAGGCGCACGCCGCCGAGATTGAACCCGAAATCCGCGACCCACAGAATTTGCGGGGCCAGAATGCCGACCGTCGGCATGGAGACGAGCAGGGGGCTCTCCAGCCAGACCCCGGCGAGCGTCAGCAGCAGGGCCATGTCGCAAAAATAGAGAAAATTCGTCGGCCCGTAATTTGTCCAGTAGACCGGGATCAGAACGGCCATAAAGACGGTGAATCCGAGCTTCAGCGGAAGAGGAACGCTTCTGGACACCGCTTGCCTCCAAAATTTCCTGAACGCCATTCATGAACGATGTTCTAACAAACTTGAGCGCGCCTGTCGAGAGGCGCGCGGAGAGATGGTTGATATCGGGTTCAGCGTCCCTTTACGGCGTCATGACGACCGTCGCGCCGACCGGGACGCGATCGTAGAGATCGACAATGTCCTCGTTCAGCATGCGGATACAGCCATAGGAGGCGGCGGAGCCGATCGAGGCGCGCATCTTCTGCGTCGTGCCGTGAATGGCGACTTGGCCCTCGCTCAGCGTCATGGCGCGGGCGCCCATCGGATTGTTCGGCGCGCCGCCGGGGATCACTTCGGGAAGCTCGGGGTGATCGTGCTTCACGTCTTCCGGCGGCGTCCAGTCGGGCGCCACATACTTCGCCGAGACATTTACGACGCCCGACCATTCCTTGCCGGCGCGCGGCACGGCGACCTTGTATTCGATGGCGTCGTCGGGATCGACGATCAGATAGAGGCGGCGCTCATGTTCGCTGACCAGGATCGTGCCCGGCGCGAGGTCGGAATGATAATGGACGAAAGCGCGAGCCTCCGCCGTCTGCGGAAGGGCGGCGGCTCCGATCATCGCGGCGGCGCCAAAGACGATGGAAGCGATTTTGCCGGGGGCGGGAAGGCGGTTCATTGTTGCGCTCCGAAGTTCGAATGTCCTTGTTGAGCGCGTTTCTATGGGAGTTCCGTTTCTCCATCCGTGCGTAGGCGCACGATTAGCGCCGCCTTGGCGAGGCGAAGCCGCTAAGCCCGCCGGACGGGTTGGCGCAGAATGGTTCGGAGTTTTGCGGGCTCGGTCCTGCGCGCGTCGCTCAGATAGATCTCGTGATGTTTTCCGCCGAAGGCGAAGCCGCGCGACGGCATCTCCTCGCCATGCAAACGCGCCAGAACAGGGCCCTCGTCGTCATAGGCGCCGACATGCAAAATTTGCAGCGACGGGCCTTCGCAGAAAACGTCGAGTCGCAGACTTTCGGGCGGCGCGCCAAGTTTCTTTTGCGTCTTCTGGACGGCCGTTTGAAACATTGCCGCGTCAATAAAATCGGGAGCCATGATCATCATGGTCCAGCGCCAGCATGCCTTGCGTCGCGCGACGAAATCAGCTGGGTCGTCCGCCCACCAGAGCCCTTCGAGGGGAGGGACGACATAATCCTTCTCCTGCGTCTCTTTCGCTAAAAATTTCATTGCGTAGCAGATGGAAAACAGCGACTCGACCGCGTGCTTGTATGAGGGGGCGACATTTGGATCGCCAAAGCCGTCGATCATGACGAATTGCATCGCCGGGACGTCAACAAGCGAAAATGCCGTGCGCGAGGCGCCATAGAGATGGGGGAGAGATTTCTTGAAATCGATTTTCGTCATGGGACCGCCTTTGTGACGTCAACTGAAATTACTGGAAATTTGCTAGAATTGCCGCTCCTTCAACCGCCGAAAAGAAAAGATCCCGGCGAAACCCAAAGCAAACACTGTATGCGGCGTCGTGATGGCCAGATGATAGGCCAAGGCGGCGGCCACGGCGCTTTCTTTTGCGACGCCATGGAAATTGATCAGATAGGCCGCAATGCCGGCTTCGAAGACGCCGAGGCCCGCCGGGCTCGCGGGGATAGCGATGGCCAATGCGCCGATGAGCAGCAACGTCACGGCGTCGGGCGGGCCGAAGGCGGTTTGCGGCAGGATGGTCTTGAACAGCGCGAGGACGAGGCAGCTATTCGTCGCCCAGATCGCGGCGGTGATGAGGGCGGCGCGCCGCACGTCCTGCGTCGCGAAGAGGGTTTCGGCCTGTGCGACCAATGCGTCCAGCCGCAACCTCTTTACAATGGCCGCGCCTGAAAGCGGCGCGACGGCCCCGTTTCGTCTCGATCGCAAAATCAGGAAAGCGATAGCGGCGACGAGGAAAGGAACGGCAAGCAGCGGACGATAGTAGTTGTTGTCGATGACCGTGACATTCGACGTCGCGCCCGCCAGCGCCGCCAGCACGGCGATCGCCGACAGATCGTATAACTTCTCCAGCACGATCGCGGCGCCGAGCGCGCCGAGCGGAAAGTTGAACTGCGTCGCGCCCACATAGGCCTTGACGCCCTCGCCGATGCGGAAGGGGATCAGCGCGTTGAAGGTGAAGCCGATCGTCGCGATGACGAAGCAGGGGAACGGCTTCACGCGCATGATCGCCGCGAGGCGCAGGCCGTAGAACGCCAGAACGACGACATTCATCGTCATCGCAACGAGAATGGCCTGCGGCGGGATCTGTTGGAATTGCGTCAGAAGCTCGTCGTAATCGACATTGGCGTAGAGCCAGCAGGCGACATAGGCGAAGAAGCATCCGTTCAGGACGAGCGCGACATGCCGACCAAGCCGCGCCGCCTGTTTGCGCGAGAGGCGCGTCACCGCGCCTTGCGACGGCGAAGCGGGGGTCATGCTTCGGGTTCCTCGAGCATTACGCGGCGCGCTCCTCGCAAAAATGGCCGGCGCAAAGGCCGGCCATCTCAATTCTCTACGCGAGATGCGCGAGATCAGGCCAGATACTGGCCGCCATTGATGGTCAGCGTCGAGCCGGTGATGAAGCCGGCGTCGTCCGAGGCCAGGAACACGACCGCGCGCGCGATCTCCTCCGGCTCGCCAAGGCGGCCGACGGCGATATAGGGGAGGATGTGCTTGTCGAGCACGTCCTGCGGGACGGCCTTCACCATCTCCGTCGCAATATAGCCCGGCGCGATGGCGTTGACGGTGATGCCCTTGGAGGCCGATTCCTGCGCCAGCGCCTTCACGAAGCCGATGTCGCCGGCCTTGGAGGCCGAGTAGTTGGTCTGGCCGGCCTGGCCCTTCTGGCCGTTGATCGATGAGATGACGACGATGCGGCCGAAACCGCGATCGCGCATGCCGTTGATGACCGGGCGCGTGACGTTGAACAGCGAGTTCAGATTGGTGTTGATCACCGCCTGCCACTGCGCCAGCTCCATCTTGTGGAACAGGCGGTCCTTGGTGATGCCGGCGTTGTTGACGAGAATATCGACCGGGCCGATTTCCTTCTCGATCGCGGCGACGCCCGCGGCGCAGGCGTCATAATCCGACACGTCGAACTTGAAGACCGGAATGCCGGTCTCGGCCTTGAACTTGTTGGCGGCTTCGTCATTGCCGGCATAGGTCGCGGCGACATTGTAGCCGGCGGCTTTCAGCGCCTTGGAAATCGCCTCGCCGATGCCGCGGGTGCCTCCCGTGACGACTGCAACTCTTGCCATTTGGTTTTCTCCCTTAATGAATCTGCTTTGAGTGCGCGGCCGCATTCCCTCTCTCCGCTTGCGGGGAGAGGGCTAGGGTGAGGGGCTGGCCGCAATTGATCGCGCTGGAGCTTCGCCGCTCGACAAAGGCGATCGCGGTTGACGCTCTGCCCTCACTTTAACCCCCTCCCCGTGAAACGGGGAGAGGGAGAGGCGCTCACCGCTCGACGGTCAGCGCGATGCCCATGCCGCCGCCGATGCAGAGCGTGGCGAGGCCCTTCTTGGCGTTGCGGCGGCCCATCTCATGAAGCAGGCTGACGAGCACGCGGGCGCCGGAAGCGCCGATCGGGTGGCCGATGGCGATGGCGCCGCCATTGACGTTCACCTTGGCGAGATCCCAGCCCATGTCCTTGTTGACCGCGATGGCCTGAGCCGCGAAGGCCTCGTTCGCCTCGATGAGGTCGAGGTCGGCGACCTTCCAGCCGGCCTTCTCCAGCGCCTTGCGCGAGGCGGGGATCGGGCCCGAGCCCATCACGGACGGATCGACGCCGGCGGTCGCCCAGGAGGCGATGCGGGCGAGCGGCGTCAGGCCGCGCTTGGCCGCTTCAGCGGCGGACATGACGACGAGCGCCGCGCCGCCGTCATTGATGCCCGAGGCGTTCGCCGCGGTCACGGTGCCGTCCTTGATGAAGGCGGGCTTCAGCTTGGCGACGCCGTCCAGCGTCACGCCATGCTTGACGTATTCGTCGCTGTCGACGACCACGTCGCCCTTGCGGGTCGAGATGGTGTAGGGGACGATCTCGTCCTTGAACTTGCCGGCCTTCTGCGCGGCTTCCGCCTTGTTCTGCGAGGCGACGGCGAAGGCGTCCTGCTCCTCGCGGGTGATCTGCCACTTCTTGGCGACGTTCTCGGCCGTGATGCCCATGTGATAATTATTGAAGGCGTCGGTGAGGCCGTCGATGATCATCGTGTCGACGAACTTCACGTCGCCCATTTTCGTACCAGCGCGCAGATGGGCGGCATGGGTCGAGAGCGACATGGACTCCTGGCCGCCCGCGACGACGATCTGGGCGTCGCCCGCCTGGATCTGCTGGGCGGCGAGCGCCACGGCGCGCAGGCCCGAGCCGCAGACCTGATTGACGCCGAAAGCGGTGGCGCTGTCCGGAACGCCGGCCTTGATCGCAGCCTGACGGGCGGGGTTCTGGCCGTGGGCGGCGCCCAGCACCTGGCCGAGGATGACTTCGCAGACGTCCTGGGAGTCGACCTTTGCGCGCTCGAGAGCGGCCTTGACAGCAGCGGCGCCGAGCTCGTGGGCCGGAACCGTGGCGAAGGCTCCGTTGAACGATCCGACGGCGGTGCGCGCCGCGGAAACGATCACGATATCGGTCGTCATATCTGTCTCCCTTTTAAAGATGGTCGAGCTCTCGAGGCCCTCAGCGCCCGGCCGGGGCGGATGTGGTTGAGCATTTCGCGCTTGCGTTCGTCAAGCCGCGGCCCGTTTTGCACGGAATTGGGGGGGAGCGAAAGGCTTCGCCAAGGAAAATATTGCCGCAGGCGCCAAAATGCGTCTATCGTCAATCGGCTGGGCTTGACCTTTTTTTAGGCTGCCCGAGCGGCGAGGGGAGCACTGTCAGGCGTATGGCGACCGAGAAGAAACCGACAACCATCAAAAAATACGCCAATCGTCGTTTATACGACACGGGAACAAGCACTTACGTCACGCTTGAAGATCTCGCCGCCATGGTGAAGCGGGGGGAGGATTTCGTCGTTTGCGACGCCAAGACGGGTGAGGACATCACCCGCCCCGTGCTCACCCAGATCATCTTCGAGCAGGAGGGCAAGGACGGCCAGAGCCTGCTGCCGATCGCTTTCCTGCGTCAGCTCATCCGCTTCTATGGCGACTCGATGCAGATGCTCGTGCCGAGCTATCTGGAGTTCTCGATCGACAAGCTCACCAAGGAACAGCAGAAATTCCGCGAACAGATTTCCTCCGCGCTGCCCGCCGGCCCCTTTACCGAGCCCACCCGCGCCGCCTTCCAGGCGATGGAGGAGCAGGCCCGCAAGAACATGGCCGTGTTCCGCCAGGCGCTGACCATGTTCAACCCCTTCGGCCTGTCGACTGAGGGCGTCTCCGGCGCCACCGGGCCGACGCTGGACGAACATGAGGGCGTGGCGCCGGCCAAGGAGGGCGGCGACATGGCGGAGCTGAAGAAGCAGCTCGATGAGCTGAACAAGCGGATCGATAATTTATCGAAGGGGTGAGGAAGGCGCGGGCATCGCTTTTTCTATAAATCATCCGGCCATTTTTGAGCCGTGTGGATGATCGTCAGGATTTCGACGCCGTCCGATTTCACCCGATAGGCGACGATATACGGCAGTTCCGCAAGCGGGAGTTCGCGCGTTCCTTTCACGCGCCCGGCCCATCTCCGGATAGTCGGCAAGCCCCGCAGTCGCGGAGCTGATCCGGGCGACGACGCGGGACGCCGATCTGTTCGAGGCGCCTGAGCGCACGCCGGGTCCATACAATGTTGCGCAAGCTCATGAAGTGCGGGCGGCGAACCTGGCCGTGATCCGCGCGACATCCTCGGGAGAAGCGAAATCCCCCGCCTCTGCATCCGCGAGGCCCGCCTCGATCTCGCGAACGCGCCACTCTTCGAGCCTGACGAAGTCTTCGATCGCCTGAGCCGCCACCGACGCAGGCGAGCGGTCGAGCTTCTTCGCCAGAAGGTCGAGTTTGCTCAAGGTCTCGTCGGGCAGTTGGAGGGTATATGACGTCATCAGGGCTAGCTCCTGGGGAGCAATATTCGCCCGCGGCTTCCGCCCGTCAATACGTCACGTATTGAACCTGAAATGCATCACGTCGCCGTCCGCGACCACATATTCCTTCCCCTCCAGCCGCAGCCGCCCGGCGTCCCGTGCGCCCGCTTCGCCCTTATTGGCGACGTAGTCGTCAAAGGCGATGGTTTCGGCGCGGATGAAGCCCTTCTCGAAATCCGTATGGATCACGCCCGCCGCCGCCGGGGCGCGGGTGCCTTTCTCGATCGTCCAGGCGCGCGCTTCCTTGGGGCCGACGGTGAAATAGGTGATGAGGCGCAGCAGGTCGTAGCCGGCGCGGATCACGCGGTTGAGACCGGGCTCTTTAAGGCCCACGGCCTCCAGAAAATCCTTCTGCTCCTCGGTCGGCATCACCGCGATCTCGCTCTCGATCTTCGCCGACACCACGACGGCCGCCGCGCCTTCTTCCTTCGCCCGCGCCGCGACCTTTGTGGACTCGCCGTTGCCCTCCGAAGCCGACTCCTCCTCGACATTGCAGACATAGAGGACGGGCTTGGACGACAGCAGCCCCAGCCCCTCGAAGGTCTTGCGCTCCTCCTCGGAGACTTTCGCCATGCGGGCGGGCTTGCCTTCGCGCAGCAGCACGAGGCAGCGATTCATGAGATCGACCTGCTCCTTCGCTTCCTTGTCGCCGCCCTTGGCTTTCTTCTCGAGCGCGACGACGCGCTTTTCGAGGCTTTCGAGATCGGCCAGCATCAGCTCGGTTTCGATCGTCTCGATGTCGCGGATCGGATCGACGCCGCCCTCGACATGGGTCACGTCGCTATCCTCGAAGCAGCGCACGACATGAGCGATTGCGTCGCATTCGCGAATATTGGCCAGGAACTGGTTGCCGAGCCCCTCGCCCTTGGAGGCGCCGCGCACCAGGCCGGCAATGTCCACGAAGGTGAGCTGCGTCGGGATGATCTGTTTGGAGCCCGCGATCTCGCACAATTTATCCAAGCGCGGATCGGGCACCGCCACCGCGCCGACATTGGGCTCGATGGTGCAGAAGGGATAATTCGCGGCCTGCGCCGCCGCTGTCTGGGTCAGCGCGTTGAAGAGGGTCGATTTGCCGACGTTCGGCAGACCGACAATGCCGCATTTGAAGCCCATATCCGTCCCGCTTGCTTTGGAGATTGCATCTTTGGCGCGGGGTATGCGGGGCGCGGGCGCAAAAGGCAAGGGGCGCCGAAGCGCCCCCGCATCATCTCGTCGAAAGGTCCGGCCGCGGTCAGAGGCTCTTGAGATATTCCAGAAGCGCCTTCTTCTGGCGGTCGTCGAGCTGCGTGCCGAAATTGTGGCCGCAGCGACTATTCGCCGAGGCGTCGATCCCCTCGCAGGCGGCCGTCGTCTTGTAGACGAAGTTGAACTTCGTCTGCGTCTTGGCGAGGCCGACATTTTCGAGGTCATAGGCCGGCCCGACCGCGAAGCTCTCGGGACGATCCTTTGGCGGCTTCAGCAGATCGGCCAGCGTCGGCACGGAGCCATTGTGGAGATAGGGCGCCGTCGCCCAGATGCCCTTCATGACGCGGGACTCGTATTTCGGCGCTTTCGGCGTGTCTTCAGGACGCCGATAGATCGCCTCGAGCGTCTTCTTCACGACGTCGACGAAATTCATTTTGAGCACGCCCAGCACTTCCGGATCGCCAGAGCGGTTCTTGACGCATTCCTCGAAAATCGGGCGGAGCAAAAGGGGATTCTTGACCGCCGACCGCGCAATCGATTGGAAAACCGACGTCGCCAGAATGTTGAAGATCGCGTCCCTGTTTTTGAGCTTTCCGAAGGGCGGCAGGGGAATGGTCTCGCCTTGAAGGACGCCGGTGTCCGCGTCGCGCGTGAGCACGGCGTATTCGGCGCCGTCCGTCTGGACGGCCTGGATCGGCGTGTTCCAGGTCTCTCCGGGCTTTGCGCAGGCGCGCGGCGGGTCGACCTTCGTATTCACTTCATGGCAATTCGGGCCGCAGCCGCCCTTTTCCTGAGGCCAGTCGAAAATCTCGTCGCCTTCCTTGACCAGAGCCTGATCGAGATTGCCGGGCCATTTCGGCGGCTCGAGCTTCTTGATCAATGTTTCGAGCTTCATGAGCCCAGGAAAATTGAGCGACAAATCGTCAGTATAGCTCACGCCGATAATCGGAACCCGCCTGGGCTTGAACACGCCGAAGACGCCGAAGACCTCGCCGACATTGCGCGCGAGACCGAGTATGTCGTCGCCGTTTTCCGCGAAGCCGGGCCATTGGGTCTTGTGCTGTCGCGCGGCGTTCCAAACGAAGGGATAACGCACCGGCGCATCGGCGCTCTGAATATTGCCCGGGATCATGCGATTGGCGCCGTCGCCGATATCGAGCCCGGCGACGCGGTTGAAGATCATCGATACGGCGTCGGCGCGCCCGGGGCCCCATTGCAGGCCGAGCGGGCGCTGAGGCGTCGCCGGATGCAGTGCGAGACGGAAGATGGTGTGGAAGGGCTCGCGCCACGCTTTGAAGTCCTGGCGTAATTTTTCCTGCGCCGATTTCGACGCGCCGGCGCCCAATACGGCCTTGGCGAAATCCGCGAAGATCGCATCGTCCGTCGCCACTTTGTCGAAGGCCGTGTCCAGATCCTCGAAGAGGCTCTGGAAATCGACCAGCGCCGGACCGCCGTCGATGCGCAGCGGCGCGCCGTCTATCTCAATTTGCCTCGTATGGCAGGCCGAGCAGGTCATGCTCAGATAGGACTGTCCGTCATAGGGCGCCGCGAGAAATCCGACCGGAAGGCCGGGCGTCGGACTCCTGGGATTCGCGAGATAGCCGTATCTGCCGAAGCCGTCGTCGAGAAAGCCCGAGCCGTCTTCGCGCTTCAGGGCTTTGATCCATTTCAGGGGAACGATGCGCGCCCCCTGATCCTGGCTGTAATAGGCGTTGCGGTCCGCCTGGGTCCAACCCTGATCCAGAAATTTGACCTCCGCCGCCCCGGCGCCCGTCGTCAGGCGAAGCATCGACGCGGCCCCGGCCAGCACGATGATCGACGCAGAAATCCGATGACGTTTGAACATGATCCCCTCCCCAATGAATCGCGTAATATTTTTTCACAGCGAACCACAAAATAGTCCTGTTCGCAATTGGGGTTGAGTTGAGTTGCGATGCCGAATGCGCGCAAAATTCGATTGAATTGAGTTGACCCCTGTCGCGACGCGGTCGAAAAGCGAAAGAAAATATGCATGCGCTTCGCGGATTTCGTGGGCGCCCCTGAAAGTTCGAACGGCGAGCGGAAGAATGTCGAGAATTGCGCGGTTGATCGGCGCGGGATTGATAGCGAGCGTCGTGATGGCCGGACCGTCAATGGCGCAGAACGTCCCCGTCGCCGCGCCTCCCCCGTCGCCTGCACCGTCGGCGCCTGCGCCGACAACGCCCGTTCCCGCTTCGCCGGCGGCGCCCGCCGCGCCGGCGCCAGTGGATGCGCCGGCGCCCGCGGCCGACGCCAGCGCCCCGGCGCCGAAGCCGAAGCCCAAACCAAAGCCCCCTGCGCCGCCGCGCGAAACGGCGCTCTCAGACGATCCCACGCCGGTGCTGCAACCGGAGACGTTCTTCACCACGTCGAAGGCTTCCGAGCGCTACGCCCAAATCGTCGATCTCGGCGGCTGGCCGACGGTCGGCGTCGCGCTGAAAGCGGGCGCCAAAGGGGCGTCTGTCGTGGCGTTGCGCCGGCGCCTCGCGGCCGAGGACGACGCGCTGTCCGACACGCGCAAGCAGACATGGGACAATGATCTGACGGCCGCCGTGAAGCGGTTTCAGTTCCGCATGGGGCTGAAGCAGACGGGCGCCGTCGCCGGCGCCACGCTGAAAGCGCTCGACGTGCCGGCGAATGTGCGTTTCCGTCAGCTCGCCTCCAGCGCTCAGCGCCTGGCGGGTCTCGATTTCCCCTTCGGCGACCGCTATATCGTCGTCAATATCCCTTCGACCGCCGTCGACACCGTCGAAAATGACCGCGTCGTTCGGCGCTATGTCGCGATCGTCGGCGATCCCGAGCATCATTCGCCGGAAGTGCAGGCGAAGGTCGTCGCGGTGAACATCAATCCGACATGGACCGTGCCGACCTCGATCATCAAGAACGAGATCGCGCCGCATATGGTCAAGGACCCGGGCTATCTCACGCGCCAGCGCATCCGCGTGCTCAACAACAAGGGCGAGGAAGTCGATCCGCGCTCGATCAACTGGGCCGGCGAGAAGGCGGTGAACTACACGCTGCGGCAGGATTCCGGCGCAGGCAATTCGCTGGGCTCGATCCGCATTTCGATGCCGAACCCGCATTCGGTCTATATGCACGACACGCCGTCGCGCAATCTCTTCGCCAACGATTATCGCTTCCTCTCGCATGGCTGCGTGCGGGTGCAGGGCGTGATCGACCTCGCCGCGTGGATTCTCGACGGCGCCAGCGGCCCGATCGTGTCAAAGGAGCAGATCAACGCGAAGATCGCGACCGGCGAACGCGAAGAGGTGAAGCTCGCCAAGCCCGTGCCGGTTGTGTGGGTCTATATGACGGGCTGGGCGTCGGCGGACGGGACGGTGCATTTCCGCGATGACGTGTACCATCTCGACGAGGTGGGAGGGGAAGCGACGCAATAGCGCGTCTATAGCTTCAGGCGGTAGCGCACGAAATCGTCGGCGGGGACGAAAAGGTCGTAAAGTCGACGCGCTTGCGCATTGCCCGCTTTGGTGTGCCAGTAAAGACGCGACCACCCCTTTTCGCGGCCGAGCTCCACGAGATCCTCAATCAGCGCTTTGCCGAGCCCTTTCCTGCGGCAGGCCGGATCGACGAACAGGTCTTCAAGATAGCAGACCGGAGCGATCGACCAGCTGCAGGCGTGCAGGATCGAGATGGAAAAACCGGCGACGCGGCCGTCGACCTCTACGACGCGTCCGATCATCGGCGCGCTCGGGTCCAGCAATCCGTTGAAGGTATGCGCCGTGACGTCCGGGGGCAGGACTGTTTCGTAGAACGCGTTGTAGCCGGCCCAAAGCGCCCGCCACGCCTGCGCGTCCTGTTCGCTTATGTCCCTGACGATCGTCATTCTCCACACTCCCGCGCGCTTTCATGCCATCCGCGCAGCAAGTAATGAGATAGCGCCGCCAGCGCGCCGTAGATCGCCAGTCCCGCCGCCGAGATCAGAGCGAGCGCGGCGAACATGCGAGGAATGTCCAGCCGGAAGCCCGCTTCCACGATGCGATAGGCGAGGCCCGTTCCCTGACCCGACGCGCCCGCCGCCAATTCCGCGACGATGGCGCCGACGAGCGACAGGCCGCCGCCGATACGCAGGCCCGTGAGAAATTGCGGCAGCGCCGCCGGCAGTCGCAAATAGACGAGTTTTTGCCAGGCCGAGGCGCGATAAAGGTCGAAAAGGTCGCGTAATGCGTAGTCGACCGAGGCGAGGCCGAGCGCCGTATTCGAGAGGATCGGAAAGAATGCGACGAGAAAGGCGCAGACCAGCACGGCGTTTTCCGGCTGCATATAAACAAGGAGAAGCGGCGCGATGGCGATGATCGGCGTCACCTGCAGAATGACCGCGAAGGGCAGAAGGGCGCGCTCCAGCCACTTCGACTGCGCCAGCAGCAAAGCGAGCGCGACGCCGCAGATGACGGCGATGAGCAGCGCTTTCAGCGTCACGCCCAGCGTCGCGAGGAGCGAAGAGAAGAGCAGATCGCGATCTTCGATCAGCTTCGCGAAGATTGCGCTGGGAGCCGGCAGCACATAAGGCGGGATCGCCTTCCAGGCGACGATCCCTTCCCAAATTACGAGCGCCGCCGCGAAAACGGCGAGGGGGACCGCGATGTCGCGCAGCTTCGTCAAGCGGCCTCTCCCGTGGCCTTGCGCAGCGCGTGGGAGGCGCGGCGGCATATGTCGGAAAAGACGGCGCTGGTGCGGAAGTCCGCGTCGCGGACGAGCCCCGGGTCGATCGCGATCTCGTCGACGATGCGCCCGCGCGGCTTCGACATCACGATGATGCGCGTCGAAAGAAAGGCGCTCTCGAAGATGGAATGGGTGACGAAGACGATGGTCGCCTGAAGATCCTGTTTGAGCGTGACGAGATCGTCATTGAGCTTGAAGCGCGTCACTTCGTCGAGCGCGGCGAAAGGCTCGTCCATCAAAAGAAGCGAAGGTTTGGTGACGAGGGCGCGGGCGATGGCGCAGCGCATCTTCATGCCGCCGGAAAGTTCGCGCGGCAAAGCGGATGCAAACTCGGATAGTCCGACGCGCGCGAGCGCGTCCTCGATGCGCGGAACGGCCTCCGTGCGGCCCGCGCCCGCGAGCCGCAGCGGCAAATAGACATTGTCGAAAACGCTCGCCCAGGGCAGCAGCGTCGGGTCCTGAAAGACGAAGCCGATATTCTTGCGCGCCATGGGATCGTCCCAGCTGATCGCGCCGCCGCTCGGCTTGGCGAGGCCCGAAATGAGCCGCAGCACGGTCGACTTGCCGCAGCCGGAAGGGCCGAGCAGCGTCAGCGCCTCGCCCCGGCGCACGTCGAGGTCGACGCCCGACAGCGCGGTGACGCCGCTGGGGAAAGTCTTGGAGACGGCGTGCAGGGAGACGAGGGGGCTAGCCATGGACGTCTCCCGTCGCGACGGCTCGGAATCGCTTCTTCGCCGCGCGCCTCGCAAAAACGGCTGCGATCACCGCCGCAGCTCCATCCCGACCTTCTTGCCGATGAAGCGAAGCGTGTAACCCTTCCTGTAATCCAGCTCCGCTGGAACGACGCCAGCTTTCGAAATCTTGTCGAAGAAGCTTGTCATCCGCGCGTCGGTCATGGCGCCGATGCCGAGCGCCAGCGCGTCGCCTGAATCCACAATGCCGCGCTCCTTCATTTTTGCGAGCGAGAAGGCGAGCTGGGCGTCCGTCATTTCCGGATTGTCGCGCTTGATCGCCGCATTGGCGGCGGCGTTGTCGCCATAGAGGTAAGCGTACCAGCCGATGATCGACGCATCGACGAAACGCTGCACGAGGTCGAGCTTCTTGTCGATCGTCTCGGCGCGCGTCTCGATCGTCGTCGAATAGCTGTCATAGCCATAATCCGCGAGCAGAAAGACATTCGGCCTGAAGCCGGCTTTTTGTTCGATGGCGTAGGGCTCGGAGGTCAATATGCCTTCCTGCACGGACTTCTTGTCCGCGATAAAAGGCGCGGAATTGAAGCCGTAAGGTTTCGCCTTCTCATCCTTGAAGCCGTAGCTCTGTTTGAGCCATTGCCAGACCGAGGCGCGGAAATCGCTTGCGATGAAGACGGTCGCGCTCGGCAGATCCTCGAAACGGTCGAGCCCTTCGCCGGGATGCGACATGAAGACCGCCGGCTCGATCTGGAACATGCTCGCCACCGTGACGACGGGGACGTTCTGCTGCACGGATTCGAACATCTGGATCGTATTCGCGCCCATGGCGAAATCCACCCGGCCCGCGGCGAGCAGCAGCCGCGCATTGATCTGCGGCCCGCCCTGCTGGATCGTGACGTCGAGACCGTAACGGGCGTAGGTGCCGTCGACGAGGGCCTGATAGAACCCGCCATGTTCGGCCTGCGCGCGCCAGTTCGTCGCGAAGGTCGCTTTCTCCAGGGCGAAAGCGGGGAGGGCGACGACCGCGAAGAAAGTAACAAGGCTGCAACGAAACATGCTGTGCGCGCTCCTCTCGGACGCGCGAAGCATACACGATTTCCCTTGTCAGATGCCGCTGGATTTGGACGAGAAGTGGAACTTCTCCGCCAGCATGGGCGGCGCGGCCGCAGCGCCGCCGCCCACAGCGCGCCAGACGCGCTCCGTCTTGCCGAGGGCGGCTATATTGGCGAAAAGCTCGCCCAGCCGCTGGTTGAAGCGCATATTGCGCACTGGCGCGGTGACGCGGCCATTCTCGATCAGGAAATTGCCGTCTCGCGTGAGGCCGGTGAGCAGCAGGCTTTTCGGCTCGACCATATTCTCGTACCAGATGCGCGTGACGAGGACGCCGCGCTTCACCGAGCGGATCAGGTCGTCGAGCGACGTCTCGCCGCCCTCGACGATGAAATTGCGCGCCGCCGGAACGGGCTCGGCGTCGGTCTTCCGCGCCCATGAGCGTGAGCGGTAGAGCGTCGACGCGGCGCCCCTGTCGATGAAAGCGCGGGCGCGATGCGGCACGCCTTCCCAGCCGACGCCGCCCTCCGGCGCCAGAGGGTCGGCGGGATCGACGCGGATGGTGAACTTCTCGTCGAAAAGCTTCTCGCCGATGAGCGCGCCGCCGCCCGGTCGCGCGAAGAAGCTGCGGCCTTCATCCGCCGCGCGCGCGTCCATCGCCATCATCACCCAGAAGGCGAGCTCCGCGACGGCGACAGGTTCGAGGATGACGGCGTAGTCGCCCGGCTCGAGATCGACAGGATCGACATTATAAGCCGCCTTGGCGCAGGCGCGCGCCGCGATGGTCTCCGCGTCGAGCCGCGCGCCGAAAAACTCATGCGCGCCGGCCCAGCCGGACCATGTGTCGCTCTTGTTGCGCGCCGTGGCGGAAAGGTCGATCTCGCTTCTGCGCTCATAGGCGAAGAGGCCGTTGCTCGTCGCCAGCGCCTCGAAACGCCGTGTGCTCGAGGCGCAGCCGAATGTGTCGACATTCCTGCGCGCGCCCTCCTCGATCACGCGCCCCGCCTGCGCCGCCAGCGTGTCGAGTTTGAGCGAGGCGGCGTTGTCGTCGTAGCGCGCGGAGGCGTCATACTCCTGGGGACCGAGCGGCGCGACATAGTCGGGATCGACGGGGAGCATGCGCGCGATTTCTTCCGAACGCGCGCGCGCGGCGGCCAGCGCCGTCTCGTCGATGCTCGCCGTCGTCACCGAGCCGACGCGCCCGCCAATGTGGGATGAGACGCGCACCGTCGTCTCCGACGTCGCAATATTGGTCGTCGCGCCGCCGCGCGCGAAACGCAGGCTGTAATCCTCGCCGCCGTCGATCTTCACCACGCAGGCGTCGGCGTTGGAGCCTGCGATGATCTTTTTGGCGATGGATTTTACGTCGTCAGAGGAAAGAAACATTCGCTCAAACGCCGCCGCTCGTGTTCAGCACGCGCACGTTACGGAAGCGCGCCAGCGGCGCGCCGTGCGAAACGGGCGCGACCTGCACGGGCTCCGCCTTGCCGCAGGTGAAGGTGCCGTCGAGATGATAGGTCGAAGCGTCGCCGAGGCCGTCCAGCGAGTTCCAGAAAGGAATCGTGCGGCTCTGATAAGCGACGTCGCGCAGCATATCGCCGATCTCGCCGTTCTTGATCTCGTAGAAGAGCTGGCCGCCGAACTGGAAATTGTCGCGCTGCTGGTCGATGCTCCAGCTTCCCGCTCCGACGACGTAAATTCCGTTTTCGACGCCGCTCGCCAGATCGTCGAGCTTGCACGTATCGGGGTTCGGCGCGAGCGAGATGTTCGGCATGCGCTGAATGGGAAAAGACGTCGGGCTGTCGGCGTAGGCGCACCCATTGGAGCCGGGCAGCCCGATATAATGCGCCTGTCCGAGCGCCATCTGGAAATTCTTGAAGACGCCTTTCTCGACGATCTTGAATTCCGCCGAAGAGGCCGGCGCGCCATCGTCGTCATAGCCGATGGTCGAGAGCGCGCCCGGCTGCGAGCGGTCGGCGACGATCGTCATGAGCTCGGAGCCGAAGCGCAGATTGCCCAGCATTGCGGGCTTCACGAAGCTCGTGCCTGCGAAATTGGCCTCCCAGCCGAGAACCCTGTCGAGCTCCGTCGAATGGCCGACCGTTTCGTGAATGGTGAGCCAGAGATTGGTCGGATCGAGGATGAGATCGTAGTCGCCGGCGACAACCGGCCGCGCTGAAAGCTTCTCGCGGGCCTGCCGTCCGGCGAGCGCCGCTTCTTCGAGAAGCCCGGCGCCCGTCACATATTCCCATCCCGCGCCGCGCGCGGGGGTGAGGCTGTCGCGAGACGCCATGCGCCCCGCGGCGCGATCGATGGCCGTCGCGGTGAAGGTCGGCTGCACGCGCGTGCGCGTCTGGCGGATTCGGGCGCCGAACGTGCTGGCGAAGAGCCGCTCCTCGCGGGCGATGCAGAGCAAAGCGGTGCAGAAGTCGGCGCCGTTGTCGCGGGCCGCCGCCGAGATGGCGAGCAACAGATCCGCTTTCTCGCGCGTCGAGATCGAGAAGGGATCGACGCCCATGGGCATGATCCACTCGGCCTCATGCGCGGGCAATTCTTCGAGCGCGATGGGCCGGCCCTGTATCGGCCGGACGGCGCGGGCGTTCTCCAGAGCGCGCTCGACGCCTTCGGCGACGCTCGCGGCGTCGAGACGGCGCGCGCCGTAAAAGCCCCAGGAGCCGTCGAGCAGCACGCGCAGGCCGAAGCCGCGCGTGGAGCGCTCGTCGAATTGCTCCAGCCGGTCGTCCTTGGCGTAGGCGGTTTCCTTCAGCGTCTCGCCGAGGCGGATATCCGCATAGCTCGCGCCGGCGCGCCTGGCGGCCTGCAAAGCGAGGTCGGCGAGCGCGTCGAGCAGCGCGCGGTCGAGCGCAAAGCGACCGCCATCCGAGGCGGCGGAGCGTTCAGGCGCGTCCTTGAGAGGCGCGAATTTGGGCGCCACTACGTATTCTCCCTAGATTCAGTCGACTAATTTGAGCGCTCCGGAAGCGTTTGGCAAATCCGGCGCCAAAGCGGCGGGAGCGGCGCCGTTCGCCCGCCAGCCGCAAGCCGTCATGGCGTCGATCATATGGGCCGGCGCCGGCGCCTCGACATGGACGGGCCCCTTGCTCTCCTGCATCGGGATCGAGATCGCCCGCGCATGGAGATGCAGCGGCGGGGCGCCGTCGCGCCGGCCCGAGCCGTAAATGGGATCGCCGAGAATCGGCCAGCCCATCGCTTGCGCGTGGACGCGGATCTGATGCGTCCGGCCGGTATGGGGCGTGAATTCGATGAAGGTCAGCGCTTTGTCGGGCGATCGGCCCAGCGCGCGCCAACTGGTGCGAGACGGCAGGCCCATCGGGTCAGGCTGCATCCACCAGCCGCGCGCGGCGTCGAGCCGGCCCAGCGCCAGATCGATCTCGCCTTCGTCCCCCGCCGGGGACCCTTCGACCACCGCCCAATAGGTTTTGGAGATTCGCCCCGATTTGAACAGCTTGCCGAGCCGCTCCAGCGCCTTGCGATGGCGGCCGAGCACGAGGCAGCCCGACGTGTCCTTGTCGAGCCGATGGGCGAGCGCGGGGGCGCGGGGCAGGCCAAAACGCAGTTGGTCGAAGGCGTCCTCGAGGCTCGGGCCGCCTTTCGGGCCGCGATGCACGGGGACGCCCGCCGGCTTGTCGATGACGAGCATCAGGCCGTCGCGGTGGAGGAGGCGGGAGAGAAGGTCCATGCGGCGCTTATATCAGGACGCGCTTTTCTTGCGTGAGGCGACTTTGTCGGAGAGCGACATGGCGGAGCCGATGAACCGCCCATATCTGTGCAGCCACTCGTCGGTCAAATGCACGCCGTCGAATTCGTAATATTCCTCGTGGCCGTCGAATTTGTCGATGAAATTGTCGAATTCCATCACGTTCATATCGGGATAGTCGCGCCACAGCGCGACGCGATAAACGTCGTTCACCTGCAAATTGCAGCCGTCGTAAACGCAGCGCAGGACGTTGCGCTTCATGCGGCTGAAGAGGTTCGGCGGCTTGAACCAGCGTTCGTTGACGCGCGGAATGGAGATGACTTCGACATCCTCCACGTCAGAAAAATAATCGACGAGCTTCTTCGTGTATTGGACATAGGCGAAAGCGCCGATATGCTGAATCTCATCATTGACGCCGTTCATGATGACGACCTTGTGCGGCGTCTCTCCCTGAAAGAGATTGTATAGTTTGTAGCGCGGGTAGTTCTCGCGGAGCTCCGAATAGAGAAGACGCGAATTGCGCCCATTGAAGCCGACGCTGCAGGCGACGACGCCCCTGCCTCCAAGCCGCGCCGAGACCGCTTTGGGAAGCTCCGGAAAGATCTTGCCGTCGGAGGCCCAGGACTCCCCGATGACGAGGATGCGATAAGCGTCCGGGCCGAGATTGACTTCCGAGCAGGCGACCGAGGGCGCGTCCGTCCGTTTGAGCGTCAGAAGGGTCAGGCCCGTCGTCACGAAGAGAACGAAAAAGGCGCGCCGCAGATGCGGCAGCAGTACGGTAAATCCCTGCTTTATCACCGTAACGTCCCGTTCCCCTGTCGCGTCGCGCAATCGGCGCGCGAACGGGGCGGACGCTATCAGTTTCGCCGGGCGGCGCCCATAGGACGGGCGCTATATCGGCTCAGGCGACCGCCGCCGCAAAAATGGGCGCGCGGTCGACGCGGCGATTGGCGACCCAGGCGGAACGGAGCTTGCCGATCGGACGATCGAACAGCGCCCAGATGGCGTAGGAGGCGACGAGAATCAGCGCCAGCGCTTCCGAGCAGAGGATCAGGCGCTCAATATAGCCGCCTTCGCCCGTGTGCAGCGCGCCGATCACCGTCCAGTGCAGGAGATAGACGATATAGGACATGTCGCCCACCATCCGGTCGAGCGCGCCGGTCTTCTGTTGGGTCGTGTAGATCGCCCAGGGCGTCATCAGCAGGGCGATGAGCAGATTGGTCTTGGGGCCGAAAGCCAGCAATGCGCCCTGCGTTCCGCCGAGCGCCAGATTCGCGGCGAAGATGAGAGCGCAGGCCAGCAGCAGGGCGAGGGCGGCGTAGAGCGAGCGATAGGCCAGGGCGCGGCTTGGAAGCATCTTATGGCTCGCCGCCGCGACGCCGAGGCCGAAGAAGAGCAGGAAGGGCGCGACCGTCGCGGCTCCGCCGAGACCCTTGGAGAGGATCGACAGTCCCACGCAGGCGACGAGAACATAGAGGTTGCGCGCCACGAGGAACACGAAGATCGGCGCGATGAGATAGAACTGCATCTCCATATCCAGCGACCAGCCGGGAATATTGGCCTGGAAGGGCAGGGAATTGTAGCCGAGGATCATGACGTTGGAGAAGAGCTGGCGGATGATCCCGCCTGCGTCTTCGGGGGTCGCGCCGCGCCAGAAGAGGAGCGTCCAGGCGATGGCCGAGCACAGAGCGAAAACGGGGACGATGCGCCAGACGCGCGAAACGAGAAAAGTCGCGTAGGAGAGGCTGGTCTTGGAATAGGTGTTCGCCCACATGGCGGCCACCCAGTAGCCGCTCAGGACGAAGAAGATCAGCACGGCCGACATGCCGAGATTGAACATTGTCGTGTGATGCAGGAAAACAGCGAGGGCGAGGGCCATTCTCAGCGCGCCGGGCGACGCCAGCTTATCCGTTCCAACCGACATTCCCGCTCCGTCGCGCTGCACAAAGATATGAAGGCAACATGACTCGAATGCGCGCGCCAGGCCGTGTGGCAAGAGGTCGCGACGGGCTTTCGAGCCTGTGGCCAGACGTCGCAGGAAGGGGGTCTCGCTGGCGTCGCTGGCGGGAAATCCGCCTTTTCGACGCCACTCGTCTCTAGTAACTAGGCCGCCATGACCATCGCTTCTCCCTCGCCCAAGCTGCGCGTCGAACTCGCCAATGGCGTCGCGCGCCTCCTCATCGACAACGGCTCGAAGCGCAACGCTTTCGATCTCGAAATGTGGCGTGCGCTGCCGCCTCTCTTCACGGCCATGGACGCCGCGCCGGAGGCGCGGGTCGTCGTCATCTGCGGCGCGCCGGGGCTGCCCTTCTGTTCGGGCGCGGATATTTCGGAATTCTCCACCGTGCGCGCGACGAGCGAAGGCGGGCGCGCCTATGAACAGGCCAATGTTGACGCGTTCGAAGCAATTTCCGCCTGCTCCAAGCCGACGATCGCCGCCATTGCCGGCTTCTGCATGGGCGGCGGCATGGGCATCGCCTCCGCCTGCGACCTGCGCGTCGCGCAGGAGGAAGCCGTCTTCGCCATTCCGGCCGGACGGCTCGGCGTCGGCTATCCGCCCTCCGCCATGCGCTTCGTCGTGGCGGCGGTGGGCCCGCAGCGGGCGATGGAGCTCTTCTTCACCGCGCGCCGCCTGAGCGCCAAGGAAGCGCTGGAGATCGGTTATCTCGCCCGCCTTTTCGAGCAGGAGAGCTTCGAGGGCGGCGTCGACGATCTGGCCGCGACAATCGCCGCCAACGCGCCGCTTACCTTGCGCGCCGCGAAAGCCGCCATCCGCGCCGCCGCCCTGTTGCCCAATGCGCCGACGCTCGAAGCGTGCGAAGCCTATGCGCAGGCCTGTTTCGACAGCGCCGACTATATGGAAGGGCGCGCGGCCTTCCTTGAAAAGCGCGCGCCAAAATTCACCGGCGAATAACCGTCTTGCGCTCAGGCGCCTGGGACAACCCCGATGCGTTGCAGGAACCAGAACACGCCCGCAAGGCCGATAAGGCCCGAAAGCGCATAGACCAGCTTTTCGCTGCGCTTGCCGCCCGTCGCCTTGTCGATCGCGAAAAGGATCGGCATCACGGCGACGACGATGGCGATCTGGCCGGCCTCCACGCCGATATTGAAGGCGGCGAGCGCCGGCACGACGCCGCCCTGCGGCACGCCCATTTCCGTCAGCGCGGACGCGAAGCCGAAGCCGTGAATGAAGCCGAAGAGGAAGGTGTTGCGCCAGCGATTGTCGACATTGCGCGAGAAATAGTTTTCCGCGGCGACGAAAACGATCGAGGCGGCGATCAGCGCCTCGGTCAGCGTCGAGGGCAGCGTGAAGACGTTCAGCGCCGCGAGCGACAGCGTGATCGAATGAGAAACGGTGAAGGCGGTGACGATCTTGACCACCGGCCAGACGCGCGTCGCCCACAGGATCAGCGCGAAGAGGAAGCAGAGGTGATCGTAGCCGGTGACGATATGCTCGACGCCCGCCTCGAAGAATTTCTTCATGAGCTGGGCCGTGGTCTCCATGGGCTGGGTGAGATCGAGCGGCGGGTTCTGCGGGTAAAGCATGGTCTCGCCGGCATTTTCGCCGAGGAGCGTCACGAGATGCTTGCCCTTGGAGCCCTGCGCGGCGAGGAGCCTGGTCGCGTCGTAGAAGATCTTGCCGTTGGTCCCCGCGCAGTCGAAGCGCAGGATGATCAGCGCGCTGTCCTGGTTCGTCGGGTCTTCGCCGGACTTCTCGACCTTGGACATGCAGGCGCGGCCCGCCTCGTCGCGCATGGCGACGCGCCTGGAGACGAATTTTCCGATCTCCTCCTCCAGCACGCCCGGCGGCGAGAGATCGACGCCCGCGCGCTCGTCCATCGTCTCCTGGAACATGCGCTCGAGATCGGTGGCGAGAAATCCGACGTCGACGAGATAGACCCGGTTCGCCTGCGGCGCGATCTTGCCCGTCGAAATGTCGGGCGTATGCGCCCGGGCGGGCGCGGCGAGGCCGAGGCTCAACCCCGCGCAGAAAATCGATAAGGCGGCGAGCCTCCTCCAGAACCCGGTCATCTTCGGCGTTTCCTTTTGTTTTGGTTGGCGCGCACCATGCCAAAGCCATGGGCGGCGGACAAGACCAAGCAATCGGTCGCAGCGTTGCGGCGGGACCATGGCCCGGCTAAGAAAAGGAGTGGCGCCAAAGGCGGGCTGGGATCGAGGAAGCTATGCAGCGCGTGACGGTGACGATCGACGACGAGTTGATGGACGCGCTCGACCGCTACATGGAGGCGGGCGGCCACCAGAACCGTTCAGAGGCGGTGCGGGACCTCGTTCGGGCGGGGCTCCTCAATGTGCCCAAAGCCGAGGAGGGGGCGCGCAATTGCGTCGCCGCGCTCGTCTATGTCTATGACCACGAGACCCGCCAGCTCTCCAGGAAGCTGGTCCACGACCATCACAGCCATGCCGATATGTCGATCGCGACGCTGCATGTGCATCTGGACGAAGCGAGTTGTCTCGAAGTCTCCCTGCTGAAGGGCCAGAAGGCGGAGGTCGAGCATTTCGCCAGCCACCTCATCGGCGAACGCGGCGTGCGCTACGGCCAGCTCGTCGTGGTGCCCGCGGACTCCGAGGAAGCCGAAAAAGCGCCGCGACCCGGGGCTCACAGCCACGCCCATTCGCACGGTTGATGCGGGCGGGGCCTGGCATAGAAAAGGCTCGACCCCTCCGAAGCCTGCCTGACGACAGCTATTTGAAGAGATGGAACGGCTCCGTCAGGTCGGGGCCTTTCATGGAGCGCGGATCGAAATCGAGCGGGCCGCCAAAGGTGACGCGCCAGGACGTCCGCTCGATCGGATGGCCGACCACGCCCATCTGGCCGACGCCGCAAACCGCGTCGGTCGTCGGAGCGGCGATGGCGCCGGTGCAGGCCTGGAACAGCGGATCGGTCGGGACGAGGGATCCGTAACCGTAAGCGATCTGCTGGGACCGCGAATTGAACATATTGAACACGTCGAGCTGGAGCTTCCAGCCTTCCTTCCAGCGATAGCCGACGCGGGCGTTGACCGTGCCGATGGCGGGGCTCTTGTAGAAGCCGTCTTCCGTGAGCGCGCGCGGAGCGATGTAGCGATATTTGAAATTGGCGAAATAGCCGGTCGCTTCGCCCAATTCGATGACGCCGGTCGCGATGATCGGCGTCGCATTGACAAGGTAATTGCCCGGCGCGTTGCCCAGCCAGGCGCCCCAGGCCAAGGCGTCGGGTTGCAGAAGTTGAGCGTAAAGATCGGCCTGATCCCGATCAAACCCGCGAAAGCGGGCGTGCGTCGCCGTCACGTCGCCCTCGAATGCGAGCCAGGACAAGGGCCGGTAGTGGTTCGTGAACTCGACGCCGATGCGGTTGGCCCCGCGCGCAATGACGGTGTTGCCGCTGTCGCCTTCGAAAATGTTCTCCTGCGCGGTCTGGATGAAGAACAGGGTCGCCGCGCTTTCGAGCTTGTCGATCACTCTGGTCTTCACGCCGACTTCGGCGCCGGTCGAGGGCGAGAGGAGGCCATTATGGGGCACGCTGGCGTAGCCGCCATTATCGTCCAGCTCCGACGTCGCGAAGCGTTGGGTCGTCGCGCGGAAATCGTTGGAATGGAATCCACGGCCGAAGTTCAGATAGAAATCCGTCTTGTCATCCCAGGGATTGATGATCACGGAGGCTTTGGGGCTGATCAGCTGGGCGTTGTAGGTTCCGCTATTGAGCGGCCCGGTCCAGATGCGCGTTGGATTGGCCGGATCGAAACCAGGATTGTCGACGCCCGGAGACAAGGGCGAATCCCAATAGGCCTGCAATCCTTGATTGCTGCCCCAATAATAATCCCAACGAGCGCCGACGACGGTCCTGAGCCAAGGCGACCACTTCGTCTTGACGTCGGTGAGAAGCGCGATGCTGCCTTCGCTGACATGATCGTTGCGAATAGTGTCATAGGGCATGCGGTACAGCGTATCGCCCAGCCCGATGCGGATATCGTCGTAACGCGACTGAACGCCGAATCTCAGCTCGCTTTCTTTGTCGCCGAGAAAGTTGAACTTGATCGCGTGATAGGCGTTGCCGCCCACCATGGTGCGCCGGTCGAACTGACGGAATTGGTCGCCGATGATCGGATGGCCCAGAAAATACGTGAAGTCATTGAAGAGATTGAGCGTCGAATGCATGGCGAAGGCTTCGACCTTCGACCAGTCGTTCGAGGACTCCTGCGCCCAACGCCCCGAAAGGCTGAAGCGGGTGGTGTTTCCGCCGTCGGTCGGATTGAGCGTTCCCCAGCGCGAAAGAATGCCGGTATCGAAGAGGCGCGTCGGAACCTGGTCGGTCGAATTCCAGCGATTGGCGTAGGCCATGCCGGTGATCGACACGCCATTATTCTCCTCGCCGCGCGACCAGCGCAACACGGCGTTGATCTTGCGCGCATTGTTGGGAATCGTCCACGGCCCGTCGAAGGTCGAGATCTCGCCGCCGCCGAGAATGTCGCCGCCGGCGAATTCCCAGGATTTCATGCCGAAAACCCGGCCGTAATTGAATATGCCGCCCGTTGTCGAGAACACGCCCTGGGGCACTTTCCGCAGATATTGCATGCGGATCGTGCCGGCGTTCGAGAAGTCGCCATCCTCGACATTGTAAGGACCCTTCCTTGCGTCGACATAAGCGAGCATTTCGGGGATGACGAAATTGGCGTCCGAATAGCCCTGTCCGTGACCATGGGTCCGCATATTGAGCGGCATGCCGTCGAGATAGAGCGCGAGGTCCGTGCCGTGGTCGAGATCGAAGCCGCGCAGATAATATTGGTTCGCCTTGCCCTCGCCGCTGTGCTGAGTGACCGCGAGACCCGGCACCACTTCCAGCGCCTCGCCGGGCCGGTACGACGGGATCGTGTTGACTTGGCCGCCCGTGAAGAAGCGCTCGCTCGACGAAGGCATGTCCTTTGGCGGCGCGGGATAGTCGATCTTCGGTCCCAAAGCGGTGTTTTGCTGCGCGGAGGAATCGAAGCCGTCATTTGATTCTTCGACGACGACGATAGGGCTGGCGCTGCGAGGCGCCGGCACGGCATGGACGTGGTAGACCTCGTGGGTGTGCTTCTTGCCGCCATGCGAATGCGTAACGGCGTGGGTGTGGCCGACATTGATCGTCGGCAGCGTGGTCTGCGCGGCGGCTTCTCCATAGAATACGGTCGTCATGAGCGCGGCGACGGAAACTCCCTTATTCCACTTCGAAGACATTGCGCTCCCCACCTGATAAAATCGTCTTTTAACGATTTGTCGGCGATTTGACCTGCGGTGGGCAACAACGAAGTATGACGCTTCTGTTGTTTCCGCATAACTGTGTCATACCTGCCACGGTCGTTTTCGCCGATTTGCGTCGGCGGGAAGTAACGCTAGAAGACATTGATGCGCTTCTCCTCCTCCTTCCTCGATGAAATCCGCGCCCGCGTGCCGGTCTCCGAGGTCGTTCGGCAAAAGGTGAAGCTCAGGAAGGAGGGCCGCGAATGGCGGGGTCTCTCGCCTTTCAACGCCGAGAAGACGCCTTCTTTTTTCGTCAACGACCAGAAGGGCTTCTTCCATGATTTTTCCTCCGGCAAGCATGGCGACGGCTTTGCTTTCCTGATGGAGACGGAGGGGATCAGCTTCCCCGAGGCTGTGGAGCGGCTGGCGGGCCTCGCCGGACTCCCCATGCCCGTGGAGACGAAGGAGCAGCGCGAGGAGGATCAGCGCCGCGCCACGCTCGGCGACGCGCTCGAATGGGCGGCGGAGTTTTTCGTCAAGCAGCTCGCGAATCCTGCGGGGCGCGACGCGCGGGCTTATCTCGACCGCCGACAGGTTTCGGCCGCGTCGCGGGAAAAATTCAGGCTCGGCTATGCGCCGCCCGAGCGCCACGCGCTGCGGGACTATCTCGCCGCCAAGGGCGCTGCGGTCGAGACCATGATCGAGGCGGGGTTGCTCATCCATGGCGAGGACATCGCCGTCCCTTTTGACCGCTTCCGCAACCGGGTGATGTTCCCCATCTGCGATCGCGCCGGGCGCGTGATCGCCTTTGGCGGGCGCGCCATGGAGGCGGACGCCCAGGCGAAATATCTCAACTCGCCGGAGACGCCGCTCTTCCACAAGGGTGCGACGCTCTACAATCTGCACAATGCGCGCAAAGCCGCGCACGACGCCGGCGCGGTGATCGCCGTCGAGGGTTATATGGACGTCATCGCCCTCACGGCGGCGGGCTTTCCCCAGGCGGTCGCCCCGCTGGGCACGGCGCTGACCCCGGACCAGTGCCAGCTCCTCTGGCGCATGGCCGAGGAGCCAATTCTTTGTTTCGACGGCGACAAGGCCGGGCTGAAAGCCGCCTATCGCGCGGTCGACACGGCCCTCCCGCATATCGGGCCGGGGAAGACGCTGCGTTTCGCGCTCCTGCCCGACGGACAGGACCCCGACGAACTTCTCCGCTCGGGCGGCCCCGGCGCCGTGAAACAGGCGCTGGCGCAGACGCTGCCGCTCGTCGACCTGCTTTGGATGCGGGAAACGGAAGGGGCCGCGCTCGACACGCCTGAGCGCCGCGCGGGACTGGAGCGACGGCTGCGTGAAATCGCCGCGCAAATAGGCGATGAGACGCTTCGTCGCTATTATGCCCAGGAATTGAGCGACAGACTCCGGCGTCTCTTCGGCCGAGCGCCGGGTCCCGACGGCCGCGGGCGCGACGTTACGCCCCGGCGGCGGGGCGCCTTCCGGCCGGGCGTTCCCGAACCCGGACCGGTGCGGATCAGCCAGGCGCTGGCGAATTCGCCGCTCTTTCGCGGCGTAAAGCCTCCGATCGCGCCGCGCGACGCATTGATTCTCCTCGTCCTCATGAACCACCCGGACGTGCTTGCGGCTCAGGTCGAGGAGGTCGCGGGGCTGGAATTCGCCTCGGTGGAGGCGGCCACGCTGCGCGACGCGATGGTCCGCTGGACCGAGGCGGGCGCGGGAGCGCGGTCGGAGCTTCTCCAAGCGCTGGAAGAGGCGGGACTTGGCGGGATCGCCGCGCGCCTTGAAGGGATGGTGGCCCATGCGGCGCTATGGAGCGTGCGCCCCGATGCGGCTCCCGTCGACGCCGCGGAGAGCCTGCGTCAGGCTTTAGTCTTGCATCGCCGTTCTTCGGCGTTAAATAGGGAACTTCGCGCCGTCGAAGCTCGTCTGGCCGAGAGTTCCTGCGAGCAAGATTTAGCGCTGCTGAGGGATATTCAAACGCAACTGTCCGCGCTAGATGGCGCAGAAGCCGCTCTGGAGGGCTTTGGGGCTTCTTCCGGGCGGTCGCCCCGTTCGCTTTGACTTTCTGGACCTGCCGCGCGATTTGAGTGTGGTTAGCGGGTCGTTAAGGCCCCGCGGAGAATGTTGGGAAAAGAATCGGCGCCGGGCTTCGGGCTCGCGTCGAAAGGGGAGGGGCCGGGGTTGGCCGTTTCCGGACGACAGTCGAAAAAAATACAAGGCCCGGTCAAGCCGCCCCGTGAGGCGCCGCGCCAGGGACCGTGTGGAGCTGTGTATGGCGAAGAAAGACGAAGACAAGGTCGATAACGAAGGCGCCGTTACCGTAGACGCCGCCGACGGGCCGCTTCTCGATCTCAACGACGCCGCCGTAAAGCGGATGATCAAGCTCGCCAAGAAGCGCGGCTTCGTCACCAATGGCGAACTCAACGCCGTCCTGCCTTCGGAAGAATTCTCGTCGGACCAGATCGAGGACGTCATCTCCATGCTGTCGGAGATGGGCATCACCGTCACCGAGGGCGACGACCCCGACGACGTCGAGGAAGAACAGGCCGCCGAGGAGGAGGAGGCCGAGAGCGGCGATCTCGTCGAGAGCCCGCGCGCCACCGCCGTCGCGACCCGCTCCTCAGAGCCCGCCGACCGCACCGACGACCCCGTCCGCATGTATCTGCGCGAAATGGGCTCGGTGGAGCTTCTTTCCCGCGAGGGCGAGATCGCCATCGCCAAGCGCATCGAGGCCGGCCGCGAGGCGATGATTGCGGGCCTCTGCGAGAGCCCGCTGACTTTCCAGGCCATCATCATCTGGCGCGAGGAGCTCGAAGCCGGAAAGGTCCTGCTGCGCGACATTATCGACCTCGAAGCGACCTATGCCGGGCCGGACGGCAAAGCCGCAGCGGCCAAGGCTCCCGCCGAAGAAGGCGAGGAGATGGCGCCGGCCACGGCGCCGCGTACGCCGCCGGCCGGAATCGCCGAGGGCGCGCCGCCCGAGGAGACTTTCGAAGAGGAAGACGACATGGACAATTCCGTGTCGCTTTCCGCGATGGAGGCGGAGCTGAAGCCGAAGGTGCTGGAAACCTTCGCGCGCGTCGCCGACGCCTATAAAAAGCTGCGCCGCCTTCAGGATCAGAACGTCGAGAACAAGCTCAAGAACGAGACGCTGACGCCGGCGCAGGAGCGCAAATACAAGCAGCTCAAGAAAGAGATCGTCACGGACGTGAAGTCTCTCTCCTTGAACCAGAACCGCATCGAAGCGCTGGTCGAGCAGCTTTACGACATCAACAAGCGTCTCATCGGCTATGAGACCAAGCTGTTGCGGCTCGCCGACAGTTATGGCGTCGCGCGCGACGACTTCATCGAGAAATTCCACGGCTCCGAGCTCGATCCCAAATGGGTGATGCGCGTCGCGCAGCTCAAATCCAAGGGCTGGAAGGAGTTCGTCGCGGAAGAGAAAGACCGCATCAAGGATCTGCGCGCCGAAATCCATGCGCTCGCCACGGAGACGGGCCTGGAGATTTCCGAGTTCCGCAAGATCGTCCATATGGTGCAGAAGGGCGAGCGCGAGGCCCGGCAGGCGAAAAAGGAAATGGTCGAGGCGAATCTGCGCCTCGTCATCTCCATCGCCAAGAAATACACCAATCGCGGCCTGCAATTCCTCGACCTCATTCAGGAAGGCAATATCGGCCTGATGAAGGCGGTCGATAAGTTCGAATATCGCCGCGGCTACAAATTCTCGACCTATGCGACGTGGTGGATTCGTCAGGCGATCACGCGCTCGATCGCGGATCAGGCGCGCACGATCCGCATTCCGGTGCATATGATCGAGACGATCAACAAGATCGTCCGCACGTCGCGCCAGATGCTGCACGAAATCGGCCGCGAGCCGACGCCGGAAGAGCTGGCCGAAAAGCTTGCGATGC
Organism: Methylocystis parvus OBBP; assembly: GCF_027571405.1. Lineage (GTDB taxonomy): Bacteria > Pseudomonadota > Alphaproteobacteria > Rhizobiales > Beijerinckiaceae > Methylocystis > Methylocystis parva. The sequence goes on from NZ_CP092968.1 coordinate 3,754,079, forward strand.
CGCTCGAAAAGGTGCGCAAGGTCCTGAAGATCGCCAAGGAGCCGATTTCGCTCGAAACGCCGATCGGCGACGAGGAGGATTCGCATCTCGGCGATTTTATCGAGGACAAGAACGCCGTGCTGCCGATCGAGGCGGCGATCCAGTCCAATCTGCGCGAGACGACGACGCGCGTTCTGGCCTCGCTCACGCCGCGCGAGGAGCGCGTGCTGCGCATGCGCTTCGGCATCGGCATGAACACCGACCACACGCTGGAGGAAGTCGGCCAGCAATTCTCAGTGACGCGCGAACGCATCCGCCAGATCGAGGCGAAGGCGCTGCGAAAGCTGAAGCATCCCTCGCGGAGCCGGAAGCTCAGGAGCTTCCTCGACAATTGATCCTGCGCCGTCGCGCGGGATGTGCTAGATTCCGGGCGATGAACACGCATCTGAGACCCGCCAATCTCCCGCTGGTCACGCAGGCCGCCGACGGCATGCCTCGGCGGTGCTTCAGCGTGTCTGAGATAGAAGAGATGGTCCGCGTCGGCATTATAGACGAAGACGAGCGGTTCGAACTTATCGGCGGCGAGGTGGTCCCGATGTCGCCGAAGGGTGCAAGGCATGAATGGATCAAAATTGAATTGAATCGCTTTTTCCAGCGCGCGGCGCCTGACAATTTGGCGATTGCGCCAGAGACGACATTGCGCCTCGACAGCCACACTTTTCTTGAACCGGACTTTTGCATTTTCAGGCGCGACCTGGATTTGGCGGCGCTCGACGGCGCCGCGGTTTTGCTCGCCATCGAAGTGGCGGACTCGAGCCTGAACTACGATAAGGGCCGCAAGATCGGCGTCTACGCAGCTTACGGCGTTCGCGAAGTCTGGGTGATCGACGCCAAACGCGCGACGATCTGGGCGCATCGCAGGCTCGGCGTAGACGGTTATGCGGAGGTCGTCGAGCATCCGGCCCAGGCGCTCGTGACGCCGATGCTGGCCCCCGAGCTTGCGGTGCGACTGGCCGATCTCGGCATTGGGCCGGCTGCGAGCTAGCTAGACGCGGTCGATCCGTGACGCTTCCTTCGTTTCCGGCATCGCCGCGTAAACGACGAGCGACACGAAGATCGCCGCGCTCGCATACCAGTAGAACCAGCTTTCATGCCCCTGCGACTTGAACCACAAGGCGACATATTCCGCCGACCCGCCAAAGACGGAGACCGTCGCGGCGTAAGGAAGCGCGACGCCGGTCACGCGGATCGCGGCGGGGAAAAGCTCGGCCTTCACCACCGCGTTGATCGACGTGTAAAGCGCGACGATGAGCCATGCCAGACAGATCAACGCGAAGGCGGTCCAGGCGTCGTGCGTTTGCGAGATGGCGGAGAGCAAAGGGACGGTGAAGAGCGTTCCGAGGACGCCGAAAGCGATGAGCATGGGGCGGCGACCGACGCGGTCGGAAAGGGCGCCATAGATCGGTTGCAGGATCAGCGCGAAGAGCAATGAGCCGGCCGAAATCCACGTCGTCTGCGACGCGGAGAGGCCGGCCGAGAGCTTCAGGAATTTCTGCATGTAGGTCGTATAGACATAGAAGGCGATGGTGCCGCCCAATGTCAGTCCCACCACTGTCGCGGTCTCGCGCCTGTGATCGAGCAGCGCGCGCAAGGATCCGCGTTTTGCGTCTTTCCTCGCGGCTTCGAAAGCGGATGTCTCCGCGAGATCGCGGCGCATGAGCAGCGCGACGATCGCCAGCAGCGCGCCGATCGCGAAAGGTATGCGCCAGCCCCAATCGCGCAGCGCCTTATCGTCGAGCAACAGATTTTGCAGCGCGAGCAGGACAAGCAGCGCGAGAAGCTGCCCCGCGATCATCGTCACATATTGAAAGCTCGAATAGAAGCCGCGCCGCTCCGGCGCAGCCGTCTCCGCGAGATAGGTCGCGCTCGATCCATATTCGCCGCCTAAACTCGCGCCCTGCAACATGCGCGCGAAGAGGAGGATCGCCGGCGCCGCCGGGCCGATCGCCGCATAGGTCGGCGTGAGCGCGATGATGAGCGAGCCCGCGCACATCAGCAAAACGGAAAGCATCAGCGCCGCGCGGCGTCCTTTCCCGTCGCCGATGCGCCCGAAAACATAGGCGCCGACGGGCCGCATGAAGAAGCCGAGGGCGAAGACGCCGGATGCGGAGAGCATTTGCGCCACGGGATCGTCGCCCGGGAAAAAAGCGTTCGCGAAATAAAGCGAAAAGGCGGAATAGACGTAGAAATCGTACCATTCGACCAGATTGCCGATCGATCCGACCAGAATGGCTCGGATGCGCGCGCGCTCTTTAGCGAAAGAACGCGCCGCGTCGCGCATCAAACCAGTCCGCTCGAAATATTGACCATCAGCGCGAGGATGGTCGTGTTGAAAAAGAAGGTGACGACGCCGTGCACGAGCGCGACCGCGCGCATCTTCCTGGAGCAGATTTCGACATCGGCCGTCTGGCAGGCGACGCCGAGAATGTAAGAGAAATACAGGAAGTCGATATATTGCGGCGTCGGCGTGTTGGGAAAATGCAGGCCGCCGCGCGCATGGGCGTCGACATGCGGCGCCTCCTCGGCTTCGCTGTAGAATTCATGCGCGTAATGAAGCGCGAAAATGAGATGCATGAAGGTCCATGAGCTGAAGACCGTGACGATCGCCAGTGCGATATGCGCAGCTCTCTCGCCCTCATAGAAGCTTTGCGACTGTCCAAGCTCCGCGATGATTGCGCCGATGGCGACGCAAGTCGCCGCAGCGGTGAGAAAGAGCACCCCGGTGCGTCCCTCGTCCGACATTTTGGCGCGGCGGCGGATTGATTCATGCGTCGATTGGGCGATCAGTTTCGCGGCGGCGATCAGATACAGAAAGACGGCGACATTCCAGCCGGTGAGGCCGCGCGTCACCATGCTCATTTCATAGGGCAGCCAGGCGAAGGGCGCCGCCGGATGCGCGATCGAGGCGGGAAGGCCGAGACCGACGCCCGCGCCGGCGACGCCGCAGGCGATCAGCCTGAAATGCGCGCGGAGAATGCGTCCGAACGCGCCGACTGGCGATCGTTCTTTCCCCTTCGCGCTCCCCGCCGTCATCCTCCGCGCGCCTAGTTTCGACGGGCGGCGACGAAACGCGCCGCTTCGGCGAGTATTTCCGTCCGCTCGCCCAACCCGGTGTCGGCCAGGGCGCGCGTCGCCTCTTCGACGAGCGCCGCGCAGCGCGTCTTCGCGCCATCGAGGCCGAGCAGTCCGACGAGCGTCGCCTTGCCGCGTTCGGCGTCCTTGCCGGCGCGCTTGCCCAGCGCCGCCGTGTCGCCCTCGGCGTCGAGAATGTCGTCGGCGACCTGGAAGGCCGCGCCGAGCGCCTTGCCATATCGTTGCAGGGCCTCGGCCTGCGCCGGCGTCGCGCCGCCGAGAATGCCGCCGGCGTCGACGGCGAAGCGCAGCAGAGCGCCGGTTTTCATCGCCTGCATTTGCAGCGTCTCGTCGATCGTGAGCGGCGTCGCCGCAGTCTCCGCCGCGAGGTCGAGCGCCTGACCGCCGACCATCCCGCCGAGCCCCGCCGCGCGCGCCAAAGCGAGCACGAGCGTCGCGCGCAGATCGCCATCCGCATGCGTCGCCGGGTCGGCGACGACGTCGAAGGCGTAGGTCAGGAGGCCGTCGCCGGAAAGGATGGCCGTCGCTTCGTCGAAAGCCTTGTGCGCCGTCGGCCGGCCGCGCCGCAAATCGTCGTCGTCCATCGCCGGCAGATCGTCATGGACGAGCGAATAGCAATGGATCATTTCGAGCGCGCAGGCCGTGCGGGTCGCGCTTTCGCCCTCGACGCCGAAGAGGCGCGCGCTTTCGATGACGAGGAAGGGGCGCAGTCGCTTGCCGCCGCCGAGCGTCGAATAGCGCATGGCTTCGAGCAGGCGCGCGGGCCGGACGATTTCGCCGGGCAAGGCGCGGGCGGCGAGGAGAGCGTCGAGCGCGGACTCCGTCGCGTCGGCGGCCGCATCCAGGCGACGGCGAAATTCCTCGGCGCGAGCGGCGGCGTCCATCAGCGATTCCTCTTGGAAAGTTGCAACGACTCGCTGCTAGCAAATTTGGCCCGCAAGCCCAAGGGCGCCGCGTCTTTACAGGCGGCGCGCGCCTCTGGACGCCGCAGCGGATTTTAGCAAATCGCGCGCCGCCGCGGCGAAGTTGCGGCGGATCCGGGGCGCGCGTTCCGGCCAAATTTTCCACCTGTTGCATTTTCGCGACAGCGATCGGGGCTGCGCTTCTTTAGATTCGTCGCGGCGCCGGAAAGCAGGCTGGCGCCGATCCATGCGACGGATCGAAAACAAATCATGCCGGCGCGCGGCGGGTTCCTGGCGCTGCGTGACAGGACGCGGAGCCGCCGCGACGGCGGGCTCGACGCGTCGCCCCGAAAGGAGACGAAAATCATGAAGAAGGTTTTGCTGCTGAGCGCGGCGATCGCTTTTGCGGCGTCGCTGGCGGGCTGTAATTCGCCGGGCGAGCGCGCCGCTGGCGGCGCGGTGATTGGCGGTCTGGGCGGCGCGGGCATTGGCGCGCTGGCTTCCGGCGGTCGCGCGGGCGGAACGCTTGCCGGCGCCGCGGTCGGCGCGGCGACGGGCGCTGTGGTGGGCGCCGCGACGGCTCCGCCGCAGCGTTGCGCCAAATGGGGCTGGGACTATTACGGCCAGCGGGTCTGCGTCGCCTTTTACAACTGAGCGTTCGGACTTACCCCGGACAGGAAAGGCCGCGGAAAACCGCGGCCTTGTTTTTTAGCCGTTGGGCCAGAGGAAGCCGGAAAGGCCCGGAATCGGATCGGTCATGACGCGCAATTTGTCCTTGCCGATGACGAGCGCCGCGCCTCCGAAAATCTCATGCGCCAGCCGCTTCAACTGGTCGGCCGAGAGACCGAGCGCGGTCAGATCCGAGGTCAGCGCCAGCATGTCGCCCTTGGAGCCGCCCATCATGCCGCCGACGCCGCCCAAAACCCCGCCAAGCAGGCTTTTCTTGCGCGGCGCGGCCGCAGCGTCGGCGACAGCCTGCCGGGAGCCGGGTATTTTGTCGATCAGCTCATTCGCCTGATCCGGATGGCGCTTCAAAAGGAAGCCGAAGACATGGCCGACGGCGAGGCGGGCGACGGCCGGACTTGTTCCGACCGAGTGAGCGATATGAGCAATCCACGGATCCACAAGCACCTCCGGCCAACGACATAGAGCGACGCTTCTTGTCGCGCATTGCGTCTTTCAGGGCAACAGAGCGCCATATTTATCAGGCCGCGCCGATCCGGATCGCCCCATCGCTGGCCGAGGCGAAGAGCATGCCGGGCGTCGAATAGGCGGCGCCAAGGCGAGCGTCGCGATCGACGACGATCAGGCCGCCCGACCCGTTCACTTTGCGCTGGAGGTAAGCGATCGCCGCTTTGGCCGCCGCGTCGGCCGGCATATGCCGGGTTTCGACGAAAACGGCGGTCATGCGCGCGAGCGAGGTGCGGAGGAATTGCTCCCCCACGCCCGTGCAGGAGACCGCGCAGGACGCATTGTCGGCGAAGACGCCCGCGCCGATCACCGGCGAATCGCCAACGCGCCCGCTCATCTGATTGACGAGCCCGCCCGTGGAGGTCGCGGCGGCGAGATCGCCAGCGCGGTCGCGGGCTGCGGCGCCGACCGTGCCGAGCTTGCCATGCGCATTGGGCGCGTGATCGAGAGACGTTTCATCGCGCGCTTTCGCCCGGGCGAGCTGGGCGACGCGCTCCGGGGTGACGAAATAGCTTTCTTCCTCGAATGCGATTCCATGCGCGGCGCCAAGCTGCTCCGCGCCTGCGCCGATCATGAAAACATGGGGCGTCTTTTCCATGACGAGCCTCGCGAGCGTCACCGGATTGCGCACGCCGCGCACGCCGGCGACCGCGCCCGCCGAAAGGTCGCGCCCATCCATGATCGAGGCGTCGCAGAAGGCGGCGTCGTCGGCGTTCAGCGCAGCGCCGCGCCCGGCGTTGAAGAGGGGGTCGTCCTCGAGCAAAGCGACGCAGCGCGTCACGGCGTCGAGCGCATTTGCGCCATCCGCAAGCATGCGCGCGCCTGTTTCCACGATGTGGCGAAGCGACGCCTCGTAGCGCTCCGGCGCGCGGATCGCGCCCGCGCCGCCATGGATCATCAGGGAATAGCTCATTGTCGGACTATGGCACGAAAGTGGCCCGCCTTGGCGGGAAATGGCGGGCGGTTGGCTGCTTGGGCGCTGTCGCGATCTCGCGGAAAAATGAACTGTGGAGGTCAGAATTCTCCCTTCATCTACTTGGCCAGATCTACTTGGCCCGGACTCGCGCGGGCTTTTTTCGTTCAAAGATTTAACGGGAGAAGGGGGGCAAATTTTACTTTGCGAAAAAACTCGGTTGGTAAGAAGGACGGCGTAGCTGTGAAGCGCTGCGCGCCGTGCGCGGCGAGATGGAGCTGATCCGCCGTGTTCAAGATTGCGCGTTTGCCTACGTTCGCCGTCCTCTTTGTCGCGCTTTTGGGAGCGTCCCCTGCTTCCGCGCTCGTCAACCGGGCCTTTGTTTCGGGCGCCGGCTCCGACTCGGGTAGCTGCGGCGCGGTGACGTCGCCCTGCAAGACGCTTCAATATGTGCATGACAGCATCATCAATCCGGGCGGCGAAATCGTCATCACGAGCGCGGGGGAGTATGGCCCGCTGACGATCACGAAGGCGCTCACCGTCGTCAATGACGGCTCGGGCGTCGCGAGCGTGACGCAGCCGGCGGCGAACGCCAATGCGATCTGGATCAATGCTTCGACGTCGGACGTCGTCGTACTGAAAGGATTGGAGCTGGATGGCGCCTGGGCGGCCGTCACCGGCGTTTATATGCAGTCCGCCAGCTCCCTGCAGATGATCGACTGCGTCATTCGCCGGTTCAAATATAACGGCGTCTACGCGACGCCGCCAAACTGGGCGAAGGTGCTGATGTCCAATGTCGCAGTGTCGGACATAGGCGGCAATGGTGTGACGATCATGCCTGCGGGCGGTTTCGCCGGCTCCTTCCAGAATCTTCGTTTCACGAATCTGCTGAATGGTTTCGAGATCTCCGGCAAAAACGCCGTCGCAGGAAGCCCCATCTACAGCGTCGTAACGGACAGCCTGGCCACCGGCACGTCGAACGGCTTCTTGTCGACCTCTTCCGCCGGCGCGCCCGCGCCGATGCTCAATCTCAGCAATGTTCGCGCGATCGGTAATGGAATCGGGGTCATCTCCAATCGCGGCAATGTGCGTTTGTCGCGTACGAGCGTCTCCGGCAATGGAACTGGCGTGTCGATTTCGGCGAGCGTCGTCTATTCGGACAAGACGAACAGCATCGTCGACAATGGCTCCAACGTGCTCGGCGGAACGATCATCGCCGTAAACCCGGATTGATCCTCTAAGGCGGCCGCGAGGCGGCTATTATTCAGGGGTTGACGACAGCGACGACCTGGCGCGTCGCCGGATCGATAACGGCGACGCGTTTGTCGGCGACGACAAATTTGTAGCCGCGCAAGTTCCGCTGCCGCGCTACGAGGCGGCGCGGAAAAGTCGCGAGACGCGCCTCTGGCGGCGCAGTTGCGCCGATCTCCGCCTTGAACGCCGGGTCTTGGAGACGCGCCGAGCGCCAGCGGGCGACCGTAGCGTAGGTTCGGCGCGCTTGCGCAAGCGACAGGTTCAGCGGCTCCGGCGCGCTTGTCGGTTTGGCGATCTCCGCGGGTTGATCGGAAGCCGACCGGGTTTCGGCGTCGGCGTTGGCGGGCCGGAGCTGCGGTCGCGCCGGCAAATCCGTCGCGACGTCCGCGCGGGATTGAATGGCGCTCGAGAGCGGCGCCGGCGGTTCGCGTCTGTGCGACGCGGGAACAAGGCCGCCGAGTAAATAAACGGCGACGGCGAAGGCCGCGATTTGCCCTGCGATCACTCGGAATTGCAGGCGGCCGGCTTCGCCTTCCCATGCTTCCGGCGGCTTCTCCGCCAGTATGGCGCAGCGCGTCTGCGCCGCGCGGCGCGCTGACTTTCTGTCCATGGCCGCGGCGGCGACATACCCGACAAGCGCGTCGCGCGACGCCTGTTCTGCGGGACGATCGGCGGCGCCGTCGAAAACCAGATTATCGACCATGGACCGCAACAAGACTTTCCGCCGCATCAGCTCGCGAACGGCGTCGACGATCTCCTGATAGGTTTCGCCGAGCGTTCCAAGATCGTCGACGACGAGCAGGTCTCCCGGCGAGAGTTCGCCATGCAGGCGCAGACGCGCGCGCTTTCGAAGCGGAAGAGGCGCGATCGCCTGGTCGATCGCGACGCCTTCCGCCTCCGCCTCTTTCCATGCGGCGACAAGCTCCGTCGTTTTGCGGTCGCCATAAAGATATGTCGTCACAGGGCGTCGCCTCGGCTCGCGTTATTTTGCTTCAGCGCCGGGTTTTCTCGGAGGCCGGATCACCGGCATCGAATCCGGATTTGGCGCTGGCGTCTCCTTGACCATCGGATCGTCGATACCCGGCTTCGGCGCGAGCACGCCCTTCTGCCGGTCGAGCTTGTCGCTCAGCGTTTCGCCGTCTTTCTTGGTCTCGCCGTCTTTCTTGGCGTCGTTTTGGGATTGGGGGACGGCTTCGTCGGAAGCGCGGCTGGCGCTTTGCGCGAAGGTCAGCGCGACTGCGAAGCAAACCGAGCCATAGAGGCGCAAATGCATGCTGCTCTCCTCGTCTTCGGGGATCCATCGGAGAGCTATCGCCAAGCGGCGGCGAGGCAAGCGCGAGCGGCGTCGCCGCGCTCGTTCTTTCATAGACAAAAGGGCGGGAGGTTGGCTTCCGCCTTCGCAAATCCGACAAACGGCGCGGCTCTACGTCGCGTCGAAGTTTACGCTACCGGCTGCGGCGTGTGAGTCTTGCCCGACGGCCGGCGCTTCGAACGCTTTCTCGTCTGTTCCGGTTGGGCGGCTGGCTGACTCACCGAGGTGTCGGCGTTGAGGTCGTTCTCCGGCGCTTCGGGCAGCAGCTCGCGATAGCGGCGTCTCGCCGACTCGATCAGCTCCAGCCCGCTATAGCCGTCGAGCGGATAGATGGCGAGGCCGGCCGGCAGGGACGGCGCGTCCTCCTCCAGCATATCGCGGCGGCGCGCGGCCGCGGTCAGTCGCGAGGCGATCGTCTCGAGATCCTTGCGGCCGGCCAGCAGGCAGATCGAAACCAGAAAGTGTCTCCGGTTCAGGATCGCGACATTGTCGGTCGCTCTGAGCGCGCGCCGGAAATCCTGGGCGAGCGACTCGATCAGCGCGTCGACGGCCTGCGCGCCATGCGCCTTTTCATAGCTGACGAGCAGCGGGAATTCCCAATAAATGAGGCCGACCGTACGGCTCAGCCGCACCGACGCCGCGGCCGCCGTCTCGATCTCATCGGCGAGAACCGAGAGGGAGGTCGATGTTGAAAAAGGATTTTGCGGCAGCGTTCGCGGCACGATGTCATATTGGCCCGGCGCGGGCTTCCATCCCGCGCCGCCGGGCGCGGTCTGATCCTCGGGACGTTCTTCGGAGGATTCGTTGTCGACCCGACTCAGCAAATAATAGAGTCCCGCGAGGACCGTAAGCGCCCCCATAATGACGCGCAGATAGGAGAAGAGATCGGCGTCTTGCAGCATGTCTCCATCCTTTGCGGTAAAGCCTATTTTCGTCGGTGTGACGTAGCCGACCGCCGGCTCGACTGTCGCTTCGGGACGCGCGGGCGGCGTGAAACTGACCGTCAATTTTTCGAGGGCGCCGATTCGCGGCCGCCAATTATGTGACAGAATCGCTTCAATCTTACCATGATCGAGGCATGGACCGCCGCGCATCGTCGCCGCGACAAGCGAGAGGATGTGCAAGGTCGCGGGATAATAATGCTGGTTCTCGGAGAATCGGTAGAAGCTTTCCGGATATCGCGCGCCCTGACAGCTGCAACGAAGCAGAGCCGCGACGGCCTGATAGCCCGGTTCGGTCAAAGCCTCGCCGTCGGCGTCGGCGTCGCGCAAGATTGCGGGTCCCTTGCGCCAGGCGGCGTCGAAGACGCGCAGCCTTTCGGGCGTAACGGCGTCCGCCCAGTAGAGATAGAGCGGGATGCGCAAGGCGTCATAGCCGAAGCGGTCTTCGAAACCCTGCGCCGGCGAGACGGTCGATTTGGCGAGCGACAGCCAGTCGGAGGGCAGTTTGGAGCCGCCAAACTGCGCGCGGCCGACGAGGTCGAGACCGGACTGCATGAGGTCGTACCAGTCGAAATCCGGCTCGACCTGCGCAAGGCGATAGAAGGCCGGAAACACCCAGTAGGAGAGATTCACGACGGGGCCGTCCGGCCGCTCCTTCGAGCCGAATCCCTCGGCGCCCGGCATGAGCACCGCGCCGAAGGTCTGCGTCGGCTTGACGAGTTTCGAGGTGATGTCTTTGGTCATCGCCCGCGCGGCGGCGAGATAGGTCGGTTCGTTCCAGAAATCCGCGGCCTCCGCCAGCGCCCAGGCGATCAAAATATCGCCGTCGCTGGCGTTGTGCCGATCCTGGCTGTCGCGCGACGCGCCCGTCCAGCGCCAGGCCGTAAGGTTGTCCTTGCGAATGCGGAGATTGAGCGTCGTCCACGAAAATATTCGATCGAAAGTCGGTCGATCGGCGGCCGCGGTCGCGAGCAGCAGGCCGTAGCCTTGCCCTTCGCTATGGCTGAACGATCCGTTGCCCGTATCGACGACTCGCCCGGCATCCGTCACGAAGCGGCGCCGCCAGGAGTCCCAGACGGAGCTGCCGCGTAACATGCCGCCGATCGCCACGGGGCCTGATTGCGCCGTGATCGCTGCGTCATCGACGTTGTCCATGGCGCCGGCCGGCGCCGCACAGGCGAAAAAAGAAGCCAGAAAAATGGAGATTAAGCCCTGCCTATGCTTGGCGAGCCTTGGAGGAATTCCAGAATGGTGAGCCGGTCTCACGTCTTTCAACTTTTCTCTTATTGGGGAAGCGGTATCATTACTTATGAGTTACAATATTACTTGGAAGGACGTAAAAACCCATTTCGAAAGCAATTAAACTTGTCTTCAAGTCCAGGAATTCGCTCGTTAAAATCCCGCGCGGGCGAGCTGCGGCCAACCCTCTTTTCGCCGCCTTTGCACCGCAAAAACAGGCGCATGAGAAAGTGCTCGGGACCAAGATTGCGCTGCCGCGCTTATATGCGCCTGACCGTCGCCGCCTTGGCGCTTCTTGCCGGCGCGCCGCAGGCGGTTTGTCAGTATTACGATCCGCCTGAGCCGGGCGATCCTTACGCCTATGAACGGGGGCTTCGGGACGCGCCCTATGACGCCGCGGACCCTTATGGCGATTATGATCGACCCATGCGGGCGCGGCCGCGCAGGGGGCCGCCGCCGGACGAGCGGGACTATGGCGGCTATGCGCCCGACCGTCCGCCCGGGCGCGCGGCCTCGACCCGCCGGCCGACGCGCCTCGCCGCCCTGCCGCCGGACGCCGATCCCGCTTACTCGACCGCGCTCGACTTCGACGATCAGGTCGATCCGGGCGTCTCGACCAGAGAGGTCGCTGAGGATCCCACCGGCCGGCCCGCCGGAACGATCACGATCGACACCAAAGCGCGCAAGCTCTACCTCTCAATGGGCAATGGGCAGGCTTATCAATATGGCGTCGGCGTCGGCCGAGAGGGATTCGCCTGGAAGGGAGAGGCGCAGATCGGCCGGAAGGCCTATTGGCCGGGCTGGACGCCGCCGAGAGAGATGCTGCTGCGCCGCCCCGATCTTCCCGACCACATGGATGGCGGGCTCGAGAACCCGCTGGGCGCCCGCGCGCTTTACCTTTTCAAGGGAGCAAGGGACACGATGTTCCGCATTCACGGCACGAACGAGCCGGATACGATCGGGCAGGCGGTGTCGTCCGGATGCATCCGCATGCTCAATGCGGACGTGATCGACCTGTATCGTCGCGTGCCGAAGGGCGCGCGTGTCGTCGTCCTTTAGCGGCCCGCGCCGGAGAGAGCGTTATCGTCCCTGCGCCTCGAGCGCATCGATGAGCGCGACAAAGCGCTCGGGCACGGGTTCGCGCAGCATGGACTGGTAGAAGTTGCTCAGCTCGCGACCGATCCGATCCTGCGCCTCGACTTTGTTGCGGGCGGAGAGAAGCGTCGCGGCCTTGTCGCCGCGCAGCGGCGCGCTTATGGCGGCGCTTTTTCCCGATCGTCTCAAAAGAGCGGCTCCCGAGAGCTCGTCATAGCCCCTCCGGCCGCCGGTCGCTGGGCTTCTCGCGCCGCTGCTGTCGCTGGGGCTGAGCGTCGATCCGAACTCCAGAAGGTTCATATGCGCCTCGTAACGTTGGCGAGGGCGTTCCCGGGAGCCGGAAACGGCAATCGCGCGCATTCGAGCAAAATTGAAAACTATTAATTAACCGTAAACTTCCGCGCGCCCGGCCCTTTATGGTTTGACACCCGGAGAGGAGTCAGGCCTCAATCCGCTTCGATTCAGCTTGCGGTTCGATGCGGAGGGAGCATGCTCCTTTTTCTTTGTTCGCTGCCCCTGTGGCTCGGGGCCTTCTTTATCGTCGTCATTCCGACGACCCTGGCGATGCTGGGGCCGATCCTCGTCAGAAAGCGCTACTCGCTGTCGCTTCTTGTGAAGAACAACGAAATCGCAGGATTCACCTCGGCGACGGTCGGCGTGATTTACGCGGTCATCCTCGCCTTCGCCGTTGTCGCCGTTTGGGACAAGTTCGCCGAAGCGGAGGCTCTCGTTCTGAAAGAGGCCGGCGCCGCGGCGACGCTCTATCGAATCTCGGCGGGAGACGAGCCGAACGCTCGCGGCATACGGACGGCGCTCGACGATTATCTGACGGCGGTCGTTGAAGACGACTGGCCGCAAATGGCGTTGTCGCGGGAGGGGCGCGACGCGGCCAGGGCGCTCGACAAGCTCTATTCAGCGGCGATGAAATATAGCGACGGCAAGTCCGTCGCCGCCGGCGTCGAAATCATGCAGGAGCTGGGCGCGATTACGGAGGCGCGAAGAGGGCGGCTGCATCACGCCATGGGCGTCGTGCCGCCGGCGCTTTGGCTGATGCTCGTTCTCGGCGCGCTATTGACGGTCGGCTTCACTTATTTCTTCGGCCTCGAAAACGTCCGATCGCAAGTGACGATGACGGGCGGGCTCTCGACAATCGTTTTCCTGGGCCTCTTCGTGATCGTCTCTTACGACCATCCTTTTACGGGAGAGGTCTCCGTCGAGCCTCATCCCATCAAAGCGGTATTCGAGGATTTTCACGCGAAATAGCGGCTTTACTCAGCGCGGCGCGAAGGCGATGACGCGCGCAGGGGCTCCCGAACCCTGCGCGATCTTCATCGGCATGGCGATGACGAGCGCGCCTGTCGGCGGCAGTTGATCGAGATTGGTCAGATTTTCGAGGCCCGGCACATTGGCCGCGCCGATCGTGCGATGCACGAGGAAATCCTGCGACGGTCCGACATCGACGCTCGCCGTGTCGACGCCGATCAGGGAGACGTGCCGCTCCGCGACCAGCAGCGCGGCGGCTTCCGCGCCGTAAGACGGGAAGTGGAGATTGTCGGTCTTTCCCGGGGCGTCGTCGCCAAGATAGGTCTTGCGATCGGGCCAGCGCGCGCTCCAACCCGTGCGCAGCAAAACGATGGCGCCGTCGGGAATGCGTCCGTTCGCCTCCTCCCATGCGTGGATGTCGGCGACGCCGAGCGCGTAGTCGGCGTTTTTCGCGGCCTTTTCGGTCACGTCGATGATCACGGCCGGACGAATGAGCCGATCGAGCGGAATATCGGAATTCGTCCAGCGGCTCTCGGCGAAATGCATGGGCGCGTCGATATGCGTGCCGGCATGCTCCGGCGAGCAGAAGGCGTTGGCGTAATAAAAGAAGCCGCCTTTCGTTGGTCCTTTATGCTCTTGTTTGAGCTGAAAGCCCGTCGGCTCGGTCGGCCAATAGACGGTATTGGCGTCATAGGGGTGGCTGAGATCGACGACCTTCGACGAGGAGAGATCGATCGTCTGTGCATTCGCGCCGCCGGGTCCGGAGGCGGCGAGCGCGCCGGCGCAAAGGATTCCGGAAAGCAGTCGCCGCATCGAGGTCCTCCAACAAAATGCGCGCTCATGACGAAGCGCGCCGGAGGCGACATTGCCTGCTTTGAACTTTTTTGCCAACGGCGGGCGGGGCCTCGGCTGGAAAAGGCCGACGCGGTCCCGTTGCCCGGCGACAAGCGAAAGCCGCGACGTCTTCCGGCGCCGCGGTTTTTTCATTGGAGCGGCGACGTCGTTCGTCAGCCGCTATGGGACGCCTCGTCTTCCTCGTCGTCGGAGGCGCCGCGCATGATCGCGGCGATCTTGATCACGGCCTCGGTGCGGTTGCGCACCTGCAATTTGCGCATGACGTTGCGGATATGCACCTTCACGCTGCTTTCGCTCATATTGAGCTCATAGGCGATCACCTTGTTGGATTTGCCCTTGAGCAGCGCCCGGACCACGTCGTTCTCGCGCGTGGTGAAATCGATCTTCAGATCGGCGCGCACTGACGCCGGCGCGTCCGTCTGCCGGGCTTCCATCAGGACATTGGGCGGCACGAAGACGCCGCCGACGAGAACCAGCTTGATCGCCCGGGCGACGACTTCGAGCGGCGTGTCGCTTGGAATGTAGCCCTTGGCGCCGGAGCGCAGGCTGCTCGTGATTTGCGCTCGGCTTTCATTGTCCGAAAATACGATGACGGGGACATTCTTCTCCCAATGCGCCAATTCCTGCACGAGCTCGGATTGCTCGCTCGCCATCTCCTTGTCGACGCCGCTCAGGATGATCACGCAGGCCGAGGCGCCGGCGGGATCCTGCGTCCAGGCGTTCACGTCCGGATAGGTCAGGATCGGGAGCCCAAGCTTTTTCTGCAGGCAGAGGGCAAGGCATTCACGGATGAGCGCCCTGGCTTCGATGATGACGGCGCTGGGGGAGAACGATCCCGGCAAATGCGGCGGGGAGAAAACTTCATCTGGAACGCAGATGTCGTCTTGAGCTTCTCTAATCATCGAGACCCCCTACGCAAACGGATACGCAACGCGCATTGATGAACGCAATTACTTTTTAGCTGTATTTGCTTCAATTGCAAGAAAAAATTAGGCTACTTGCCAAGGCCAAGGATGTTATCGAGGCTATGCGGATAGTAGATTCGTAAATTACTTAGTCGATGTTTTCTGAATGAATGCGGTTAATACTTATGTCGGGCGTCCGGTTTTTGGGCAGCGCGCGGCGGGCAGGCCCGCCGCGCCATGCGATCACCAATAATATCTGCGGGGACCCCAATAGCGGGGCCGAGGAGCGTAGAAAGGCCGCGCGTAATATGGACGGTAGCCGCCGCCCCACTGGCCGCCCGCGCGGCAGCCGCCCCAGGGGCCGCGATGGCCGTAAGGGCCACAACCGCCCCACACCTGCTCGACCATGCCCGGTTCGGCGGGACGCGTAGGGACCGGCATCGCCGCTTCAGCGGCGTTGAAGGTAAGCGGCAGGCCCAAAAAAACGCCGAGGGCGGCGGCTCCGATCATGTGCTTTGCAATCATGGCGACATTTCCTCATCTGGTCCCGGACCGGCCGCGCCGGCTCGGGACGAGCGCCGCCGCGCTTTCGGCGTGGCGGCTGAGAACCGAAAATTCCTTTTCGGCCGCAACATCATAGCGCGCCGAGACGGACGTCGGCAGACCAAGAAGGGGCTCGGTGTCGGAATCGTAAAGACGCCGCTTGCCGCAAGTAATTTCCACAGGTAGCGCGAGGCGTCGCATTGGACGATCGTAAAAAAGCGCCAGCGCATCGCATCGGCGCGACTGCTCGAACGACATCGGCCTCATCGTTCGACGCAGAGGGAAAGGCTCGGCTCAAAGCCGGGCTTTTCTCCTGGACGACCGTCCCGAACGCGCCGGTCTTCTTTCCATGCTATGCCTCCGCCGCGAGTGAGCGGAGGCGCGGATGATCATCTCCAGCATAGGCGATTACCGGGAGGCGGCGCGCCACAAGCTGCCGCGCTTTCTCTTCGACTATATTGATGGCGGCGCCTATGCCGAAGAGACGCTGCGCGCCAATGTCGCGGAGCTTTCCGCAATCCGGCTGAGGCAGCGCGTGCTGAGAAGCGTCCCGGATCTCGATCTCTCGGCCGAATGGTTCGGCGAGCGCGCGGCGCTTCCCGTCATTTTGGGGCCGGTCGGCCTCACGGGCATGTTCGCGCGGCGCGGAGAGGTTCAGGCCGCGCTTGCGGCAGTGAAATTGGATGTGCCTTTCACGCTCTCGACCGTGTCGGTCTGTTCGATCGAAGAGGTCGCGGCGCAGAGCGCGCGACCACTCTGGTTCCAGCTTTATGTGCTCAAGGATCGCGGCTTCATGCGTCATGTCCTGGAGCGCGCAGAGGCCGTCGGCGTGCGCACGCTCGTCTTCACCGTCGATCTGCCGACGCCCGGCGCGCGCTATCGCGACGCGCATTCCGGCATGTCCGGTCCCCATGCGCGTTCGCGCCGCCTCGCGCAGGCGATGACGCGTCCCGGCTGGGCGTTCGACGTCGGTCTGCGGGGGCGCCCGCACGACCTTGGCAACATTTCGAAATATCTCGGCAGATCCGTGAGCCTGACCGACTATATTGGTTGGCTGTCCGCCAATATGGATCCGACGATCGGCTGGTCCGACATCGAATGGATTCGCGAATTCTGGAAAGGGTCGCTCGTCATCAAAGGAATTCTCGATCCGGAGGATGCGCGCGACGCGGTGCGCTTCGGGGCCGATGGCGTCGTGGCGTCGAACCATGGCGGGCGTCAGCTCGACGGAGTCCTTTCGACGGCGAAAGCCTTGCCCTCCATTGCGGAGGCGGTCGGGAACGATCTCGTCGTTTTCGCGGATTCGGGCATCCGCTCCGGGCTCGACGTGTTGCGAATGCTGGCGCTTGGCGCGCGCGGGGTTCTGCTCGGCCGCGCCGTCGCCTACGCGCTCGCCGCCGATGGGCAGTCGGGCGTGGAAAATATGCTCCGCATTCTGCGCGACGAATTGCGCGTCGCCATGACGTTGACGGGCCTTCCATCCGTCTCCCGAGCTGGACGCGACATGCTCGCGTGACGTCGCGAGCGTCGGCTCATCTACAATCGGGTCATCTCATCGATTGAGCCGGGCGCGAAAGGGCGCTCGAACTCGGCGGCGAAGCCGCCAGCGAAGATGCGCACGACGCGCGCCTGGGATCGGCCGACTGAAACGCTCTCGCCCACTTGCGAGTGGTAGGTCGTCTCGACACAGACGCCCGACGCCGAATGGCTCGCGATTTGACAGGCGTCATGGCGATTTGGAAGATCAGGCGACGCCTGAGGCGAACATTACCGCGTAGAAGATCAGCCACTGGAAGGCGAAGAATACCCCTGTAATTGATGAAACAAAAAGTGCTGGTGCGACTATATATAATATAGCCTTCATCTGTCGTCCTTCTCACGGTGGATGGCGGCTATCGTGGCGTCGAACTTCTAATTAGTCCTTTATTTGCGAGTTCTCCCGTCCGTATACAATTAAAAATAAACTATTATTCAAGCGAACATTTTAGCTTTCGTCCCGCTCGCGCATGGCGGCGGATGCGCAAACGGCGCCCGGAAAGGGCGCCGTCCGCTTTCAGTGCTCGGGGATTCGAGCGCGTCTCGAGACGCCTCAGAAGAGCCCCAGTCCGAGACCAAAGAGGCCGCCTCCGCCGTACCCGGCGCCAAACAAACCGTCGCCGCCGTAACCGCCATAACCATAGACGTCGTTCGCGCCGCAGCCGCAGGCCGGCGCGCTGTAGCCGTAAACCGCCGGCTGCGCGTAGCCGTAGACGGCCGGCCGCGTGTAGACGTAGCGCACGGGTCGCGCATAGGCGTAACGCCAATGATGGTGTCCGTGATGGACGGCCTGGCGCCAGCAATGCGTCCTGTAGTAGGTGTGCGCTTCCGCGCTGCTCACAGAGCCCGCCGCCGCGCTTGTGAGAACGGTAGCGGATAAGGCAAGGATTTTGACGAACCGCATATTCATCGCAGCCTCCTGGTTCTAGCTTGATAGCCGCCGACTTCTCGTCGAGACGATCAGCATTCGGATGGAACTTGCGACGCCCCCTGCGGTTTCAAGCTGTGCAATAGAAAAACGCACGAGCCCGCGTGGGCGTCGCTGTCGAGGCGGGATGGGAGCGCCAATGCGCGTGCTGGCCGCCAGAGCGCTACAGCGTCGGAGTCGCGGAAATATTTTTCTCCGCCGCCTCGCGCAACTCGGCGCGGAAACAGTCCCGCTTTTCATGGATCGACGCGAGCACTTTTCCGGTTGGCACGCCGAGGCCGACGAGCGCGGCCTCGGCCAATTGAAGGCTCGCCTCGACCGTTTCCGGAACGGCGTCTGTGACGCCGATTTTGTAGAGATGGCGCGCATGCTCCGTGTCCTTGGCGCGCGCGACGATGAGCATATCGGGTCTGAGCTGTCTGACGCCTTCAAGGATGGCGTCGACGGTCGCCTGCGCGCCAATCGTTACGATGAGCGCCGACGCGTCCATTAACCCGCAGGCCTTAAGAAAAGCGGGATGTCTGGCGTCGCCGTAATAAACGTCGCGACGGCTGCGCCGCGCTTGCGTCACCAGCTCCGGATCAATCTCCGTCCCGACATAGGGTATTTGATGCTCGTCGAAGAGACTTGTGACGACTTTGCCGACGCGCCCATAGCCGACGATTATCGCCCGCCGCTTTTGTCCGTCGGGCGGGGGCGGGGGCGCCGGGTGGGGCGGCGATTGCGGGTCTATGATCGATGCGAACCAGTCGCCAGCATGCGCGAGCGGCGGAATTAGCGCCATAGACAGCGACGTGACCACCAGAATGAAACCCGCAAGGTCTGCGTCGATCAAACCAAGCGACACCGCAAGCCCGTCGGCTACAAAGGCGAATTCACTGCCCGGGCCAAGCAGCAGTCCGGTCTGAAGCGCGACGCGCCAGGGCTGACCGAAGGCGCGCGCCAGCGCGGCGGTAATGGACGCTTTCAGCGCGATGAGGCCGCAGACAAGAGCCAAAATAGCGAGCGGATCGCGCACGATCTCACGCAGATCGATGCCCATCCCGACGGTAAAGAAAAACAGGCCGAGCAGCAGACCTTTGAAGGGCTCGACGATCGCCTCGAGCGCTTTGCGATATTCGGTCTCAGCGAGCAACAGGCCGGCGACGAAAGCGCCGAGAGCCATCGACAGACCCGCAGCCGCGGCGAGAACGCCCGTGCCAATGATTACGAATAGGACGGCCGCGATCAGCAGTTCGTGCGACTGCAGGGCGCCGACGAGCCTGAATAGCGGTCGCAGCACTACTCGGCCGACGATGACAATCCCGGCTATCGCCGCGCCGGCGTCGCCCAGCGCCTTGGCCACGGTCAGCGGCAGCGGCCCGGCTCCGTTCGCGCCAAGTATCGATTCGAACATCAGGATCGGTATGACGGCGAGATCCTGCGCGAGCAAAACGCCAAAACAGGCTCGCCCCGTTCCGCTCGTCAGTTCGCCGCGCGCCGCAAGGATTTCAAGCACGATCGCCGTTGAAGACAAGGCGAGAAAGGCGCCCAGAATCAGTGAAATGGAAGCCGTATAACCCGTCGCTGCGATGATGAGCGAGAGAGCGGCGGTCGTCAGCAAAAATTGCAGGCCGCCAAGGCCGAAGACAAGCCGACGCATCGACATCAGGCGCGCGAAGGAGAGTTCGAGGCCGATGAAAAAAAGCAGGAACACCACGCCGAGTTCCGCGATCCCGCGCATATTTTCGGGATCGACGACCGTGATCCAATAAAGAAAAGGCAGCCGCTCGATAAAGGAGCCAAGGCCCAAAGGACCCAGAAGCATGCCGGCCCCAAGATAGCCGAGTACCGGATTGAGGCCGAAATAGCGCACCATCGGCACGACGACGCCAGCCGTCCCAAGGACGACGAGCGCATCGCTATAAACCGGAAAATTGATGCTTACCGCCAAGCGCACCCCCGCTCGAGCCGATTCACTTTCACCTATCTGGCTGGGGCTGAACCATACCAAGGCGCGGTAGAGCTCTTATAAACAGATTTGACAGTTGCCGTCACCGATACGCCGACCCCGCCAGGGATCGGCGCCCGACCGCACCCAATGAGTTAAAAGGGAGATAGCGCGACCGCAACAAAAGTAGCGCGAAACTATTCGTTGGGGCCGCGCCGAAGGAGGAGGCGCCGGGCAGTCAGCCTCCGATCATATCAACGCTCGCCTGCGCGGCGGCAATGGCTGCGGCTACGGCGTTCCGCGCTTGCGGGCTGTTCTTCCAGCATGTGGCGCCGACAAGCGACGCCGTCTGCTCGCAGATCGCTCGCGCGTCTTGCCTCGCGAGCTTTCGCAGCGTGCAAATTCCAAGTTGCTCGAAACGCTCCACGACCTTTGGGCCAACTCCTTTGACCGCAAGCAACACGTCTCTTTCGGCGTCGGAAAATTTGCTTTTATTCATTGGTCTTCACAGGCTGTCGGAGAATGGCGTTGAGCTTTGTCGGCTCCGTCTCGTTGCGAACCCTCAAAAGGCCAGGCGGCGTGCGGCCGCCTGGCCGGCGGCGATAAAATCGCGTCAGAATTTCACGTTCGTCGCGACGTAGAAATTACGCCCCATCCCGGGGACTGCAATGCCCCAGGCCGGCGCTACGGGCAGGGGTCCGGACATTGTCGCCGCCTGACCCAGATAGGCTCCGCCCAATGGCAGATAGTACAGTGTATTGAGCAGATTCTCTATGCCGACATCAACGCGAACATTCTTCCATTCGTAGCTGCTGCGCAGATTGAACAAGGCGTAGGCGCTTGTCTTCACCTCATTTCTGACCTGCTCGATATTTTTCTTGGCGCCGACAAACTGCGCCTCGACCGAATTCGTCCAGCCGCCCATCTTCTGCTCGAGAGACAGTTTCATATTGACCGGCATCATTTGATAAAGATTTCCGCCGGTGATCGTGTTCTGGCCGTTGACGTAGCTGACAATGCCCTTCGCGGTGAAATTGCCGAGCGGGGTATCCTTAACCAGCGATACATGCCCCGAAAGATCCGCGCCAAAAATGCGGGCGTTTTGATTGACGAACTGGAGCGCAGTGAAGCCGAACGTGTTATAGGGATTATACATCAGTGATGTCCCGCACACCCAGCTCGGGCAGCGCTGGACGTCGATGTAATTGGACACATAGGTAAAATAGGGCGTGAATTTCAAACCCTTCTCCCCCATCGCGTCATGCCAATCCGCAGTGGCGCTGATCGTGTGAGCGGCTTCCGGTTTCAACGCCAGATTGCCAATATAGAAGTTCCCATCTCCGAACCACCCGATCATCTCCATGGCCATCAGGCTGTTCGACCATGTGTAGCGTTCGAACAAATTTGGCGAACGGCTCTTCATCGAATAGCCGACTGAATATGTCTGCGTAACGCCCGGCGTATAAATCGCTTGCGCGGTGACGTTCCAGTTCTGGTCGGTACGGCCTCGGTCAGAATTGTTGAAGTTCGTGACCGGGTACAGCGGCGTGTCGTAATATGAATTATAGCCGTGCACGGGGCCGGCGTTCATCACGACGGTGTCGCTGCGGACGCCGAGCTGGGTCAGCCATTGCGCATTCCATCGCGACTCCAGTTCGCCAAAGACATCGAACCGGTCACGTTGGCCGTTGTTGATATTGATGAACGTATCCGGCGCCATTCCGCCGACCGCCCACCCGGGAGGGAGGATGGCGGGGGACGGCGGCCACCATTCGTTATAGCGATACTGCTGATATTCGCCGCCGACTCTCACCATATGTCGATCCAGCAGGGGGATGGTCGCCGTTAGTTTCGCTCCCGTATTCTGGGCCTTTGTATCCATCGGCATGCCAGGAGCAAGAATGGTTCTAAAGCTTCCATAATAATATTGCTTGTCTTCCCCAAAATCCATGATGTGCCGAACGGTCTGATGGTAGACCTGACCTTCAAGCAAGCCCCAATCATATTGTCCGGTGTAGCGAATATTGCCATGGATGCTGCGATTCTCCGTCATGTCCATGCGCTGGTTGGGATACCATTGATAGGGAATGTGCTGGAACCCGAGGTTGAATTCGAACAGATGATTCTCGTGCCGCAGAGCGATCGAGACGTCATGGTTCTGCGCCTGATAGGCGGTCGAGCCGACCTGGCTGCCGCTCAGCCACGGCGTCAGACTGCCGAACCTCGTGAAGGGGATCGTATTGCTCGTCCAGGCAAAGGCTGGTCCGGAGTGCTTGAAATCGCCGCCGGCATAGTAGTCTTCAGACCGTGAATATGATCCATCATATCTAACGCTGAAATTTTCAGTGGCGGCGGTCGCCGAGAGGTTGCCGCCATAGGCGTCGCCATTGCTGCGATAGAAAGCGCCGACCTCTCCTTTCGTCAGAATTTGCTGGCCGATGGAAGCAAAGGCGGGAGCCGGCGGATCGACCTGGATCGTCCCGCCAATGCTGTCGCCGCCGGAGCTCACCGGAACAACGCCGGAATACACCTTGATCTTCCCCACATGAGACGGGTCGATGTAAGAGAGCGGCGGATTCATATGATTGGCGCAGGCGGACAATATGGGCATGCCGGCGACGGTGACATGCAAGCGGTCGTCGGCGAGTCCGTCCAGCACGGGAAGGCTGGAAACCCCGCCGGCGCTATAGACGAAGGCGCCGGGCACGTCGCGGAGAAGACTCGCGGTGTCGTTGGTCGTGGCTCGCTCGGAGACAGGATTGTCGATGGTCGTCGCGACGCCGGCAGGCTGGCTGATGTTCCAGTTCGGCGGCGCCTGCTCCGCCACCGGCGCCGGTGTCGTGACACGCGGATGAGGCGTCGCCGCGTGCGTTCGACGCGCGGCGCTGATTTCGATCGGCGGCAGGGCGCGCGCGCCGCTCGCGTCGTTGCGCGTTCCGGTGTTGGCTTGGGCCAATATAATAGAGACCGATCGGCTGCCCGGGTCGATCTTGTAGGTGAGGCCGGTTCCCGCCAGCAGCTCGTGCAATGCGGCGTCCAGCGTGCGTTTGCCGGCGACGCCGCCCGTCTTCAGATGACGGGTGAGCGCTGCGTCATAGAGGAGCTGAGCGCCGCTTTCATCGGCCAGCGTGTTGAGCGCATCCGCCACCGAGCCGGCGGGAATGTCATATGCCTGCGCGGAGACATGCGCCCTTGCCGGCGAACTGTCGATGGCGAGGGCTGACGAGCCGGCGATGAACAGCGCGACCGCCGTCGCGGTCGCCGCCGGTTTTCCGCGTCCGACTATGAGTTTTTTCGTTCCCGCCATCTTGGCCTCCTCGTTTTTTGGCGTGGGCGTTTCACCCGTCCCCAAAGACGCGGAGGCTCGAAAAACAGGAGTCGGCAGAAATGAGAATTTGCTCAATGTGATATTTTTGTCACGAATGCAGAAGGATCAGATAATCCGAAAGATGCGTGGACTTCACGCCGAGATAGGCTTCAATCGCCCGGATCGCCTCAAGCGGCTGATCAACACGAAAAACCCCGGTGACTCTCCGGTCCCGGACCTCCGAGCCGGCGACGAGAATAAGGCCATGATGATAGCGGCCGAGAGCGGCGATCACGTCGCCGAGCGGCTTATCCTTGAAAATGAGCTTGCCGCGCCGCCAGGACGTCACGCGCTCGAAGTCCACCTCATAGGGAGGGAGGGCCGGCAGGCTCGGCCCATAGGCCGTCTGACGTCCCGAGTCGACAACGACATTCGATCCTTCGGCCGCGACCTCCACGCTGTGCTCGGTCACGGTGACCTCGGTCCGCGCCTTATTGGTGGCGATGTCGAAGGCCGTGCCGCGCGCGGTGACCGTCCCGCCGGCGGCCTCGACAATGAAGGGGCGGCTGGGGTCTTTTTCGACCTCGAACCAGGCTTCGCCGCTCAGCAGGGTCAGGCGCCGCTTGTCGCCGGAATAGTCGAGCGCCAGCGCCGTGACGGCGTTCAGATGCGCGTGTGATCCGTCCGGCAAGGTGACGGTTCTGAATTCGCCGACGCCGGTGCGGATGTCCGCGCGCCATAAAATCCAAAGCTCGTCGAAAGAAAGAAAGAGCGCGACGAACGCCGCGGCGAGCGCCGCCGCCCAGAGTCGTTCACGCCTGCGCACGGGCCTTCTGGAGGAAAGATAGGCCCGCACGGCCGGCCGGGGCAGGGATTGCCAGGAGCCCCAGAATTCACATGCTTCCTCGAATGCGGCCTCGTTCTTCGGGTCGCTCGCGAGCCAGGCGCGGAACGCGGCCAGTTCGGACGGAGACAAATCGCCGCCGTCGATGCGAACCCACCACTGAATGGCGAGATCGAGGCGGTCGGATGCGTCGGGATCGTCAGGCTCTCGTTCAGGCATCGGCTGGTTTTGTCTTTCCCTTATGACCTTACGCCCGGACGGCCTATCTCGCGCCTGACGGCCCCATATAAGACGCGACGCGCGGGGAAAAGAGGATTCCCTCGCAGGATCATTTTAGCGCCTGTTTCAGCTCCTTGAATGCGGCGCGCAAGTGCTTCTCGACCATATTGCGCGAAATGCCGAGCCGGCGCGCAATCTCCTCCTGATGCAGGTTCTCGAACCTGCGCATGATGAAAACCTCCCGGCAGCGGGGCGGCAAGGCGTCCAGGGCGGCAAAAAACCTCGAGACGGATTCCTCGGCCTCGAGACGGGCGGCGGGCGAGGGCGCGGGGCCCAGCAATTCGTCGACCGTCAATCCGGCCACGACATATTTGTTTTCCGTTCTTCGGCGGCGCGCATAATCCCTGGCGAGATTGGCGGCCGTGGCGTGCAGCAGCGCGGCGGGATTGACGACGGCGCCGCGTTCGGCGTGACGCAGAACGCGGAGAAAGGTTTCCTGAGCGAGGTCGGGCGCGTTGTCCGCGCCCACCCTCCGCGTCAGAAAACGCAGGACGTCTCGCGCATGGCGCGCGATCACGTCACGAAGGGAATCTCGATCCTGGTCGGACATGCGAAATGTCCATGATTTGTTGCTCGATGACTTTTCCTCGCCTCTTCCCCGGGCTGGGAAAGCGGCGCGCAGAAATGTCGAGCGGAGATAGGGGAGGCCGAGGCGCGTTGGCTACGGCGCCAGCGGGTGGAAATGCGTCTGGTGACGATATTAACTTGTCAGACAGATGCAGGCGGCGCGCGTGGCGACCAGGAGCTGCCCCAGCCGATCCGCTGTCGCTCCATTTCGTCCGCGGCGGCGGCAATCGCGGCGCTGCTCGGCTGCGGTTCCACAAGAGGGAGAAATGACAGGAGCGCGCCGACGAACAATAGTGAGGCGTCATGCGCCGCCTGCTTGCACAAAATGCAGCAATCAGAATGATCGTGCGCGTGGCCGGGAGGAACGTCCCCGCCGTCGTCGCGGCTCGGAGAGCAATAGCCGTCGGCGAGATGGACGCCGAACTCTACGTGGAAATTTTGCGAGGCCGCTATGAGCCGAGCGGCCGTGGGAAACAATCCCTGGAGGAAGAACAGGCAGAGCAAGGCGCACGCGACTGCTTCGCGCGCCGAAGGTCGCCGCTGTCCCCTGGAGTTCATCATCTTCGCGATGGTAGAGGGGCGGAATCGCGAGTGTCAAGAGACGGTCGCCATGGAGCCGAGCGATTTGATCGCCTGTTGCATGGAGACGATAAGCGCCAATTTTTTCTACAACGATTTGGCCATGGCGAGCGGGATGGGCGCCAAATTGGGCCTCGTGAGTCTCATCATCGGATCGGCGACCGCCTTGGTTGATCCCACGAGAAGAAGACGCCAAACCAATACGGAAAGTTGGATAGTTTCGTGAGCGCGGGTCAGAAGGTCCCCTTCCGTTTGTCGACTCCGGAGAAGCGTTGCCATTCCACAAAACATGAGGCAAGGCTTTTCGAGCCGCCGACATTCTCGGGCGCAAAGCAGGCGAATTTCGGGGCTCCGTTCACGCCGCCGGAGTTCGAATCGCGCCAGGAGCGACGCTATGCCTCGTCTCGTTTTTGCCGTCATTTTTTCAGGACTATTGCTCACTCCCGCCCATGCCGACGCGTGCATGGACAAAGCGACGGCGCAGGCCGATATGAACGAATGCGCGGCCAAAGCCTTTCATGCCGCCGACAATGAACTGAACGCGTCCTTCCGCCAATTGCAACGCCGGCTGAGCGATGACGCCGACACGGGGAAGCGGCTGGTCTCCGCTCAACGCGCCTGGGTCGCGTTTCGCGACGCCGAATGCGCATTCTCTTCGTCAGGCGTGACAGGCGGCACGGCCTATCCGATGATCTACGCAATGTGCCTCGAAGGCCTGACGCGAAAGCGCGTCGGCGATTTCAAATCCTATTTGACCTGCGGCGACAAGGAAGGCGATCTGAGTTGCCCCATACAGGGATCGCATTGAGGTTATGCGCGGGCGACTGCTCTTGCTGCTCGGCCCGGCGGCCACCGTCGCGATCAGATGCGCGTCCGGCCTGCTCACCGCTTCACCGGCGCATGGCTTGCGCGCCGGCCGGGCAATGGAGGCCAAAGCCTGCAGCGTGAGCGCCGCAGCGGGAGGCGAAAATCTCGCGCCGTGGCGACACGAGCTAATCAAGGGGCTTGTTTGTGGCGGTTTTTGCCGTCTAACTTATTGTTTTTATTGGTGGAGCCAGACGGAATCGAACCGACGACCTCTTCAATGCCATTGTTATGATTTATAGTTCCCGCAGGTTTCCTAGGTTTTCCGATGATACATAAAGCCCTTGCAGATCAGTGTATAACGGTTCATTCTGATTTCTGGTCATACCCTGAGATTGATTTTCCGTGGCTACATGGTGGCTACATGGCGAGGCGAAGATGCCGGCTCTCAAGCTCACGAAGCGTAACGTCGATGCAATCCAACCGGCTCAGGGTTCTGCCCCTGATTTCTATTACGACCCTGATCTCGCGGGCTTTGGCGTGCGCGTCACGTCGACTGGCTCAAAAAGCTGGGTAGTGGAATATCGCCCCCATGGTGGCGGGCGCGCCGTGACCAAGCGCCGCGTTACCCTCGGCAAGGTGGGAGCGCTGACTCCAGACCAAGCGCGACGCGCGGCGGCTGAAATGCTGGCGCAAGTGCGTCTAGGCGCTGACCCGGCCACCGAGAAGACAGAGCGACGTAAATCCCTCACGGTCGGCGATCTTCTGGCTCTCTTCGATGAGCAATACGTCGCCACCATGGTGAAGCCTGGCACCGCTGTTAGCCATCGGATTGCGCTGGGCGAGCTTCGCCGTGCTCACGGCGGCGTGAAGGCGGAGGCGCTATCGCGCGCGCAGGTCGCTTCGCTCCATGCACGCATGGCCGATCGGCCCTATGCAGCAAATCGGGCGGCTGCAGTCTGGGGCAAGGTGTTTACCTGGGGTGCATCGCGGGGCCTTGTTCCCGAGGGGCATAACCCAACGAAGGGCCTCCAGAAATACAGAGAGCAGGGTCGTGAGCGCTTTCTGACCTCCGACGAATTGGCCCGTCTCGGAACGGCCCTCGCGGACGGTGAAACCGTTGGTCTGCCCTATGAGGTCGACGAGGCGAAGCCGAATGCGAAGCATGCGGCCAAGCCCGAAAATAGGCGCGTTATGTTGGACCCCTTCGCCGTCGGCGCCATCCGGCTCTTGATCCTCACCGGCGCGCGGCTGCGAGAAATCCTCGACGCCAAATGGTCCGAAGTGGATATGGAACGCGGCGTCATCTTCCTCTCGGACAGCAAGACAGGCCGCAAGCCAATTTATCTCTCGGCCGCTGCCCAAGAAGTGCTCGCGAGCCTGCCGCGGATCGAGGGCAACCCGCACATCATTGCCGGGGCGAAGGAAGGCGCGCCGCGCGCGGACCTGAAGAAGCCGTGGGCGGCTGTTTGCCGAGCCGCCGGTCTAAAGGGTGTTCGCATCCATGATCTTCGCCACAGCTTTGCTTCCTTTGGTGCCGGCGCATCGCTCGGACTGCCAATCATCGGCAAGCTGCTCGGGCACACCCAGGCGGCGACGACCGCACGCTACGCCCATCTGGACGCTGACCCGCTGCGGCGCGCGGTCGACACGATCGGGGCGACGATCGCGGCGGCGATGGAGGGAAACAAAGGCGGCGATGTCGTCCCGCTCAGGAAGTCGGGCGGCAACAAATGAAAAAGGTAAGTCCGTCGAACTTCGGCGGCGAGGGCGGCAACGTCAAATTATCGCGCAAACCGCGCAAATCGCGCTCGACGTTCTACAGCGAGCCGGAACATGCGCCGACCTTCGAGCCGAAGGCTAATGACTGGATAGAGATCGAGCGCGGTTACGGCCATGAGCTTCCCCAAGCCTTGCGCGACCAGATCAAGGACATCGTCGACGACTATCTGTGGTTTTTCCACTGCGACAGGAACAAGTCTTACGCGAGTGACGCAATCGCCTATCTTGAGAAGATCACAAGAGCGCCCTTTCCCACCGCCGCATTAGCCAAGACGCCGCGCAATCCTGCGCATAAGGCGGCCAGAGACGTCCTGCTTCAATGTTACCTGTTCGGCGATGCCTTGCTCGATGATGAATGTGGCTTGGCGAATTTCCTTGAAACGCCGGAAAAGATCATCTCCGCATCGAACGCCCTGTTGGCGAACATGACAGTCCACGACATGGCTCCAAACAGGAAAAAGCCAGTCGAATGGGATAAGATGGTCGTGCGCCTGATCTTGGCGTTGCGATCATACGGCCTACCTTACACGGTAAATAAGCGGGGCACGTTGGAAGGCGCTTCGCCTGTTGTGTCCCTTTTGCACGGCATACAAGATCAAGTCCCCGCGGAATGCAGACTACATATCGGCCGCGATGGAGAAGCGACCGATGAGACGATGGCGGCGGCGGCAAGCGCGGCATGGGTAGCTTACAAGGCAAGCTCGGAAGGCAGACACACCCTGCGCGAGCAGGCGAAACTCGAGAGAGCAAGAAGCGAGGGGGGAGACTACGAAATCTTGGGGAGAGCTGAGCGGTTCAACCGAGTGATGAAATATATCAGAAATCGCCAGCATAAAAGGCTTGCGCGCACCTCGGCGGTTGCAAACGCACCGAAAACTCCAAGTTAACATCCCTCAGTTCGGGAGCTACTGGGGATAATTGGGAGCCTCCATCGTCTTGGAGGTTTCCCCATGGCCCTTCCGCCGCCGTCATCCGTCTCTGGAAAATCGACCCTCGATTCCGTGGCCGGCGAGCCGCCGCGCTACCTGCGCCGCAAGCAGGCCGGCAGCTACCTCTCCGAGAAATACGGTTTCGGCGCCGCGCGCACCCTGGCGAAGGCGGCCGTGACCGGTGACGGCCCGGAATATCACAAGGCCGGCCGGATCGTGCTCTACACGCGCGAGGCCCTGGACAAATGGGCGCTCGCCAAGATCGGCTCCGCCCGCCGCTCGACTTCCGCCGCTTAGCGCCGCTTCTCGCTTCGAGAGAAGCCGGCTATGTCCGCCAAGCGCTCGACTGACGACTACGACGGGCCCGTCCACCGACAGACTTCGTCGCATGAGTGCGAGAGCGAGAATGATCGGCAGGATCGGCGTCGAGACCTGCCGCTTATCCGTGATGCGTTGAATGATCGCGCCGTCGAACTTGTCTCCTATTTGTTGGGCGCGGAGCCGAACCGCCGCCTGAGCAACCGGCGGGCAAAGCGTTGGGGTCGTAAGGGCTCGTTTGCCCTTGCGCTGACAGGCCGCAAACGCGGGCTCTACTATGATCATGAAGCACAGGAAGGCGGCGACCTTTTTCACCTGATCCGCAAGTATGCAGTTAGGGATTTCGCCGGCGCCGTCCAGTGGGCGTGCGACTGGCTCGGGTGGGGCGAAGGTCACGCCCCAGAGCCCCGCAAATCCGACATGCTCCGCCGGGAGCGCCAAGAGCGAGAGGCGCGCGAAGCCGCCCGACAGGCCGCCGAGGACGCCAAAAGAGCCGCCATCGCGAAAAGAAAATTCGCCGAAGCACGACCGATTGAGGGAACGCCTGGCGAAGTGTATCTGCGCGAGACGCGCGGCATTGACGTCGCGGCTTTTCCCGACGCTTTCCGCTGGCATGAAGGAGAGCGCGCCGTCATTTGCGCCGTCACGAAGGACGATGGCGAGGTCGTCGCCGCGCAAATGATCGCTGTCACGCCGGACGGCAAGAAAGACGTCGCCCGCTGGCCCGACAAGGGCGGCGCGAAGACATCGATCGGCCCGGTGGGAAACGGCGCTGTCCGTCTGCCAGGCCCCGCCAACGGGCCGGTCTGTATCTGCGAAGGCCCGGAGACGGGTCTGACCATATGGGCCGCGACGGGCTACGAGACGCTGATCCTGCTCGGGGGGTTGCGCCGTGCCGAAAGGATGGCGCCCGCCGGACGCCGCGTGATTTTGTGCAAAGACGACGACAAGCGCATTTCCCCCAGCGGGAATTCTGTCAGGTCCGCCCTCCGCGCGCTACGCGCGAAAGGCATCGACGTCCGCGAGGCGACGCCCTTCGAAATCAGGCGCGGCGATAAGCGCGACTTCAATGACCTCGTCAAAGAAAGCGGACTTGCCGCCGTCCGCGAACGCATCCACATGGTGGCGATCGACTCGGATGATGTGACTCAGTTTATCTCCATCGACGACGCACGCGCACAAGTCGACGAGCGAGTCAGAAACTTTTTTGATTTGGTGGAAGCGCAGAAGGCGGGAGAGGCTGAGACTGATGAACCGAGTGCCAATAAAGCTGATGATGGCGACGGAGTGAGAATAGATTACGTAGGTCCGCCACATGTCCATGCGCTCGGGATCACCGTCGGGGTAGGAAAAACCGAGGCGGCCCTGCGCCATGCACGGCGCACGCTGGTGAGACTGCGAGCGGCAGGCGACAACCGCGCGATCGTGATCGCGGTGCCGGAGCACAGGCTTTCCGACGAAGTCGCGGCTCGATTCAGGGAGATGACGGAGCAGGCTGGCCTCAGCTTTGAAGCCGAGGTCTGGCGCGGCCGAGAGGCCGATCTGCCGGGCGGTGAAAACGGCGAGAAAATGTGTGCAGACATTGAATCCGTTCGCCTCGCACAAAAGCACTTTGCCCAGATCAACGAGGAAGTCTGCCTGGGAAAAGGCCCGGGCGGTGAACACCCCTGCGCTTACCTGTATGCTTGCGCCTATCGCGATCAATTTGATGCCGATGCGGATTTGTGGGTCGTCTCGCATCAAATCCTGTTTCATCCCTTCCCGCCTGCGATCGAGGGGCGCGGCGTCGCGGCGATCGTGGTGGACGAGAGCCCCTGGCAGGCCGGGCTGATCGGCGTCGAGGGGAGCGGGATCGAGGTCGAATTGTCCTGGATGTGTTCCCAGCCGGTCCCGCCTGCCATGGATGGCGAGCGCCTCCGCGATATACGCGGACGACTGGCATGGGCGGTTACTCGTTCTCCTGACGGGCCGCTTAAACGAGCGGCCCTCCATGCCGTTGGATTCGACAATGAAACAGGACCGTTCGCAGAACTCCAAGAGTGGCGACGTAAGCAGAACGAAGGAAACTGGCGGGAGCGCATAGAGAACGCTTCCCTGCATCCGCTGATGCTAATTTGGAAGGCCGTCGCCGACCTTATGAACCGCGGAGGCCCTGAAGCCTCTGGTCGCCTGGCCATCGTCCGCCGCAAAGAGGACGGCGTGCGCGTGCTGCGCGTAAGCGGGCTCGCCTCGATCAATGAGGATTGGCGAGTTCCGACTCTTCTAATAGACGCCGTGCTCGATGTAGAGCTGGTGCGACCATTCTGGCCCAATATCGTGAACTTGGGGCAGTTCGACGTGAGCGCCGCCAATCAGGTCGTTCGACAGGCGACCGGAAAGTCATGGGCAAAGAGCTCACTCGAGCCGCCGAAGTCACATGGGGCTCAATCCGCGCTGAATTCGCCAGCTAATCCGGACGCGCCGAGCGACGACAAGCACGCGGCGAGAGCCGAGACCGCCGCTCGGGCGAGACGTCGGGTGCACGCCATCAGCCTGAAGCGGGAGCGGGAGCTCGGGGGGAAACTGCTGGTGATCGGCAATAAGGCCGTCGTGCAGGCGATGCAGTTCCCGCCAGACGTCAATGTCGGACATTTTGGCGCGATAGCCGGGCACGACGAATGGCGCGACGTGCGCCTTGTCGTGATCCTCGGCCGCCCCATGCCGGCGCCGCAGCAGGTCGAGCGAATGGCCGGTGCGATGACCGGGGCTGCACCTGAGACCACAAACGGCGAGTGGTATGGCCGTGGCGACGCCTATCGCTTGAAGCGCGAGGGCAATAGCTTGGTGCGCGTCCTCGCGGAAACGGATATTCACCCGGACCCCATAGCCGAGCGCATGCGGCAGCGCATTTGCATCGGCGAACTCGTGCAGGCTATAGGGCGAGGCAGGGGCGTGAACCGGCAACCGGATGATCCCGTCGAGATCCTCGTGCTCGGTGACGCGATCCTGCCGGTGCCGGTGGATGAGTTCCTTCCGGACGACTCTCTGTGGCCGAGCCCCACCGATCAGATGCTGGCCGAGGGCGGCGTCGCCTTCGAGGACGGGACCAGCGCGGCGATGGCCTATCCGATGCTTTGGAGGACCGCCGGGGCGGCGCGAATGGCGCTACAGAGGGCAAGGGGAGCGAACCGCATCACAAACCAGAGCTCCGTCACGATCTCCTATAATGAATTATCTATAGGGGAATGTGATGGAGCTCGCCCCTTTGATGCGGTTCGCTTCGTCCGGTTCCAACGGGCCGGGAATGGCCAGGAGGTTCAGCGCGCCTGCTACGATGCACGCCGCATCGACGACCCCCACGCCGAAATCGAGCGCATGGTCGGGCCCCTCGTGATGTTCGAGGCAGAGGGCCAGGAGGCGACGCCCGAGGCTGTGGGCGCAACCCTCGCATCCCGTATCCTCGCCGCGCTGGCGGACGGCGACATGCCGCGGAACGAATTGAGGAGGAAGGTGGCCCAGCGCACCCCCAATGGCGAATTTGCCGAGGCGATCGCCACCCTTCTCGCCGGCGGCGATATTGCGGCCGCAAGCATCCCGCGCGCGACAGGCGGGAAGCCCACAACCTGCTACCGCCTCGCCGGACCGCAGGCGGCGCCCGCTACGGTCCCCGATGCGGAAGACCTGCCGTTCGTGAGCGTTGAAAATGCCGTGATTGTGGATGGCTCAGAGCCGGCGCCAGTCTTCGACGCTACCATGGTCGAGGAGTCGAGTGTTGACGACCAAGAACCACAATCGTGAACACGAAAACCTCTGTTGAGCAAGGCGCTGCCGGGATATCCATTGCTGAGATCGGAAAGGACAGAACCATGCCCGCTGGAAAGACACTCACCCGCAAACAGGAAGAGTTCGTCCGCCATTACTTGGTGGACCTCAACGCTGCAGCCGCCTATCGTCGCGCCGGATATACCGCGCGAGGCAATTCCGCGGAGGTCAACGCCGCTCGCCTGCTCAGAAACGCTCAGGTAGTTGATGCGATCGACAAGGCGATGGCAGAGCGAGCGGCTCGAACCGAAGTCGACGCTGATCGAGTGTTGCGCGAACTCGTGAAAGTCGCCTTCTTTGATATTAGGAAGGCGTTGAACAACGACGGTTCGTTCAAGCAAATCTCCGAACTCGATGGCGACACGGCGGCGGCACTGGCCAGTTTCGATGTCGTCGAGCTAGGTGGTAATGAAGGCGGCGTCATCCGTAAGGTTCGTCTGGCCGACAAGCTGCGCGCCTTGGAGTTGGTCGGCAAACATCTCGGTATGTTCCGCGAACGCGTCGAAGTTTCCGGCGGCGAGAATCCGCTCACCCTCTTGATCAAATCTGTCCAAGGATCACATTTAGCGCCGGTCGCTCACCCAGGGCGCTTGAGCGTCGCGGGCGGCGACCGTGGAGAAAACGCCGCATAAACTAGGTCTTCCCAGCGAGGCATAAGTCTGAGTGCGACCCCTGTGCGACGTTTCACTGCTCAGGCATGACGACGCATTATTTCGTGAAGGGACCTGCACGGCTGACTACAGAAAGGGCGCAGAACCATAGTCGGCCATTATGGTGGTCCCTCCGTCGGGCCCGGCTCCTCTCGCTTCGCCGGCGACAGGAACCATAGCACGGAGGCTACAAGCAGGAGGGCGGGCACGTCGCCGACAAAGTGGCCTCTCTCGTGTTCGTCAAAGATCGCCTCGGCCGCCATGATCCCGGCGTGCACGACGCTCGATCAGATGGCGAATGAGATAAGGCTCCGGTTCTCTGAAGGATTCCGGGCCGCGAGGATCAGGTAGGCGCCGAGCACGGCATAAATCCCGCAAATCATTAGGAAATAATATTTGCCTTCTCCGCCGTGCCACACCCCGACGGCCAAACCAGCCCGAGCGGGTATACTAGAGCGGTTTCCTCTCAAAGCGGCTCATAGCCTGCGGCGGCGAAGGAGTTGACGCCTTCAGTTGGCGTGAACTCGCAGAGCAAGGCGCCGATCCTGTTCCACAGAGCATCGACGCTGCGCTCGGCGGCCTTGCGCAGGAGCGCTTTGAGCTTGGAGAAGGCCTTCTCGATCGGGTTCAAATCGGGACTGTAGGGCGGCAGGTAAAGCAGCGTCGCGCCAGCGGCCTCGATCCCCTTGCGCACGCCGGCGCCCTTGTGGCTGCCGAGATTGTCCATCACCACGATGTCGCCCGGCGCGAGCGTGGGGACCAGAACCTGATCGACATAGGCCTGAAACCAGACGCCGTTGATCGGGCCGTCGAGAACCATCGGCGCCGACAGGCCGGAAAGCCGCAGCCCGGCGACGAAGGTCGTGGTTTTCCAGTGCCCATGCGGAACGCTGGCGCGCAACCTTTTGCCTCTCGGGGCGCGTCCGTTCTTGCGGGCCATGTTCGTGCTCGCCCAGGTCTCATCGATGAAGACAAGCTTTTCCGGATCGAGATCGAGCTGGCTCTCGAACCAAGCCTCCCGGCGCTTCAAGATGTCCGGGCGGTCCTGTTCGCTCGCGTGGGCGGTCTTTTTTTCCACGTGATGTTGTGGCGGGCGAAGAAGCGCCACAGCGCGCCGATGCTGAAGCGATGCCCGCGCGCGGCGAGCTGCGACTGGAGCTCCTTCAGCGTGATGTCGCAGGTCCCTTCGACGAGCGAGAGGATCAGGCCGCTATGCGCGTCGATGCGCGCCGACCAGCGATCCCCGCCGCGCTTGTAGGAGGCCGGACTACCGGTCTCGCTCTGCCTTTGACACCATCGGATCGCGCTCGCCGCGGAGACGCCGAAACGCTCCGCCGCCTGCCGCCGCGACATGCCGCCAGAAACAGCCGCCACCGCGCGCTCCCGAAGATCGAGCGAAAGGGTCTTCTTCGACATGCCTGCCAGCCCCCTTCGCCAGCAGCAAGCTTGAATCAGACCCGCGTCGATTCGGGAATCCCCCGCGATTCAGTCAGACAAGAAACCGCTCTAAGAAGAAGATTGCGCCGAACGCCAAAAGCGCCGCTTTGAGGAGCCTGTCGCGCGTGTTCCCATTCATGCGGATATTTCCGAATGCGAGAATTTTACCCCCAGCCCCGTCAGAGCGACACGTAGGGCTCTCTCAAGGGTCCGGCATTTGCCAAACCTGAACGAAGGGAGTCGAGCGTCTGATACGAGCCAACTAGCGTGATTTGTTCGCCGTCTCAGCGATGCATTATAGAAGAATCCGAGCCCCGCCCTTTCCGTCAGTGGAGACCGTCATCGCCATGCGTTATCTGTCGCTGCCCTTCATAGGACGATACATGGCCTATTCCGTCGCGCTCATCGCGGCAATGGTGCTGCTACCTTTTTCTCTCTCCGATCCCATCTATTGGCTCCCTTTCGGGCTGGCGGCGGCCCTCGTGTCGCTCGGCACGCATGATCTTCTACAAACGCGGCACAGCCTACTCCGCAATTATCCAATCGTCGGGCATATCCGCTTTCTCCTTGAGGCTGTTCGCCCGGAAATCCGCCAGTATTTTGCCGAGAGCGACACTGATACTCAGCCGTTCAGTCGGAGCGAGCGGACGTTGGCGTTCGAGCGCGCCAAGAAAACCAACGACAAATTCCCATTCGGAACGGAGCTTGATGTCAACGCCGCATCGTTCGAGTGGATCAACCATTCTATCGCGCCGAGGCCGGTTGCGACTGAGCCGTTCCGGACCACCGTCGGCGGCCCCGGCTGTCTCCAGCCGTATTCGACTTCGGTCATGAACATATCCGCCATGAGCTTCGGCGCGCTGAGCGCCAATGCGATTCTAGCGCTGAATCTGGGGGCGCAGCGCGGGGGCTTCGCTCATGACACCGGCGAGGGCGGATTTAGCCGCCACCATCGACAACATGGCGGCGACATCATTTTACAGATCGCCAGCGGTTACTTCGGCTGTCGCACGCCCGACGGCCGCTTTTCCCCCGAGCGTTTCGCCGAACTGGCGAACGAGTCACAGGTCAAGATGATCGAGATCAAGCTCAGCCAGGGCGCGAAGCCCGGCCACGGCGGCGTGCTTCCGGCGGCCAAGGTGTCGCAGGAAATCGCTCTGGCCCGAGGCGTGCCGGTGGGGCGGGATTGCATTTCGCCGGCTCGCCATTCAGAATTTTCGAGCCCGCGCGGGCTGCTGGAATACGTCGAACGGCTACGCAAGCTCGCGCTCGGCAAGCCCGTTGGCTTTAAGCTTTGCGTCGGCCATCCTTGGGAGTTCCTCGGCATCTGCAAGGCCATGCTGGAAACGGGTCTCTTTCCCGATTTTATCGTCGTCGACGGCGCTGAAGGCGGGACGGGGGCGGGGCCGCTTGAGTTCATCGATCATGTCGGAATGCCACTGCGGGATGGGCTGCTCTTTGTTCACAACGCGCTCGTCGGCCTGAATTTGCGGCAACATGTCAAGCTCGGCGCGAGCGGCAAAGTCATCACTGCTTTCGACATGGCGCGGGTCATTGCGCTGGGCGCCGATTGGTGCAATTCGGCGCGCGGCTTTATGTTCTCTCTCGGCTGCATCCAGTCGCTCCGCTGCCACACCGACCAATGCCCGGTGGGGGTCGCAACCCAGGACCCCGTCCGGCAGCGCGCCCTGGTCGTCTCGGAAAAAGCGAGCCGGGTCGAGTCGTTTCATCGAGAGACCATTTTGGCGTTGGCCGAGTTGCTCGCCGCCGCCGGTCTCGACCATCCAGCCGATCTCACGCCCCGCCACGTCATCAAGCGCACGGCCTCCGGCCAGGTGCAGACCTTCGAGCAGATTTACGGCTTCCTCAAGCCCGGCGAACTCCTTTCCGGCGCCGACGATCCGCAATTGCGGGACGCTTGGTCTAAGGCTCGCTCCGATTCCTTCTCACTGACGTAAACTGGAGACGCTTGGCCGATCTGATCTGGAGCAGGAGTTACGCCTCATCCTTTCGGATAACCGACAGTTTGCGACAGCAGCACCTGGTGGTCGTGGCTCAGTCCGAGCGCATTGGCGATCGCCTCGCGGTCGATCCAGGCTCGGATCACCGTAGCAAGGCCGTTGCCCGCGGCGAATAAATACACATTTTGGGAGATGGCGCCGGCCGCGACGGACGCATAACTTTCGCGAAAGGCGACCGGCACGAGCGTCATTCGGCTGTAGTCGGCAACAAACACCAAGTCCAACGGCGCCTCATCGACGAAGTCCTGGTAACCGGTAATGCTCCTTAAATCGGCGGAGACGATTAGCTGTAGCTGATTTGCCGCGGCGTCATAAAGATAGGCGCCGGACGGCAGCGCGACGTAAACGTCGATCTCCTGGGCGTTCAATGCCGAAGGGGCAGTGCGGTGTCCGTCTGTCCGGTTCACGCCGTAGGCCGCCCACAGCAAATTCGAGAGCAGCGGCAGCGGCAATTCCTGACTCGAAAACTCACGGTCAGACCGACGCTTCGAGAGCGCCTCCATCAAAGGAACGCCGCCTTCCTTTTGCGGCTCCGGCAAGGGGATGATCTCCGAAGCTTCTCCTCGGGCGGGCTTCGGGCGAAGGCGTCCCATCATGCCGAGCGCGAGT
Organism: Methylocystis parvus OBBP; assembly: GCF_027571405.1. Lineage (GTDB taxonomy): Bacteria > Pseudomonadota > Alphaproteobacteria > Rhizobiales > Beijerinckiaceae > Methylocystis > Methylocystis parva. Next base: position 3,791,945 of record NZ_CP092968.1, read on the forward strand.
TTGCTCAAAGTGCTCATAGCGACGATCTCCCACTCCTTGCGCGCGGACATTTTCCAGCACGCCGGTTTTCCTCCATGGAAAGCCTTAAACTAGCATAGGAGCCATTTCCGAGAGTTTTTACATCAGCGATTGAAGAGCCAAATGGCCAAGCTCAGGACGACGCTCACGATCAAGGAAGTCGTGATGGGGATGTAAAGTCGGAAATTCCCTCGCTCGATCAAGATGTCTCCCGGCAGTCGGCCGAGCCCAAACCGCTCGCCGAACAGCCATACAAGCCCAACGAGAATGAGAACGATCCCCGCGCCGATAAGGATTTTTGGCATTTGTCGGGCTCCAGAATTCGATCCCTGGGAACGATCACGGCATCTTCGACTTCAATTGGATCGTTTCCCCGTCCACAACGAACCTGCCAAAACCCTGATGATGGATCGTCTTCGGGTCTTTTTGCTTGGCATTGATCCACGCTTTCACCCCTTCGAGCATGAAGAGGCAGTAACGATTGACGAAACGAGTGTCGACGACCCGGCATTCGATGTTGGCGAAACATTCGGCCACCAACGGCGCGGAAACATGCTCCGCCTTCTGCGGCGTCAGGTGGAAGGCTGAGAACTTGTCGACATCGCGTCCCGAGCAGTTGCCGATCGCGACAACCATATCTGCCAACTCAACCGCCGGTATCGCGATGACGCACTCTTTCGTGGTCCGCAGCGCCGCAAAGCTATGGTCGCGGTTGCTGACGATGCAAGCGATCAAGGGAGGCTCGAAATCCACCATCATATGCCAAGACATCGCCATGACGTTGGCCCGCCCCTTATGCGCCGTGGTCAACAGGACCACGGGCCCCGGTTCGAGTAGCTGATAGACCTTCGACAAAGGAAAGCTCTTCATCGCTGCGTCTCCTTCACCGATTTGAGCCTCGCAGGAGTTCCCTTCGTTCGTCGGCCGAGTTCGCGCCGAAAGCCAGCCGAAGACGGTGATCAGCACAGGTCAGCCGCTACTCCAGAGATTATGGAAATAAACGATGGCGAGCCCGGGCACGAAAGCCGCGTAGCCGGCGAGGATGATGAGCATCGGGCTCTTTGACAGTTCCTCGATGATGGCAGGCATCGCGCCAAGATTGAGCAGTAACATAGCCGCACTGGCGACAAGCGTGGGTCCGAGCAGCGCCGCGACGGTCTTGGACGTGTGCATGCACATTCTCCTCCGCACTCAAGATCAAGTGCGCGTCCTGCCCTTGTGGACGCGGCCCTTGCTTGCCGGTCTTTCCTTCTTCGATTTCGGAGGGGCCGGACGGGTTTGTCCGCGGATTTCGCGCTCATGAACGGCGCTAAAGCGACCCGAGGGGTCAGAAGGAAATTTCGTCTGGCCTGATTTTGTCATCCCGCAGCTCCGGAGTTCCGCCGGGAAGCATGTAGGCACGCGAGCCCGATTTTTCACGGTCGACAGCGGCGCTCAAGCCGAAACGCGAGCGGAAAATCTCGGCCGCTCGATGACATCTACCAAACGGTCTTGCGGCCGAGGTAAGCCAAAGTTCACTCCTGTTGACGCATCGGATTTTTCGCGTTACATCACGTAACATGAAAATGGACGATCAACACAAGCGCGCCTATCGGCAGGTCGCGCGCGCTGCCGCGACGCAAGATACAGAGAATGCGATCGTGATCGCCTTCCGCGAATTGTTGAACGATAGATTCTACGACGAGATCACGCTCGACGATGTCGCTGCGGCCGCAAACACGACGCGCCAGACGGTCATTCGCCGGTTTGGCGCCAAGGCCAGTCTCCTGGCGGCGTTTACTCAACGGATCGGTGACGAAATCGAGACCCTCCGCGCCTCTTCGCCGACCGACGACGTGGCGGGCGCCGTCGCCGTGCTGGTCGCCGATTATGAGGCGACTGGCGACATGGTCATGCGCCTTCTCGCGCTCGAAGGGCGGATTCCCGACATCGAGCCGACGCTCGAGATCGGCCGCGCCGGCCATCGCCGTTGGGTGGAGACAACCTTTGGGCCCGGATTGAAGTCTTTCGGCAGGGCCGAACGCGCGGACCGGCTGGCCCAGATTCTGGTCGCGACGGACGTGTGGAGCTGGTTTCTCCTGCGCAGAACGCAAAAGAAATCCGTCGCCGAAACGAAGCGGCTGATGACCGAAATGATTTCACGACTTCTGCAAGATTGAGGGAGGGGCGACATGAACATGATCAGCGCGCGTCGGCGCTTGAACATTCTGTTTCTCGGCTGGGAGGGCGGCGGCAATGTTCCGCCCACGATTTCGGCTGTCCGCGCGCTCGTGGAACGCGGACATAACGTCCGATTTCTGGGCGACGACTGCATCCTCGATGAAGTCCGGGCGACTGGCGCCAAGGCGTCAGGCTGGCGGCGCGCGCCGAACCGTAAGGATCGTTCGCCCGAAAGCTGCTTCGCGCGCGACTGGGAGCAGCCCGACGCGGCATCGGCCTTTCGCGCCTGGGCGAAGGCGATTTTTCTCGAGCCCTCGGCCAGCTACGCAGAGGACGCAATGGAGGCGGCACGAGAGGCTCCGACTGATATGCTCATCGGTTCGGACCTCTTGTTCGGGGGCATGGTGGCCGCCGAAGCGCTCGGGCTGCCAAATGCGCTCCTGGCGACGAATGTCAGCCTGCTTCGTTTGCCCGGCCATCCGCCCTTCGGCCCCGGCCTGCTACCGGCCGCCAATGCTGAAGAGAGAGACGAACACGAGCATATCGCCCAAATGGGCGAGGCCATGTTCGACAGCTTCCTGCCGGCGCTGAACGAAGCGCGCACGCGTTTTGGACTGGCGCCTCTTTCCCGCACGCTCGATCAGCTGCGCCCTGACCGGCTTCTTCTCGCGACCTCGCCGTCGTTCGATCTGCCGGTCGCCTCGTTGCCGGATTTCATCCGCTATGTCGGACCGCTTCTCGAACAGCCGGCCTGGATCGATCGGCAAAAGCTATCTGCTCCGAGCGCGAATGAGCGTCCGCTCGTGCTGGTCTCGCTCAGCACCACCTATCAAGGACAAGACGCGACATTGGCCGCAATTGTGGGAGCCCTTGCCAATCTGCCGGTCCAAGGCGTCGTGACGCTGGGCAAGGCGCTGGAGGGACTCCAAATGTCGGCGCCGGCGAATGTGAAAATCGTCGCGGGTGCATCGCACGACGACATCCTGACTCGCGCCAGCGCCGTCGTTACGCACGCCGGACATGGGACAACGCTACGCGCGCTTCGTGCGGGCGCGCCAATTGTCGCCATGCCGATGGGACGCGACCAGAATGAAAACGCTGCGCGGATCGAATATCACGGCGTGGGAATCCGGCTCGACCCTTCGGCTCCGCAGCAAGAAATCGCTGCGGCGGTTCACCGAGTTATTTCTGAACCCGTCTTTGCGGCCAATGCCCGCAAATTGGCGCGCGCAATCGCCAACGAAGGCGGCGGCGCGCGGCGTTTCGTGGACGAGATCGAGGCGCTGGCTCGCGCGCGCGACGCTGCAGGATCGTCGCCGCGGCAAGCGGTGCATCGCGTCGCCTGAGAAGCGTCGGACTCTCCCATCGATCCCAAGAACCGCCTGCTGAAAGGAATATCAATGATCTCCGCCTGGTTCATGCGCTTCGGCGTCATATTCGCCATCGTCGGGATGGCTCTCGGCATCCACATGGGCGCCGCTCACGATTTTTCGCTTGCGCCTGTGCATGCCCACATCAACCTCGTTGGTTGGGTCTCAATGTTTCTCGCCGGACTGTTCTATCAGGCCCATCCGGAACGCCAGACGAAACTCGCGGCGGCTCATCTTGGCCTCGCCGTCACGGGCCTTCTCCTTATGGCGCCGGGGATAACGGCTCTGGCCCGCAACCTTCCCTGGGGCGAGCCCGTGGCCATTGCCGGCTCACTAGCGACTTTTGTTGCGACGCTCCTTTTCGCCTTCAATGTTTTTCGGGCTCGCCACACCCGCGGACGTTCCACACTTGATCATTTCGGGTCTGACCGCGCAGCTTGAGAAGGCCGACAAGCTCTTCGTCGCCGACTTTGCTGCGGCGCTCGGAGGCGCGGCGGCGCATCAGCCGGGCGGCGATGGCGGTCGCGGCGACCTGGGCGGCGGCGACTATGCCGCGCTCGATCGTCTAGCCGACGCCGATCCGGTTGCCTACGAGGCCGCGCTGGCGCGCATGTCGCCCGCCGAGCGCGACCGCTACGGCTTCTGAGGAAGGTCGCAGGCGGGCCGTTACTGGCCTGCCTGCGCCATAAGCGGGAGGGCGACAAATGATCGAAAGGTGGGACGCCAACCCGCCGATCGTCATCACCCCACGTTTCCCCATTTTTCTGAGGAGAAAGGAATCACAGCAGCGCTACCCAAGGTGAGGAGTCTTTCAGCAGAATGCGCGCGCGGCTATTTCAAGCTTCTGTATGCCTTCTTAGTGACCCACGCGAAAAATGAGATGGTCAGCACGAGCGTCAAGACGCTTAATCCCCCGATCAAGCCCTTAGCTGCTTGGTGCCCGTCTCCATTCAGCAGCGGGAATACAGTTCCGACGACCAAAAAAACGAGGGCTGCATTAATCCAGAACTTCGCGCTCATAGTTCATTTCCATTGTTTCTACCAAAGTGTAGATACACAAGCACGACGAGGGGGATCAGCCCTAGTCCGCCGAATATGATTAGAACTGTAGAAACGCCAAACATAAGTGCCCGCTGATTTTGGTTTGTGCTATTATACCATTCTTGCATTGGGGATGATCCGATCGAAGTGTGTTGCATCTGTGTGATGCTTTTCGGCCCCTTTGGGGCCGACAGGCCGGATACCGACCTTGCTGTCCCCAAGTCGGCGAATTTTGGCAAAAGATCGTGTAGATTTCCCCAATGCGCAGCTTTCATTGGAGATGCGCCGGTTCGCGCCTTAAGCGGATCATTAAGGAAGTGCTGGCGGAAAGGGGTCGGCGCTGGTCGAGCCGCGCGGATGAAGACTTCTCCCATCGGCGGACGTATCGTCAGGACATGACCCACGTCCTTGTCACGCCCGAGCGCGCAGCCTTTCTGCGTCAACGCCTCAAGGAGAAGCTCGCCGAGCGGCGGGCGGCCAAGGCGGCCTTCGCGTCGGTGTGCGCGAGGCTTGCGACCGAGCCACGGTCGTCGTTCGGCAAGGAGTTCGCGCTCTCGTTTGAGGAAGTGATTCCCGAACTCGGTCGGCGACAGCGCAGCGCATTTAATCGATAATCGCGCTGGACTGTCATAGAAGTGGTCCGGGAGGGGCGCGGTGAATATTGAATTCATTGAGATTGCGAGCTTTCGGAAGCTTCTATCGATCCGAATCGACCTTTCGACCACGACAACCTTGTTCGTCGGCGCGAACAATAGCGGCAAGACCTCGGCAATGCTTGCGCTTAGACGTTTCTTGTCGCCCCGGCGATGCCTGTTCGAGATACACGATTTCACGCTCTGCCATTGGCCCGCGATCAACTCTATCGGCGAAGGCTGGATAGCCGCCCGCGCAGGGGGCGAGATCGTCAACATCGTTATCGACCCGTGGGTCGAGCTGCTGCCGACGCTCGACCTCTGGCTCCAAGTGGGGCCTGGCGAGATGCACCATGTGCGAGACCTGATCCCCACCCTCGACTGGGAGGGCGGCCGTCTCGGCGTGCGGCTCCGGTATGAGCCCAAAGACCTTAATCTCCTGTATAAGGAGTTCATGGCGGCGATCTCGGACGCGGACGTCATACGCCGGGCCGCTTTGGAGGCCGCCGAGACAGCCACGCCGGACGCGGAGTCGCAGGTTGCTCCGCCGAAGCTCACCGTCTGGCCAGCCTGCCTAACCGATTTCCTCGGCAAGCGACTTGGCTCGCACTTCGCTATCCGCGCCTATGCGCTTGATCCCGCAAAGCTGGCGGCGCCACAGAAGTCTCAAGCGCGACCTCAGATCCTTGGAGCAGCGTCGTTGCCGCTCGAAGGCGACCCACTCAAGGGGTTGATCTGCGTCCATGACATTCCGGCGCAGCGCGGATTAGGCGAGGAGCCGACGGGTGACGATGATGATGATTCACCAGCGGGATCGCCTAGCAGTCGCCTCTCCGATCAACTCAGAAGCTACTGGGCAAAGCACCTCGACCCGGCGAAGAGTCCCGACCCCAAAGACATAGGAGCCTTGCAGGCGATCGAAGCCGCGCAGGAGGCGTTCGACAAGAGGCTGACGGAGAGCTTCGCCGCCGCCTTCAGCGAGGTCGAGGGTATGGGATACCCAGGCGTGACTGATCCAAGGCCGCGAGTATCCACGCGTTTAAAGCCGATCGACGGCCTCAATCATTCCACTGCCATAAGCTTTGAGGTCGATGTGATCGAGGAGAGCGGCGTGGTTACACCGCTCCTTCGCCTCCCCGAGAGCAACAACGGACTGGGCTATCAGAACCTGATCTCGATGATCTTTAGGCTGATGAGCTTTCGCGATGCTTGGATGCGGGTCGGCAAGGCATCGAAAAGCCCAACGGCTACCATCACTGAGCCTCTTCATTTGGTTCTCGTCGAAGAGCCGGAGGCGCACCTCCACGCGCAAGTGCAGCAGGTCTTCATCAAGAAGGCTTACAGCGTCCTCCGCGCGCATGATGGCCTCAAGGAGAGCACGGAGCTGTGCACGCAGCTCGTCGTCAGCACACATTCGAGCCATGTCGCCCATGAGACCTCGTTCTCGTCCTTGCGCTACTTCCGCAGGCTGCCAGCGGGAATGGTGGCGAAGGTGCCCGTGTCGACCGTCGTGAACTTGTCCGAGGTGTTCGGAACGGCTTCGGCGACCGAACGGTTCGTTACGCGATACCTGCGCTCTCAGCATGCTGATCTTTTCTTCGCGGACGCCGCCATCCTCGTGGAGGGGCCGGCAGAGCGGATGCTGCTCCCGAACTTTATCCGCGAACATTACGATCCGCTTAACCAATGTTACATCACGCTCCTTGAGATTGGTGGGAGCCACGCTCACCGGCTGCAATCCTTGATCGAGCACCTCGGCCTGCTGACACTGATCGTCACCGACCTCGACACGCTTGATAAGAGGGGTGGATCATCTGTTCAGCCCTCACCGGGAGTGGAGCAGGTCACCAACAATGCGACCTTGAAGACCTGGGTGCCTAAACTTGAGGATGCCGATCTGTTGCTGAACGCTGACGGAAAGGTGAAGGTCGAAATTCATGATCAACTATTCGAGATTCGAGTCGCCTATCAGGTTCCGCTTAAGGTAACCCGTCCTGGCGCTTCTGTGGAGGAGACGGCCTATCCTTATACCTTCGAGGATGCCTTGGTGTTCGAGAACTTGTCCTTCTTCAGCACGTTTGCCGGAAGTGGCCTCGTCAAGAAATTCCGCGACGCCATCAATGACGGCACGAGTGCAGCCGACATAGGCAAGCGCTTCTTCGTCGCGCTGAAGGACGGAAAGAAAGCCGAATTCGCGCTCGATGTGCTCGAAGCGGAGGCCTTCTCTAAGCTAACGGTTCCTCATTACATCGCCGAAGGTCTCGAGTGGCTGCAAGGGCAGCTCAAGAAGAAGCAGGTCGAAGTCCTGCCCAATCCCAAAGAGGAGGCGGCATGACGATTGGGACCGACGACGACAATTACGATGCCGAGGCCGATAAGACGATCATGGCGTGCCTCGATCTCGCAAAGCCACGCAGCTTCTTCCTCTACGCCGGTGCGGGCTCCGGAAAGACGCGGTCGCTGGTGAACGCGATACGGGCCATTTGCCGTGACCAGGGGCGGCACCTTTCGCTCAGCGGTCGGCGGATCGGCGTCATCACCTACACCAACTCGGCGTGCGACGAGATCAAGCAGCGTCTCGAGTTCGATCCTCGGGTCGAGGTGTCTACGATCCATTCGTTCGCCTGGTCGCTGATCGCCGGCTACGATACGGACATCCGGCAATGGCTCGACCAGAATCTGCTCAACGAGATCGCGGAGCTTCAGGTGGCTCAGGCCAAGGGGCGGCCGGGCACCAAGGCAACCAGTGATCGTGCTCGATCAATCGAGAGCAAACAGCGGCGGCGCGCCAGCCTCGGCGAAATACGGCGGTTCATTTACAGCCCGACCGGGGACAACCGGACGCGCGATGCCCTAAGCCATGCCGAGGTCATCATGATGACATCGGATTTCCTTGGGACGAAGAATGGGCTGCGAAAGCTGTTGATGTCGCGCTTCCCGATCCTGCTGATTGATGAAAGCCAGGACACCAACCGGGGGCTAATGGACGCGCTTTTGGGCGTGCAGGCGGCCAATCAAACACGCTTCTGCCTTGGCCTGTTTGGCGACACAATGCAGCGCATCTATGCAGACGGAAAGGTTGGGCTAGCCGAAGCGATCCCCCCCGATTGGTCTCGGCCGGTGAAGCGGATGAACCATCGCTGTCCTTCTCGCGTGGTTGATCTGATCAATAAGGTCCGAATGGACGATGATGGCCAGATGCAGCATGCGCGCAGCGACGCGGCAAAGGGTGTGGTTAGGCTGTTTGTGTTGCCGGAGACCACTTCCGAGAAGTCACACGCGGAAGCCGAAATCGCCCGGTCGATGTCGCAGATCACCGGCGATCCGGACTGGGTGGCCGGCACCGATGCGATCAAGACCCTAGCGCTGGAGCACCTGATGTCAGCGCGACGCTTTGGCTTCGAGTCGTTCTTTGCGCCGCTCTATGCTGTTCCGCGGATCAGAACCGGTATCCTCGATGGCAGCGGTGCGGGCATCGGCCTGTTCACCCGTGAGATCTTACCACTTACCCAGGCCTTGGCCGCTGGGGATCGTTTTGCGTCGGCTGCGATCATCCGTAAATCCTCGCCTTTGCTCGAGCGCGACCAGCTTGAGGCCGCAGGCGAGCGGCAGCTCGATCTACTCCGCAACGCGAAGGCGGCCTGTGACGGATTGCACGCGCTCTGCACGAAAGAGGATTCACCGAGCCTGCTCGCACTTCTGAACTATGTTGCGAGCAGGAAGCTATTTACGATCCCTGATGCGTTGCTGCCATTTGTCGCCTCAACCGAGCCTGACGATAGTTTAGAGACTGGCGTTGGACATGGCGACGAGAACCACGCCCATGGCAAGGCCCTCGACGACGAAGAGGCGAAGAGCGAGACTGGGGCTTGGCGGCTCGCGCTGGACGCGACGCTGGATCAGATCGAGCGCTACGATCTCTACGTTCGCGGCCTCTCGCCGTTCGACACCCATCAGGGAGTGAAGGGACTCGAGTTCCCGCGTGTCATGGTCATCGTCAACGACGAGGAGGCCCGTGGCTTCCTGTTTAGCTACGAGAAGCTCTTCGGGGCGAAGGAGAAGAGCAAGACCGACATCGACAACGAAGCTGCGGGAAAGGAGACGACCATCGAACGCACACGCCGCCTGTTTTACGTTACGTGCAGCCGCGCCAAGCAGAGCTTGGCGATCGTCTACTATTCGAGCAGCCCGAGCGTCGTGCGCGACGCGATGATCGAACGCGGTTGGTTCGAGCCGGACGAGATTGAGATTATCTCATAAGCGGTCTTCGGCGAAGACGGTTACAGTCGCTAGGTCACGATAGCTCCTTATGTGGGCTCGATCAGCGCCGGATCGTCGTCGCCGACCGCTGATCGGTTGACGCGCGGGGACACGATCCATTCCCGCAGGGCATCATCCTCCCGCGCCGGCCTTAGGAGCGACGCAAGGTCGTGGCCCGCGTGGCCAGCAAGCCATGCGTCGAAGTTCTGCGGCTCGATCAAGATCGGCGCCCGATTGTGAAAGCGCGCCATCCAGTCGTTGGCCGGCCCGACAACGATCGTGGCGGATTGCATGTCCTCACCGCTGTCTGGGTCGTGCCAGTTCTCCCACAGCCCGGCCAGCGCGAGCGGCCTGCCATCTGGCGCAGAGAAATAATGCGGCGTCTTCGCGCCCGGCTTGCCTGTCCACTCATAGAAGCCCGAGGCCGGGATGATACAGCGGCGCCACTTGAAGGCCGATCGGAACATCGGCTTTTCTGCGACCGTCTCCGCACGGGCGTTGAAGGTGGACGGCAATTCGTTCAGAGGCTTCTTCCACCACGACGGGACAAGGCCCCATCGCATCGGGACAAGCTCACGGCCGGCGGCTACGGGCCGAATAACGTCAATCATCGTCGTGGGCGCGATGTTGCAGCGCGGCCGAAGGTTTTGCGCCGGCCCGATTACGCTCAGGAAGGCGTGGACCTCGGACCAGGTATAGGCTTGCGTGAAGCGACCGCACATGCCGCCGAGCATAGGCTGCCGGCGCCGGGAGGCCAAGCCGTGTGGCCTCTAGCGGTCGATGAGCACACATCGGAAATGGAAGAACGAGCGGTCGCTGTTGCAGCGCCTTGTCGCGGCCGATGACGGGGAGCCACTCTACGAGCGGAGTCACGATCCGCGCCTGCAGTGAATCTCTCGCACTTGCGACAAGGACGCCGATGTGAGGTCGCCACACGTCAGCCCTACACCGATGTCTCGTCGATCGACTACGATTTGAGTGCCACCATGACGCCGCAGCAACGCGAGCGATCTCAACAATGCTTCATCAAGTCGTCGATTTTCGTCGCTCTGATGTAACGGGCCGGATTAGCGCCTGTCGCTAATGCCTTGAAGTGGGCCTCGCCGCACGCGATTTTTGCGGCTTCATTGTCGCGAAGGTCGTCGGTGAACAGACTCCCCTTGGTCTCGACCACGAAATAGAGGCGCTCTTCGCCGCTCACTTCGACGAGGACAGCCCAGTCGGGATTATACGTGCCGAGCGGAGTTGGGACCTTAAACCAGGCAGGGAGCTTGGCGTAGACCTTCACGGATTCGTTCTTTTCGAGCTGTTCGGCGAAAGTCCGCTCGACACCTCCTGAATCGTAAACAACGTGCTCGAAGACTGACTTGGTTGCGTCCTTCAGCATGTTGCGCAGATAGCCCGTCAATTCCTCTTGCTCGAAAAGCTCCTGAGCGTAATAGTGTTCGTCGCCGATCTTCTGGAATTTGATTCCGTCGACCAGCGCCAACCGCTTGGTGCGATTGATCACCTCGCCCGCCATCTCGATGAAAGCCTGCGGATTGCGCTTGAAGTCGTGCAGCCGCCCGCATTCTGTCAAAATCTGGACGAGGCTTTTCCGCGTAAGCTGGGTGCGGTCCTGAAGATCGGTCAGCACGTCAGGCAGGACGATGTCGCCTTCTTCGATCGTAACAATCGTGCCGCTGTTCTGATCGCGCTCTTTCGCTTCGACACCGCCCTGGCCGATCGACAGGTCCGCCTTTCTGATCCGCACGCGCGCCTTCGATATGGCCGGCCCGTTTCCGATAGCCTTCGCGCAATCGGCGATCAGCTTCTCGTTGTCGAAATAAACACGATAGGTCGTCTTGTGCTTGATGCGGTCCCAGAGCGCCTGAAACTCCGCACTCTCCAGAATGGCGCGCCGAGTCTTCACGATGACACGCTCATCAGCATTCTTGATGTCGAGCTTGCCGGCCACCTTCTTCAGCATTTCCCGCACCGACGCCAGATGCGCTTCGAGTGCCGCCGGCAAAGCAAACGTCCCGTCTTTCAGTGCGACGCGCAACGTGTCTTGCACCTTGCCCTTGGGGTCGACGAAACCCTGAGACTTGAGATGCTCGAAGATGGCGGCCGATTCCTCGAATCCTAGCATTGCCGGCGATCCGTCCGCCTTCACCACTGGGATGGCCGCGAATTGGTGCTTCTCCACAATGCCGAACTTGATGCCGGTGTCCTTCTCGATCTCCTTCTGGAGGTTCTCGGCGAACTCCTCGTAGCTCTCGGTGGCTACTACGGTCAGCGTGTTGATCTCAAAGCCCCGTAGACGCTCACCGTTCTGGTTCACGCACAGTCGTAGCCCACGGCCAATGGTTTGGCGCCGCTCGCGCTCGGTCCCCATCTCGCGTAGCGCGCAAATCTGGAACACATTGGGATTGTCCCAGCCTTCCTTGAGGGCCGAGTGAGAGAAGATGAACTTGAGCTTCGTCTCGAAGCTCAGCAGCTTCTCCTTATCCTTCATGATCAGGCTGTAGGCGCGTTCAGCATTGTCGCGAGCGGCCTGATTGTTATCTGCCGTGTCGGTCCAGCGTCGCGCCTTGTCGATCGAGAAATAGCCGTCATGCACATCCTCGGGCTCTGACGTTAGATCAACCTCCTTGAACAGGCTGCTGAACTCGGGGAGCTTCGCCGCGCGGCGATATTCCTCCTCAAAGATGCGGGCGTATTTGCCCTTCACGGGATTGCCGGCATTGTCATAGGAGCGATAGTGCTCCACGGCGTCGATAAAGAAGAGGCTCAGCACCTTGATGCCCAAAGGCGCGAGACGCTTCTCCTTCTCCAGATGCTCTTGGATGGTGCGGCGGATCATCAACCGCTTCATCGCATCCGCGTCGACATCACCCACGGCTTGGCCCGGCTGAAGGAACGTCTCGCCGCCCGGCAGCTTCACTTCAAGAAGCTGATTATCCTTCGCCGTGCGTATCTCGCCGATCCGGCAATCGGCATAGACGGCGCGCTTGGTCAGCTCCTGAAGGTCGTCGCCGTCCTGAACGACCACTTCCTTGCGCCGGACCTGCTTGCCTTCCTGAACATCGATCTCGATCCGCGCCGTTACCGGTCCCTTGCCGTTGCTCGCCGAGACGAACCGCACATACGCCTTGTTGTGCGCATCCTCGACCACCATCGAGGCGACTTCGATCTGCTTCACCAGCTTGCGCTCGTATGCGTCTACGGCGTCCAGTCGAAACACCATGTGGTGCTTGTCGACATGGGTAGCCGAATAGCGAAGGGTGCAGAGAGGATTCATCTCGCCAAGGGCGTTCTTGCCGGCGCCCGAGAGGCCGCCGTCGACGCTCTGCGGTTCATCGACAATCAGAATCGGGCGCGTTGCGCGGATAAGGTCGATGGGCCGCTCGCCGCCCGTCTTCTCGCTGTCCTTGTAGAGGTTGTTCACGTCCTTCTTGTTGATGGCGCCGACGGTGACAACCATGATCTGGATGTTGGGGCTGGTCGCGAAATTGCGCACTTGCCCGAGCTTGGCGGAATCATAGAGGAAATAGTCGAAAGGTTGGCCTGAATAGAGGCCCTTGAAGTGCTCCTCGGTGATCTGCAACGTCTTGTAGACGCCTTCCTTGATGGCGACCGACGGCACGACGATCACGAATTTGGTGAAGCCATAGCGCTTGTTCAGCTCGAAGATGGTCCGCAGATAGACATAGGTCTTGCCTGTGCCCGTCTCCATCTCAACGGTGAAATCGCCGGACGTGAGCGCCGTCGAAGGCGCGAGGCCATTGCGGAGCTGAATGTCCGTCAAGTTGGCGATGATCTCGTCATCCAGCAGCGTCAGCCGATTGCCGATGCCGAGCTCACTTTCGACGAGACCAAGCTCGCCCTGGGCTCCGAGGAAGCCTCCGAGATCGAGGCTCGTCTGTCCCGCCCGGTCCGCCATCGGCCGACGCGTGACAGTGAACTCGGTGCGGTTGATCTCCTGGCCGCGAAACAGATCAGCCACCGATTCAATTGCGCGCTTCTGGTAGTCGAGATCAGGCTCGAAATGCAGCTTCATCGAACCATCCTCACAGGCCGCGCACGTCGGAAATGCCGTTTTGGTTCAGGATCGCCGCCATGTTTGTCTTGGCGATGTCGTCCTTGAACCCAGAGTCCTTGAAGACGACGCGAGTGTCGACGGCGGGCGCGAGCGCTTCGCGCCACGTGACGATGCCGGAGGCAAGCGATTCGATCACGTCTTTCGTTAGTCCGTCGGCCAGACAAACGATCAACGCGCCGCCGCCGATGGAATGGACGGCCTTACCGGCGATCGTCTTCGTCTCGATCGGCACGCAGAGATCGAGGCCGAGTTTCAGCAACAGCTCGTAAAGCACGTCCTGCTCGCTCCGGCCTTGGACGAGATGCTCGGCGTTATTAAGCAGGCTGTTTTCGATGTCGGCGGGGTCTGGCTCCCAAGCGCGGATGTTTGATGGAGCGAGCTTAAAGACGCGGAAACCGAAATCACTTTTTTGGTCATGCTGACCGCTCTTGATCAAGGACGCGGCGCGCCGGAGTCGCTCTTTAGTGATTTCCGATATAAAAGGCTTAATACCATTCTTCTTGCAATACTTGTAGGTCTCTGTTTGTTCGGCTACCTCTTCCGAGATTTCTTCTTGGAGTTGGACAAGAATGAATCGCCGATTGGGATTTACCCGATTGAGTCGGAACACGGCGTGCCCCGTCGTTCCAAATCCCGCAAAGAAATCCAAGACCAGATCACCCGGCTTCGACCCCATATGCACGATTTTCTCCATCAGGAAAGGAGATTTCGGATAATCCGGATTGAGCCCAGGAAACAATATCTTGAACTCGCGGCTCGCCACATCAGTTGAATTTTCGCCGCCCCACCAGAACGATTTGGGTTTCGACGTTCTCTGGATATTATCGTCATCGTCTGACTCTTCATCAATATCGCCTTCAATGTCTTTGTTGAGATACACTCTATGAGAGATGTCCCATCTATCCTTCTGCTTCGAGTAATTTGCGTGCAAGATCGCAAGGTTGTCCCGAACAGTATCTAATCCCCAGCGCCAACGTCCGTCACTCATGTCACCGCGCTTCGGGACGATTTCAACGTCATTCGTGGAACGCCTCTGAAGGGCGCAAGCCTTAGTTTCCGGGTTGTAGAAGATCGGAAAAAACATGTTGGGTCTGTCTTCGCGCCGATCTGGCCGGCCGCGCTTCCGGAGGTCGCGAAGAGCATAGCGCTCACCTCGCTCATCGACATATTTGTAGTCTTTTAGTTGCTCATCGGTCAGCGGAACCCCGTAAGAGTCAAACTCGCGTTTCGAGTAAATGAGGAAATACTCGTGAGCTGTGGCTATATGCTTTCTATCGTTTCGCCCCTTCATGTTATTAATATTTGCTACGCAAGCTATAAAATTCTCTTCTCCAAATATCTCGTCAAGTATTGTCTTCAAGTTTGATTGCTCGTGATCATCTATCGAAACAATAATTGCACCATCATCCCTCAATAATGTTCTTGCGAGCCTCAGTCGTGGATACATCATGCTCAGCCAATCAGTATGGAATCTGCCCGATGCCTCGGTGTTGGAGCTGATCTTTCGACCGCCCTCGACCTGTCCGGTCAGTTCAAGATAGTTCGCGATGTTGTCTCGATAATCGTCCGGATAGACGAAATCCTTGCCCGTATTGTAGGGAGGATCGATGTAGATCAACTTCACCTTCCCGGCATAGCTCTTCTGTAAGAGCTTCAGCACTTCGAGATTGTCGCCCTCAATCATAATGTTCTGCGTCGTCTCCCAATCGACGCTCTCTTCCGGGCAGGGGAGGAGCGTGCCAGTCGATGGCGTCAGCGCGATTTGGCGCGCGCGGCGTTTGCCGTGCCAGTTCAGTCCATATTTTTCGTCGCGCTCGTCGACAGCCGCGCCAAGCAGGCCCTTCAATACCTCGAAATCGATTCGCCCTTCCGTGAACGCCTCCGGAAATAGGGTCTTCAACGCCTCGACATTGCCCGCGACGATGTCGGTGCTCTTGGTGTCAGGGCTTCCAGCTTCCAGCTTTTTCATCATATCGTTCAACGCTTGTAAGGGGACATGGCCAAGGAGCGGCGCTCACGCCGCTTCGAGATGCAGAATTTCAGTTTCGATGTAGGCGCGGAAATCTGCCGACGAGGTGAAGCAGCGAAAGCCCGCTGCGCTCGCCAAGGCAAGAATATCATTGGTTTCGTTCAGCAATACCGCGACCGGCGCGCTTAGCCCAGATTGCAGCCCATCAGGCCACGCCAGATCGAACAGCGCCTTTTGCGCGCCCGTTATCGGATCGGCATAGTCATAACCAATCTGTCCTCGCGGCAAGCCATGCCCTTCTATCCAGTCATTGAGAGATTCGAGCTCGGCCTCTTCCACCTCACTGGTGATGCCGCCAGCCGTTTGCGCTTCAGCTTCCACCACCGGCGCCGTCTTGCTGAGCCACCGCGTATCGCCGTGAAGCAGTTCCTCAAAACGCCGGTTCGCCTCGGCTGCGAGCAGGGCTTTACGAGCTTCGAGAAAATCAAGGTAGCGTTCGATCTTCCAGAGCGCGGGATCGGTCGGAATCCACTGAGACGCCAGCGCCCCAGGGTGTTTTGCTTCGATCTCCGGGAAATACGCCTCCGGCAGTCGGTCGCTGATATTGAGATTGGTGTCCTTGGTCAGGAAGCAAAAGTTGGCGAGCGCGTTCACGTCCGGCCGCCGGTGCTTCAACTTGTAGAGTTGCGCCTTGGGGAAGATGTGATGAACCTCCAGACGGCTCATTTTTCCGAGGAGGCTTGCCTTGAGCGCGAGTCCAGTGCCCCAATCCCGCGCCTCGCCCATGCGCGTCAGCATGTAGAGAACCGGGTAAAAGCGTGCGCCGAGGCTCCACCCGGTGAAATGGCCGGCTTCGACTTGCAGGCCGCCGTTCCACAGCCGAAGTTGCTCAAGCAGCGTGTCGAGACCGCCGGTCGGGCCTTCGAGCGCGGCGAGGTCCTGATCGATAACCGTCTCCGTAGAGCCGGAAAACCGGCCCCACATGCCGGCCTGCGCAAACCAGAACAGGAGTTTGTCCCGCTCCTTGGCGTCCAATGGACCCTTGTGCATATCCAGATAGCGAACCATGACCGGCACGCCGAAGCGCCCGAAGAAAACTTGGTCATGATCTAGCCCGAGGCGGCCGGCGATCAGGTTCAGGCTGGCGTCGATATGCTTGTTGGCTCGCTTGAGACCGTCCTGGATGTCGAGTGCGCCCTTGTCGTGGAGATAGCTGAATTTCGCCTCACCGGTTAGGACGGTGTTGACCGAGCGGAGCAGCCAATCGAGGTTGAATTGATAGCCAGCGCCCGTCCATTCCTTCAGCTTAGCCTTCATGGTATCGCGGGCTTCGGGCCATTCGGCGCAAATCTTTGCGAGCGCCAAGTCACCCTTCGACAGTTTAGTGCCGCCGCTGTTCACGCGATTAAAGATGTCGACCACAACGTCGAGGGTTTTGTCCGGGCCTGTAACCTCCTCAATGTGCAGGTCGATCTCCGTGACCCCTAGAAGGGCGCCTAGCCTGCCGACATAGGCGCCAACATTCGCCACATGCGCGGGGTCGGCGGAGAGCTTTGCGATCAGCGCGCCAAGGCCAGCATTCCCGCCCTTCAACAAGCTTGTGACATCGATCCACAATGGATCGTCCTGCATCTTCACCGGCTGATAGAAGGCGAAGGTCTCAGTGCCGAGGTGGAAGCGGAGGCCGGTGAAGGCTTGCGCATTGCCGTCGAAGAACTTCGGCGGCTTTCCGCGCACGACGCCATAAAGCGAGGTCATCCGTTGCTGGCCGTCGAGGAGAAGTTTGACGATGCCGGCGGCAAGCGGACCTTCGCCACGATGAGCCGCTGTCATCGCTTCTGTCGCCCAAACCAGCAAGCCGCCGACGGGATGGCGACGGTAGAGCGAATCAAAAAGTCCACGAACCTGGTCACGATTCCAGACATAGCCGCGCTGAAATTCAGGCAACGCCATGTGACCGTTATCGATGTGGTCAAGAATTGTCGAAATCTTCATGCATCAGTCCCCCAGCAATACTTTTTTGTTTCGATCTATCGCGCTTTCGATTGTCTTGATTTTTTGATTCAATTCAACGCGCTGGCTTATCTGTTTTGCCCCTGCCGCCTTCGACTTAAGATGCGTAACTTCGCGCGACAGCCTCGTATGCTCATCAAGCGCGAGCCGACGGCGTTCGATTGACGCCACGTCGTCTGCAACCCTAAACGGGCCGGCCACTCGCGCCGCGTTCAGCGCCTCGATTCGGGCCAGCCATCCCTCGTAAAGCGTGAATAGGTCGTGGCGGGGCTGCTCCGCAAGGGCCAGGCTCGCCATGAACGCCTGCTCATCCGGGGGCAGTTGCTCCATCTGACGCAGGCTGGCCGACACAACGCGCTCGATCACCACCTTGCCGGCCTCGTTCTGGGCATGTCGTTTGTGCGCGACCGAGACAGCAAGGCTGTCCGCATCCGACGTAATCAGAGCTACCGGATAGGGGATCGCGCGATGAATCAGCTCGATCAATCGCGCCGCCTTGGCGCCTGGTCGGAAGGCGCAAGCTACAACCGCAATCTCAAGATATTCCCGCGTTTCATCGGCGAAGCTTGGCACGCCGATCGTCGTCGGCTTGCAGGCGGCAAGCCATTGCAGTTCGTCGATCCCGTCCTGAATGGCGCGCTTGTCGGCCGATGTGGGCGCGCCTTGTTCAACCAGAAGCTTCTTCGGCACACGCGCATCGACGCGGGCGTCGGGCGGCAGTCCGAGCGCATCGACAATTGCGAGAATGCCGGATTCTGCTGTCATGCAGCCGAACCCTCCGCATCGGGAAGGACAACCAGAAAGGCCGCGACCTCGAAGTCATTGATCCCGGCGAACTCGCCCTTCATGGCGTGCGTGCCGCCCGGCGAGAACAGGCTGGCGACCGCGCGCTCTTCCTTCTTGCCGACGACTGAAGCCACCGCGCGCGCCAGCAGCTTCTGGTATGGCTCCATATCGCGGCCGAAGCGGGTCGCTTTGTCGAATCGAATGCAAGCTTCCGCATCGGGCAGATCGCGACCTAGGCAGAGTTTTTTGAGGCAATCCAGCACCTGCTTGGCCTGGGTATAGGGAAGCTTCACCTCTCCGTCATCGCCGACATGCACGACGTAGTGAGGGCTCAACGGATAGCCGGGCTCCGGCGATTTCAGCGCCGCCTCGCCAATCGCGCGCAAGCAGAAAATAGCACCGGGCGGAATGCCGCCGTCGCCGTTCGCGTCATTGCCTCTCGGTGCGGAGGTGACGGCATAGGCGCCGAGCGGCAGGGATTCGAGACGCTCCTTGTTTTCCCGAAGGTATCCCGACAGATCGATCCGGAAATCATTGAGCGTCAGGTCGGCGATGGAGACGCCGCTCGAAAGGTCTTCGAGATCGATCACGGCGTCTTGCAGCTTCTGGAGCTGGGCGCGGCGATATTCCAGATCGTTCATCTGGTTGCCGGCCTGGAACTCGATCACGTTCTCTTCGCCAGTCGCCGACACATCGAGCAGCACCATGCGCCCGCTAACACGAGATTCGAGATCGAGATATTCGTCGAGCTCCATGTTCGGCCAGAAATTCACTAGCTGAATCCGGGCGTTCGGCGATCCGATGCGGTCGATGCGGCCGAACCGTTGGATGATCCTCACCGGATTCCAGTGGATGTCGTAGTTGATCAGAAAATCGCAGTCCTGAAGGTTCTGGCCTTCGGAAATACAGTCGGTCGCGATCAAGAGATCGATTTCGCCTTCGGCTGCCAGCTCCGCCGGTCGTTCCTTTGACCGGGGCGAGAAGGCGCTGAGGATCGCGCTCATGTCACTGCGCAAGCCCGGCAGAGTCGTCTTATTCGCCCCGGTTCCCGTGACCACGGCGGCGTTGAATCCAAGCGAGTTCTTTGCCCAGGGAGCTAATTCCCTATAGAGATAGTCCGCAGTGTCGGCGAAGGCGGTGAACAGCAAAAGCTTTCGATTTCCGTCATTGATCGGCGAGTGAGCCTTCTTGGCGATCACCTGCCTCAGCGAATCCAGCTTAGCGTCACGATCCGCCGTCACCGAACGCGCGGCAGACAACAGAGTCGCTAGGCGATTGCGATCTTCGAGGAGGTCTTGACGCCAGCGCACGCGGTCAACGTCCTGAAGCAGGACCTTCACCTTGCGTCCGACCAGCAAAGCCTCAAAGGCAGGATCGTCAACGTCTATGTCGTCGATCGCCGTCTCTTCGACTGTCTCGTCGTGGGCGTCGATCTTCGACAGCAGCGCCTCAACGTCGGCAAGCTGGCGCTTGATGGTCAAGGCGAAGGAGGCGACCGAGCTCTCCATCCGCTTCAGTATGTTCACCCGCAGCAGGTGGATCAGGCTTTCCTCGCGATCGACTTGCCGGAAGAAGCTTTGTCCGCCCCGGATTTTAGTGCTGTATTTTTCGTCGTAGGCTGCTTGCTTTTGCGGAAGCACGTAGCGCAACGGCGCGTAGGCGCCGAGCGTCAGCCGTCTAATTTCATTGTTGATTTCGCGGATCGGGCGGAACTCGCCAGCTAGATCGACATCCGCTTTGATATTGACGGGACGGAGCCGGTCCGGAAATTGTCCTGTTTCGGCGGTGCCGTAGTAGCGCTGCACATGCTTACGCGAGCGCGCGATGGTCAGCATGTCGAGCAGCTTGAAGTAGTCGAAGCCCAGCATGTCCATCAGACGCGCGGGGCGGCGTTCGGCCTCTGGCAGATCGAGCCAGCGATTGAATTGCGCCTGAGCCTTCCGGATCGTCGCCTCGATGCTCGGAATGCCGTGGCCGATCAAAGCGAGATCGTTGCCCTCGGTCATAAAGGCGATCTGGTTTTTTAGGTCCGCCAGCCGGTTGTTCACTGGCGTCGCGGAAAGCATCAACACCTTCGTCTTCACGCCAGCCTTGATTACTCGCTTCATCAAATGGTCGTAGCGGGTATCACGCTCCTTGTGCGTCGCTTTGTTCCGGAAATTATGGGACTCATCGATAACGACGAGATCATAATTGCCCCAGTTCACGTGGGAGAGGTCGATATCCCCAGAGAAGCCCCCCTCACGCGATAGATCAGTGTGGTTAAGAACGTCGTAGTTTAAGCGGTCTCCGGCGAGGACGTTGCGTCGGTCGTTTGCCTTGTAGAGCGTCCAGTTGTCCCGCAGGCGCTTCGGGCAAAGCACGAGAACCCGGTCGTTGCGCAACTCATAATACTTGATGACAGCCAGCGCCTCGAACGTCTTACCGAGACCGACACTGTCGGCGATGATACAGCCGCCAATCCGCTCAAGCTTGTCGATCGCCCCGACTACGCCGTCGCGCTGAAATCGGAACAGCTTCTTCCATACAATTGTATTCCGTATACCGGTTGCCGACTTGATGATGCGCTCCTCATCAAGTTCGTCCCCCATATCCTTGAACAGCTCAAAAAGTATCTCGAAGTAAAGCAGCGATGGCGCACGTTGGGAGCCCGCCTCTTCAAGCAAGACGACAAGCCGATCTTTGGCCGCCGAATCTGCTTTCAGCCCCTCCCAGTTTGCCCGGAACCAGTCGGCAAAAGCGACAGCCTCATCGTCAACGTCTGACGCCTGAACTAGCCCGAGTTGGCCACCTGGCGTAATCCCCAATCCTTCGGTGGTGAATGAACAAGTCCCAAGCAGTGCGCGACGCGTTTCGGCGCCCTGAACGACAATGAGCGACTGAGGCGGAGGCGCTGCGGCGCACCTGACCTCCGCGCGCTTCTTGATCCATTCGCCCGCGAGCTTGGCCAGCCAGCGTCCTTGGAGTTGTCCGCGAAAAGCAATATCGGCAGGCCCCCCGAACAAGGAACTGGCCAGCGCCGCTTCGTCTCCAAGAAGCAGCCGACACCGCTCGGCTTTATCTATATGGTCCCGAAGCTCGGCGAATGCGTGAACAGAAAATGTCGGTGACATAATGTCGACTGACGCGCCCGGTCGGAGCCAGTCACGCAACCGATCGATCACCCGTTCGTTACCGCTGTTCCGGATAAGCTTCATGCGCCGGCCATGGTCCCCTGTTGTCGCGCAGAGATCGGCCCAACCGTTTTCGGTATGCCCCCCGTGCGGCCGATAGACCATAGGCGATTCGCCCATGATTGCAGCGAGGCTGGTCGGGGAGTTTCTGGATGGCCACAAACACGAGCCCGGCGGGAAAAACGCCTTTTGGCGATCGTCAACCGCGCAAATTGCTGGCGCGATTCCTGGCGACGCTGGGCGAGGCCGATGGCCGGATCGCGACGTTTCCCGTCTCACCGCTGCAGGCCGCCGGACTGGTGGCAATTCCGGGCGTCGGGCGTGGGGAGGTGAAATTACGCACCGTGGCTACATGGTGGCTACATGAGCCTGCCTGGCACTGCGTCTATGCCGATTTTCGCCGTCTAACCTATTGATTTAATTGGTGGAGCCAGACGGAATCGAACCGACGACCTCTTCAATGCCATTGAAGCGCTCTCCCAACTGAGCTATGGCCCCATCATTTTTTCCAACCTCTTTGGGGGAGGTTTCGGCCGGCGCGTCGCGCTGACGGGCGGTGTATAGTTCAGCCGGGCTCTACCTGCAAGCCCGGCGTGCGATTTTGTGCCGAAAAGGTCACAGGCTTACGCCGCCGCCGCCGTCACGCGATTTCGCCCCGAGGACTTCGACGCGTAGAGCGCTTTGTCCGCGCGGCGCAGAAGCGCGTCGGCGTTGGCGTCCGCCCCGCGCTCGGCGAGGCCGATCGACGTGGTGACCGGGATCGTACGGGTCGCTTTCACGTCGGTGGGAAATTTTTCGCCTTCGACGGCGGCGCGCACGCGCTCGGCGACCGGAAGCGGCGTGTCGGGCATGACCACGACGAATTCCTCACCGCCGAGACGGCAGACGAGATCGGCGCCGCGCAGCACGCGCTTGATGCGCTGGGCGAAGGTCTTGAGCACCTCGTCGCCGGCGTCGTGGCCGTACGTGTCATTGACCGATTTGAAGTGGTCGATATCGAGAATCATCAGCGACAGCGGTCGGCCCTTATGCGCCGCCTGATCGAGCGCATTGGCGAGATGCGTCTCCAGAAAACGGCGATTGTTCAGCCCCGTCAGCGCATCGACCACGGCGAGTTCGATCGCCGCCTGGACATTGTCGCGCAGGCTGTCCGTATAGCGCTTGCGGCGCAGTTGCGTGCGCACGCGGGCGACGAGCTCGTTACGGTCGATCGGCCGCATGATGTAGTCGTTCACGCCGAGATCGAGGCCGCGCAAAACGCGGTTGCGGTCTTCGGAATCGGCGAGCAGCAGAATCGGGATCGAGCGCGTGCGCTCCAGAGAACGGAGCTGGCTGCAGAGTCGCAGCGCGTCGAAATCGGCGAGGTTGAGGCTGACGATGACGAGTTCGTAATCGTTCTCGGCCGCGCGGAACAGCGCCTCCTGCGGGCGGCCTTCGATCTCTATGTTGTGATAGTCGCGCAGCGCGGCGACGATGCGGTCGGACGAGTTCGGGCGATCTTCGACGAGGAGGATTCGGCCGCGCTCGCCGTCATTCGGTTCGCGCGAGGAGAGGCCGAGATTGGCGGAGGTGCTCGCGCGGGCGCGCAACTCGTCCAGCATGATCTTGAGGCGCGTCAGCGACCGCACGCGGGCGATCAGCGCCATCTCGTCGACAGGCTTGGTGAGGAAGTCGTCGGCGCCGCATTCGAGGCCGCGCACGCGGTCGGCCGGCTGGTCCAGCGCCGTGACCATCACGACGGGAAGGTGCATCGTGGCGGGGTCCGCCTTCAGGCGCGTGCAGACCTCGAACCCGTCCATGCCCGGCATCATGACGTCGAGGAGGACGATATCGCATTTTCCGTCGCGGCAGACTTCCAGCGCCTCGGGCCCGTTCGTAACGGAGACGACGTCGAAATATTCCGCGGAGAGACGAGCCTCCAACAATTTGATGTTGGGCAGGAGATCGTCAACGATGAGGACGCGTGCGGTCATGTTGATGACGTCTCCTACTGCTTATCCGCGAGGAAAGAATTCACCGTCTCTAGAAATTTCGCGACCGAGATGGGCTTCGACAGATAGGCCTCGCAGCCGCCCTGGCGGATTTTTTCTTCATCGCCCTTCATGGCGAATGCGGTAATGGCGATGACGGGAATGTCTTTCAACTCGTCGTCGTCCTTCAGCCAGCGCGTCACTTCCAGGCCGCTGACTTCCGGGAGCTGAATGTCCATCAGGATCAGATCCGGCCGATGTTCGCGCGCCAGAGAGATCGCTTCCACGCCGCTCTTTGTGCGAAGCGTCGCGTGGCCGTTCGCCTCCAACAGGTCGTTGAAGAGCTTCATATTGAGTTCATTATCCTCTACGATGAGGACCGTCTTTTTCATGGGGGCCAACTCTAGAGACGCGGCGGCTTTGAAGCGCAAGAGGATCAAAGGTTGAGCCTTTCGCCATTGGATAGCATGGGAAGATTAATGAAAATCAGTTCCGAACCACAGGCGGGCGGCCGGAGGGCGGACGAGGCCGCCGCCGCGTCCGAGCTCGCGCTTCGGGCGCTCGCTTTCATAAGCCTCGATGAGGACCGCCTTGCGCGCTTCATCGCGCTGACGGGTCTCGACGCCTCTGACGTGCGTGCGCTTCTTGGCGATCGTCACTTTCATCTCGCGGTCCTCGATCATTTGGCGGGGGATGAAGCGACGCTCCTTGAATTCGCCATAACAGAGTCCGCGCCGCCCGAATCCGTGGGACGCGCCCGGCGGGCTCTCGGCGGCGGCGAAGACTAAGTTAGCGCATCATTAGCCCTGCGCGTCGATCGTCCGTCGCGCATCCCCCGCCTTTCGCGGCCATCGTAAATAGAGCGTTAAGGCTGCGCGGCGAGCGCGTCCGCGCCGGCCTTCGCCACCATGCCGTCTTCGAAGGATTGGACGCCCGATACGCCGATCGCGCCGACTGCCTGGCCTTCGTGAAGGAGGGGCAGCCCGCCTTCCACCGGCGTGATGTGCGGCAGGCTGAGAAGGGCGACGCGACCCCCGGCGACTGTTTCCTCCAGCGCTTTCGTCGGCCGTTTGAACAGCGCCGCCGCGCGCGCCTTCGCCTGCGCGATATCGCAGGAGGCCGGCTGCACCCCGTCGAGACGCTCCAGATAGACGAGCAGTCCGGCGTCGTCGACGATGGCGATCACGACGCTCCAGTCATTGCGGCGCGCTTCCTCAGCGGCGGCGGCCGCGACGCGCTTCGCGTCGACGAGCGTGAGAACGAATTTCATCTTCATCGGATCTCCTTGATTTAATGCGGTGGACGGGCGAAGTTGCGCCCGTTCTGCGGCTCGATTAGGGAAATGCCGAGGCCGGAGGGGACTATCCACGGCGGAGCGATCCGCGCAACGCCGTGCGCTTCGTATCGCGGCGGACTGAGGAGGCGCGACACAGATGCTGATCATGCCCGCGCCGGAGCCGGAAATCCTCTCGCGACGCGACGAGTTGATCGCCCGGCTTCGCGACATCCTGCCGGCGCCCAATCTCATCGTCGACGAGACGGCGCGGCGCGCCTATGAGTGCGACGCTTTCACGATGTATCGCGCGCTGCCTCTCGTCGTCGCGCTGCCCGAGACTGTGGCGCAGGTCAGCGCCATTCTCTCGCTGGCCGCCGAGATGAATGTCAAGATCGTGCCGCGCGGCGCTGGAACGTCGCTTTCCGGCGGCTCCATGCCGCTCGAAGACGGCATTTTGCTCGGCATGTCGAAATTCAACCGAGTCCTCGAAATTGATTATGAGAATCGCTGCGCCCGCGTTCAGCCGGGCGTGCAGAATCTCGCCATTTCCAGGGCGGTCGAAGGCAGGGGCTTCTATTACGCGCCGGACCCGTCGTCTCAAATCGCCTGCTCCATCGGCGGCAATGTCGCCGAGAATGCGGGCGGCGTGCATTGTCTGAAATATGGGTTGACGACCAACAATATTCTCGGCCTCGAAGTCGTGCTGATGGGCGGCGAGGTCATCCGGCTCGGCGGCAAGCATCTCGACAGCGAGGCTTACGATCTTCTCGGACTTATGACGGGCTCGGAAGGACTGCTCGGCGTCGTGACGGAAGTCGCCGTGCGCATCCTACAAAAGCCCGCGGTCGCGCGCGGGCTTCTCGTCGGCTTTCAAAGCGTCGCCGCAGGGGCGCGCTTCGTCGGCGCGGTGATCGCGCGCGGGATCATTCCCGGCGGCATGGAAATGATGGACCAGAAGACCATCCACGCCGTCGAGCGATTTCAGCCCTGCGGCTATCCGCGCGACGCCGAAGCCATCGTCATCGTCGAACTCGACGGCGCGCAGGCGGAGGTCGATCATCTTGTCGGCGTCGTGGAGAACATTGCGCGGGCGGAAGGCGCGACGTCGACGAAGATTTCGCACAGCGAGGCCGAGCGCCTGCAATTCTGGGCGGGACGAAAGAACGCTTTCCCCGCCGTTTCCTGCATCAAGCCGGACTATCTCTGCATGGATGGCACGATCCCGCGGGCGCGACTCCCCGAGGTCCTCGAAGGCATGGACGAGATCGCCAAGCGCGAGGGGCTTCAGGTCGCGAATGTCTTCCATGCGGGCGACGGCAATCTTCATCCGCTCATTTTATACGACGCCTCTGTGCCTGGGGATGTCGAGCGCGCGGAGCGGGTCGGCTTCGACATTCTCCGTCTCTGCGTCGCCGTCGGCGGTGTTCTGACGGGCGAACATGGCGTCGGCGTCGAAAAGCGCGATCTCATGGGAGAGATGTTCAACGAGGCGGATCTCGAACAGCAGCTGCGCGTGAAATGCGCCTTCGATTCCATGAACCGGCTCAATCCCGGCAAGGTCTTCCCGACGCTGCATCGCTGCGCCGAATTCGGCATGATGCACGTCTCCGGCGGCAAGACGGCCTTTCCGGATCTTCCGAGATTCTGATGAGCGTCGATCTCGCCACGCTGGAAATTTGCGACGCGCGCGAGGCGGTCGAGGCGGTACGGGAGGCGAATGCGCGCAACGCGCCTCTCGCCCTTGTCGGCGGCGGCACAAAGCGGCGCCTCGGTCGACACGCCCCGCAGGAGCGGGAGCTTTCGACGCGCGCGCTCGCCGGCGTGACGCTCTACGAACCCGAGGAGCTGGTGTTGTCGGCCCGCGCCGGCACGCCGTTGCGTGAGATCGAAGAGCTGCTTGACGCGCATGACCAGCAACTCGCCTTCGAACCGATGGATTACGCGACGCTCTATGGCGATACGGCGAAGGGCGCGACGATCGGCGGCGCGATCGCGGTCAACGCCTCCGGGCCGCGCCGCATCAAGGCGGGCGCCGCGCGCGATCATCTGCTCGGCTTTCATTGCGTCACGGGTCGCGGAGAGATCGTGAAGTCCGGCGGCCGCGTGATGAAAAACGTGACCGGATATGATCTCTCTAAACTCGTTTGCGGATCCTATGGCACGCTCGCCCTTTTGACCGAGGTGACGCTGAAAGCGCTGCCCAAGGCGGAGACCGAGCAGACCTTGATGGTTCTCGGTCTCGACGAAGCGCAAAGCGTCGCCGCTTTGAGGCGCGCCTCCGGCACGCCGAACGAGGTCTCGTCTTTCGCCATGCTGCCGGCGGGCGCGCCGCCGCTCGGGCTCGCCGGGCATACGGCGCTGCTGCGGATCGAAGGCCCGGAGATTTCGGTCGTGACGCGGCGCGACGCGCTGGCGGCGAGCCTCGTGACGAATGGCGAACGTTTCGAGACTCTGCCGGAAGCGCAATCGCGCGCTTTATGGAGAGCGGTTCGCGACGCCGCGCCGGTCGCGTGTCGCCCGGGTCCGATCTGGCGCCTTTCCGTCGCGCCGACAGACGGCTTCGAGGCGGTGGAGGCGTTGCGCCGCGCCGGCGCGCCGATCCTGGCGCATTTCTACGACTGGGCGGGCGGACTCGTCTGGCTCGGCCTTGACGACGCGCCCGACGCTCATGCGGCGGCGGTCCGCGCCGCGGTCAATGCGCTCGGCGGCCACGCCGCGCTCATTCGCGCCTCGGAGGACATACGAAGGCGCGTGGATGTATTTCATCCGCAGCCCGCGCCGCTCGCCGCGCTGACGAGGCGCGTCAAGGAGAGCTTCGACCCTGCGCACGTCCTAGAACGCGGCCGCATGCGCGAGGATTTCTGATGCAGACACATTTCTCGCTAGCGGCCCTGGCGGACCCGGATATCGCGCAAGCGGAGAAAATCCTGCGCGCCTGTGTGCATTGCGGCTTCTGCACCGCGACCTGCCCGACATATCTCATAACGGGCGATGAACTCGACAGCCCCCGTGGCAGAATCTATCTCATCAAGGAGATGCTGGAAAACGAACGTCCGGCCGACGCGCGCACGGCTCATCATATCGACCGCTGTCTCTCCTGCCTTTCCTGCATGACCACTTGCCCCTCGAGCGTGCATTACATGCATCTCGTCGATCATGCGCGCGCCCATATCGAGAAGAGTTTTCGGCGTCCAGTCGCCGACAGGATGTTGCGCGCCGCCCTCGCTTTCGTTCTGCCGCGGCCGGCTATTTTCCGTCGCGCGTTGCGGGCGGCGAAATATGTCGCGCCCGTCGCGCCGTTTCTGCCGACACGCCTGCATGCGCTCCTGACGCTTGCGCCCAAGACAGCGCCGCCGCCTTCCGATGTCGACCGGCCGCAGGTCTTTCCGGCGAAGGGGGCGCGCAAAATGCGCGTGGCGTTGTTGAACGGTTGCGCGCAGACGGCGCTCGACACGCATATCAATGAAGCGACGGTGCGGCTGCTGACCCGACACGGCGTCGAGGTCGTCGTGGCGCAAGGAGCCGGCTGCTGCGGCGCGCTGCCGCATCATCTCGGCAAGGTCGACCAGTCGCACGCCTTCGCGCGCAGAAACATCGACGCCTGGACGCGCGAGATCGAGACAAGCGGGCTCGACGGCATTGTCGTCAACGCGTCCGGCTGCGGGACGAGCGTGAAGGATTACGGCTTCATGTTCCGCGGCGACGCTGCGTTCGCCGAAAAGGCGGCGCGGATATCCGACCTGGCGCGCGACGTGAGCGAAGTCGTGGAGGGGCTCGAGCTGCAGGCAGGCGAAGCGCCGCGACTGAAGGTGGCGTATCACTCGGCCTGCTCGCTCCAGCACGGGCAGAAAATCACGCGGCAACCCATCGCCGCGCTGGAGCGGGCCGGCTTCGAGGCGCTGGCCGTTCCCGAGGGCCATATCTGTTGCGGCTCGGCGGGAACCTACAACCTTCTTCAATCCGAGATGGCCGACGAGCTGCGCGCGCGCAAGGTCGCCAATATAGAGAGCGTTTCACCCGACGTCGTCGCCGCCGGCAACCTCGGCTGCATGGTGCAGATCAGGGCGGGAACCGCGATTCCGGTCGTGCATACGGTGGAGCTTCTGGACTGGGCGACAGGCGGACCGAAGCCGCAATTATTGACGCCGTCGTCATTGCGAGGAGCGTAAGCGCGAAGTCGGGTATGCCCGACTTCGAGAAAATGCTCGCAATGACGGCGTCTATCTCAAAAACCCGACAATATCCTTCACAGCGTTCATATTCTCGCGGGCGATGGCGCGGGCGCGTTCGGAGCCGTCGCGCAGCACCCCGTCAATATAGCCTTCCTCGGCCTTGATGCGGCGCATTTCGGCGGTGATCGGAGAAAGCTTCGCGACGGAGAGATCCACGAGCGCGTTCTTGAAGGTCGAAAAATTCGCGCCGCCGAATTCGCCCAGCACATCGGCTTTCGCGCGCCCAGAGAGAGCGGCGAAAATGCCGATGAGATTATCCGCCTCAGGGCGCCCCTCCAGCCCCTTTTCGTCGGAGGGCAGGGGTTCGGGATCGGTTTTGGCCTTTTTCACCTTCGTCGCGATGGCGTCGGCGTCGTCGGAAAGATTGATGCGCGAATAATCGGAGGCGTCCGATTTCGACATTTTCTTCGTGCCGTCGCGCAGGCTCATCACGCGCGTCGCCGGGCCGGAGATCAGCGGCTCGGGCAGAGGGAAGAAAGCCTCGCCGAAACCATTTCGCTCGATCGAGGCGCTGAAATCATTGTTGAACTTTTGCGCGATGTCGCGCGCGAGCTCCAGATGCTGCTTCTGATCGTCGCCGACCGGCACATGAGTCGCACGATAGATGAGAATATCGGCGGCCATCAGCACGGGATAGTCGAGAAGGCCGACGGAAGCGTTCTCGCGGTCCTTGCCGGCCTTGTCCTTGAACTGCGTCATGCGGTTGAGCCAGCCGATGCGGGCGACGCAATTCAAGACCCAGGCGAGCTCGGCGTGCTCGGGCACCTGGCTTTGATTGAAGACGATGTTCTTCTTGTGATCGATGCCGCAGGCCAGAAACGCCGCGGCGATCTCGCGGGTGTTGTTGCGCAGCTCGATCGGGTCCTGCGGCACGGTGATGGCGTGCAGGTCGACGACGCAATAGAGGCAATCGAAGCTCTTCTGCAATTCGACGAATTTGACGATGGCGCCGAGATAATTGCCGAGATGCAGATTGCCGGTGGACTGCACGCCGGAAAAGACGCGCTGCGGAAAATTGGACATGGGATGCGCCGTCGCGGGTTGAGGACTTTGGCGGCGGTTATGACAATGCCCGGCCTTCGGCGCAAGTGATTGACGGGGGCCGCCGCTGCTATACAATGTCTTTACAAGTGCCGAGGAACATAATGGCTCAGGCGACAAAACGAAACGAACTCTCCGGTCGTGGCCTCGTCAACGTCAGAATGGCTGCGGAGGACAGGAACATCATCGATCAGGCCGCCAGGATCGCCGGCAAGTCCCGTACGGAATTCATGGTGGAAGCGGCGCGCCGCGCGGCGCAGGATACCGTGCTCGACGCCAATCTGATCGTTGTGGACGGCAAGACTTTCGAACAGTTTCGCGCAATATTCGATGCGCCGGCGAAACCCAACGCCCATATTCAGAAACTCATGAATCTGAAGGCCCCGTGGGAGAGTTGACGCCGCTTTCGACGCCGGCGGCTCTCACCGATCGACATATCGCCGAATCTTTTGACTGCGGCGTCGCGGTATTGAACGACTGGCTACGCCGTCGCGCCATGCCGAACCAGCTCACCGGCGCCTCGCGCACTTTCGTCATATCTCGCGACGAGCGCGTCGTCGGCTATTATGCGCTGGCTGCTGGCGCGATCGCCTCGCATGAGGCGCCCAGCCGCCTCAGTCGCAACATGCCCGATCCAATCCCGGTTTTCATACTTGGGCGCCTCGCCGTCGACCGATCGGAACAGGGTCGCATGCTCGGTTCGCTACTCCTGCGCGACGCGATCATCCGAACCCGCGCCGCCGCCGAATTCGGCGGCATTGCCGGGCTGCTCGTCCATGCGCTCTCAGTCGAGGCCAAGCGCTTCTATATGCATCGCGGTTTCGTTGAAAGCCCTTCAAGGCCCATGACTCTCCTCGCGCGGCTCAAGGACATTAAAGAATAAACCGGCTCAAATCCCGGTTCTTCGCCAGATCGCCGATATGCTTCTCGACAAAGGCCCCGTCGATCACGACCGTCTCTCCAGCGCGGTCGGAGGCCGTGAAGCTGATCTCGTCCAGCACGCGCTCCATCACCGTCTGCAGGCGGCGTGCGCCGATATTTTCGACCGAGGTGTTCACCGCCACCGCCACTTTCGCGATGGCGTCGATGGCGGACGGCGCGAATTCCAGCGTCACGCCTTCCGTGCCCAACAGCGCCACATATTGTTTGGAGAGGCAGGCTTCCGTCTCGGTGAGGATGCGGCGGAAATCCTCTTCGTTCAGCGAAGCGAGCTCCACGCGGATCGGCAGGCGGCCCTGAAGCTCGGGCAGGAGGTCCGAGGGCTTCGCCACATGAAAGGCGCCCGAGGCGATGAACAGCACATGATCGGTCTTCACGGAGCCATGCTTCGTCGTGACCGTCGTGCCTTCGATCAGCGGCAGCAGATCGCGCTGCACGCCCTCGCGCGAGACGTCGGCGCCGCCGCGGCCTTCGCGCGCGCAGATCTTGTCCATCTCGTCGATGAACACGATGCCGTTATTCTCGACCTCGTGGATCGCCTCGCGAACGCTCGCTTCCTGGTCGATCAGCTTGTCGCTCTCCTCGGCGACGAGCGGCCCATGCGCTTCGTTCACGGTGAGCCGGCGCGGCTTGCCGCGCTGCATCTTGCCGAATATATCGCCGAGCGAGAAGGCGGAGACGCTCGCGCCCGGCATGTTCGGCAATTCGAACATGGGCATATTGCTGCTCGACTGCTGCAATTCGACTTCGATTTCCTTGTCGCCGAGCTCGCCGTCTCGCAGACGCTTGCGGAAGGTTTCGCGCGTCGCGGGAGACGCGCCGGGGCCGACGAGCGCGTCGAGCACGCGTTCTTCGGCGGCCTTTTCGGCGCGCGCCTGCACATCCTTGCGACGGCGCTCCTTCACCATGACGAGCGCGACCTCGATAAGGTCGCGAACGATCTGCTCCACGTCGCGGCCGACATAGCCGACCTCCGTGAATTTCGTCGCCTCCACCTTCAGGAAAGGCGCGTTGGCGAGCTTGGCGAGGCGGCGCGCGATCTCGGTCTTGCCGCATCCCGTCGGGCCGATCATGAGGATGTTCTTGGGCATCACCTCTTCGCGCATCTGCCCTTCGAGCTGCAGACGGCGCCAGCGATTGCGCAAAGCGATGGCGACGGCGCGCTTGGCGTCCTGCTGCCCGACGATGAAGCGATCGAGTTCGGAAACGATCTCACGCGGCGAGAAATCGGCCATTTAGATTTTCTCCACCACGATATTGTGGTTCGTATAGACGCAGATGTCGGCGGCGATGTTCATGGCGCGGCGCGCGATGGTCTCGGCGTCGGCCTCCGTGTCGATCAGCGCGCGGCCGGCGGCCAGCGCGTAATTGCCGCCCGAGCCGATGGCCGCCACGGCGCCGCCCTCGGTCGTTTCCGGCTCCAGCACGTCGCCCGAGCCCGTCAGCACGAGCCCCACCTGCCGGTCGGCCACCAGCATCATGGCCTCCAGCCGGCGCAGATAGCGGTCCATGCGCCAGTCCTTGGCGAGTTCGACGCAGGCGCGGGTGAGCTGCCCCGGATATTGCTCGAGCTTGGTTTCGAGCCGCTCGAACAGCGTGAAAGCGTCGGCCGTCGCGCCGGCGAAGCCCGCAATGACGTCGCCCTTGCCGAGCCGGCGCACCTTCTTGGCGTTGCCTTTCATGATCGTCTGGCCGAGGCTCACCTGGCCGTCGCCGGCGATGACCGTCTCGCCCTGCTTCTTCACCAATATGATTGTCGTCGCATGCATGAGGGGCGACTTTTCGCGATCGCTGTCCATTTTGCCTTTCCGCGCAATTATGTGGCGGATGTAGGGGCTTGGCGCGGCTTGAGCAAGGGCGGTTATGACGCGCGGCTCATCGTCCAGGGAGTGGAGGCGGCGCAATCGCGATATTGGGCCTTGCTCCCCGCCAGACGCCGCTTCGCGGCGCAATCCTCCCCGCGAGGAGGAGGGATTGGGCGCATGTCGCAGCGTTGTCGACGATCGCCGCGCCTCTTCGCCGCAGCCTCGACCGCCTCGCTTCAGCGCGGGAACCTCTTCAACTCCCGGTCGGCCTCCCCATATCGCTCATGAAGGGCCGCCGAAAGGGGCCGGATTCCATGACGCTGGGCGCGCCGCTCGTGACGAGGGCCGCCGTGCAGGTCGAGAGGGGAAGATATGAATTTCGAGAAATATACCGAACGCGCGCGCGGATTCGTGCAGAGCGCGCAGAGCCTCGCCACGCGCGAAGGGCATCAGCAGTTCACGCCCGAGCATATTCTGAAGGTCCTCCTCGACGACGAGCAGGGACTGTCCGCCGGCCTCATCGACCGCGCGGGCGGGCGCTCGCGCGAGGCGTTGGCTAAAGTCGAAGCGGCGCTCGCCAAGCTCCCCAAGGTCGGCGGCGCCGGGGCGGGGCAGCTTTATCTCGCGCCCGCGACGGCGCGGCTTTTCGCCAATGCCGAGCAGATCGCGCAGAAGGCGGGCGATAGTTACGTCACCGTCGAGCGCCTGCTGCTGGCGCTTGCGATGGAGAAGGATGCGGAGGCCGCCAAGATCCTGCGCGACGCGGGCGTGACGCCGCAGACGCTGAACGCCGCCATCGAGGATCTGCGCAAGGGCCGCACCGCCGACACGGCCTCGGCCGAAAACCAGTATGACGCGCTGAAGAAATACGCCCGCGACCTGACCGAAGCGGCGCGCGAGGGCAAGCTCGATCCGGTGATCGGCCGCGACGAAGAGATTCGCCGCACCGTGCAGGTGCTGTCGCGCCGCACCAAGAACAATCCCGTGCTGATCGGCGAACCCGGCGTCGGCAAGACGGCGATCGTCGAAGGCCTCGCTTTACGCATCGTCAATGGCGACGTTCCGGAATCGCTCGAGGACAAGAAGCTGCTGGCGCTCGACATGGGCGCGCTCATCGCCGGCGCGAAATATCGCGGCGAGTTCGAGGAGCGCCTCAAGGCCGTGCTCAACGAGATCACCGCCGCCGAGGGCAAGATCATCCTCTTCATCGACGAGATGCACACGCTGGTCGGCGCCGGCAAGGCGGATGGCGCGATGGACGCGTCCAACTTGCTTAAGCCTGCGCTGGCGCGCGGCGAGCTGCATTGCGTCGGCGCGACGACGCTCGACGAATATCGCAAGCATGTGGAGAAGGACGCGGCGCTCGCCCGCCGCTTCCAGCCTGTTTTCGTCGACGAGCCGACGGTCGAGGACACGATCTCGATCCTGCGCGGCCTGAAAGAAAAATATGAGATGCACCACGGCGTGCGCATCACCGACAGCGCCATCGTCTCGGCGGCGACCCTGTCGAACCGCTACATCTCCGACCGCTTCCTGCCCGACAAGGCGATCGACCTTGTGGACGAGGCCTCGTCGCGCCTGCGCATGCAGATCGACTCCAAGCCCGAGGAGCTGGACGAACTCGATCGCCGCATCATCCAGCTCAAGATCGAGCAGGAGGCGCTGAAGAAGGAGACGGACGCGGCGTCGAAGGACCGTCTTGCTAAGCTGGAGGGCGAACTGGCGGAGCTGGAGGAGAAATCCTCCGCGCTCACCGCGCGCTGGAAGGCGGAGAAGGACAAGCTCGGCAGCGCCCAGAAGCTCAAGGAGCAGCTGGAGCATGCGCGCAACGAACTCGCCCAGGCGCAGCGCCGCGGCGAATATCAGCGCGCGGGCGAATTGACCTATGGCGTCATTCCGGACCTTGAAAAGAAGCTCTCCGAAACCGAGGCGGCGGAGGGCAAGGGCGCGCTGATCGAGGAGGCCGTGACGGCGAACGACATTGCGCAAGTGGTGTCGCGCTGGACCGGCGTGCCGGTCGACAAAATGCTGGAAGGCGAGCGCGAGAAGCTTCTTCATATGGAGGAGGAGCTGGCCAAGCGCGTCGTCGGGCAGCGCGAGGCGGTGGAGGCGGTCTCGA
This sequence comes from Methylocystis parvus OBBP, assembly GCF_027571405.1. Taxonomy (GTDB): domain Bacteria; phylum Pseudomonadota; class Alphaproteobacteria; order Rhizobiales; family Beijerinckiaceae; genus Methylocystis; species Methylocystis parva. The sequence goes on from NZ_CP092968.1 coordinate 3,826,833, forward strand.
CCGCCGTGCGCCGCGCCCGCGCCGGCTTGCAGGACCCGAACCGGCCGATCGGCAGCTTTATTTTCTTGGGCCCCACCGGCGTCGGCAAGACGGAGCTCACCAAGGCGCTTGCGAACTTCCTGTTCGACGACGAGACGGCGATGGTGCGTCTCGACATGTCCGAATATATGGAGAAGCACTCGGTCGCCCGCCTCATCGGCGCGCCGCCCGGCTATGTCGGCTATGAGGAAGGCGGCGCGCTTACGGAAGCGGTGCGTCGACGCCCGTATCAGGTCGTGCTGTTCGACGAGATCGAGAAGGCGCATCCGGACGTGTTCAACGTGCTGCTGCAGGTGCTCGACGACGGGCGCTTGACGGACGGTCAGGGCCGCACGGTCGACTTCAAGAACACGCTCATCATCATGACGTCGAATCTCGGCGCCGAATTCCTGGTGATGCAGAAGGAAGGTGAGGATTCGTCGGCCGTACATGATGAAGTGATGTCGGTGGTGCGGTCGCACTTCCGGCCGGAGTTCCTGAACCGCGTCGACGAGATCATCCTGTTCCACCGCTTGGCGAGAGAGGATATGGGCGCGATCGTCGACATTCAGGCGAAGCGGCTCCAGAAGCTGCTGGAGGATCGCAAGATCACGCTGCATCTGGACAGCAAAGCGCGCGACTGGCTCGCCGCCAAGGGCTACGATCCGGCTTACGGCGCGCGTCCCCTGAAGCGCGTGTTGCAGAAAGAGTTGCAGGACACGCTGGCCGAGAGGCTGCTCGCGGGCGAGATCGTCGACGGCGCGACGGTGGAGATCTCCGCCGAGGGCGCCGCGCTGACGATCGACGGCAAGCCGACGCATGGACCGGCGCGGCCGCTGCTGCGCACGGTCGGGAACGCGTAAGTCGGAGGGGGCGCAGCCCCCTCCGCATCCCTTTGCAGGGCGCGCCCTATCCCATCCTCTCATTTCTTCTGTTCAAGACGTCCGCCTCGCGCAGATCCAGCTCGCGCTCGATGCGGCGTCTCGCTTCGTCCTTGAGTTCGCCGCTTCGCAACAGGCCGTTGACGAAATCGCGCTCGACCTCGATCAGCGTCAGATCGAGGTCGTCATGCAGCTCGATCAGCGCGCGGCGGTCCTCGTCGGCGTCGCATTTCATGCGGATGCGCGTCGCGAAATAGTCGAGCTGGCTGCGCAGCGAGAGCAGCGCCTCCCGCGGAATGTCGCGCTCCTGCGCGAGCGCGTCGAGCCGCGCCGAAGACGCTTCGATCGCGTTCTGGCGCGCGTAGAATTCTTCGGCGCGATCGGCGCGGCGTTCTTCCCTGCCGAGGCGCGCGAGGCCCAGTTTGCGGATGACCCAAGGCAGCATTGCGCCCTGAAAGACGAATGTCGCCATCACCACCACGAAGGCGAGAAAGAAAATCTGTTCGCGATAGGGAAAGGCCGCGCCGCTCGCCGTCGTCATGGGGATGGCGAGCGCCGCGGCGAGCGAGACGATGCCGCGCACGCCGGTGAAGGCGATGACGAAAGGATAGGTCCAGGGCGGCGAGGGATCGCGTTTCGCGAGCGACGCGCTGAGCCAGCGCGGCAGATAGGTCATGGGATAGATCCAGACGAAGCGCGCGACGATCACGACCGCGACGACAAGCGCCGCCGACGCCCAGAACTGCGTCAACACGCCGTTGCGCAAAGTTGCGGCGAGCGCCTGCGCCTGCAGGCCCGTGAAAATGAAGACGAGCCCCTCGATGAGATAGGTCACGAACTCCCAGAAGAACACGCCCTGAATGCGCGTCTCCGCGCTGATGAGGCGCGGGCCGTTCCAGCTGATGTAGAGGCCGGTCGCGACCGTCGCGATGACGCCGGAGCCGCCGAGATGTTCCGGCGGCCAATAAGCGAGGAAAGGCGTGACGAGCGAGAGCACCATTTCGATCCGCGGATCGTCCATGAAGCGTCGCAGCCGCAGCATCATCCAGCCGACGCCGACGCCCCAGCACAATTCGCCGACGACGATCGCCACGAATGTTTCGCTCGCCTGCGCCAGGGAAAAGGCGCCCACGCTTACCGCCGCGACCGCGAAGCGATAAAGGACGAGCGCGGTTGCATCATTGGCGAGACCCTCGCCTTCCAGAATGACGAGAATGCGCCGCGGCAATTGCATGCGCCGCGCAATGGCGAGCGGCGCCACGGCGTCGGGCGGCGAGACGACGGCGCCGAGCACGAAGCCGGCGGCCCAGGGCCAGCCGAGAAGAAAATGCATCGCGGCGGCGACCGAGATGGTGGTGAAGACGACGCATCCGATCGCGAGCAGCAGGATCGGCCGCAGATTGAACTGGAATTCTCGCCAGCTCATGGCGATGGCCGAGACGTAGATCACCGGCGGCAGCACGAAGAGCAGCACGATTTCCGGTTCGAGCTGCAGCGGCGGAACGCCGGGTAGCAGAGCGAGAACGACGCCCGCCGCGACAAGCAGAACGGGCGGCGCGAAATTGAGCCGAGCGGCGGCGAACACGACGACCGCCACGACGGTAAGGAGAAAAACCAGCGTCTGCAGGGTTTCGGTCATGCGCTCAGCCTTCGATCCGGCGGCGCGGGCGCGCCTATAATTTCCGCAGCGCAGTTTTATGCCCCCTCTCCCCGCATGCGGGGAGAGGGCAGGGGTGAGGGGCAAAGCGACCGCGAATCGCCCAATCGTTCGAGCAGCGGACGCCCTGCCCCTCACCCTCGCTTCGCTCGACCTCTCCCCGCATGCGGGGAGAGGTTCATAATTTCCGCAGCGCCACTTCCTCGATCTTGTGATCCGCGCCCTTGGTCAGAATCAGGCTCGCCCTCGGCCGCGTCGGCGCAATGTTGCTGCGTAGATTTTCGAGATTGATGCGCGTCCAGATGTTTTTCGCGACGCGCACCGTTTCCTCATCCGAAAGATCGGCGTATTTGCGAAAATAGGAGCGCGGGTCCTTGAAGGCGGTCTCTCGCAGACGAAGGAAACGCTCGACATACCACCGCTCCAACTGCTCCTCGCTCGCGTCGAGATAGACGGAGAAGTCGAAAAAGTCGGAGACGAAGGGGATCTCTTTCGGCTGGCGCGAGGGGCGCGCGGCGAGAACGTTCACGCCTTCGACGATGAGAATGTCGGGGCCGTCGACGCAGGTCGTCTCGTTCGGCACGACGTCATAGACGAGATGCGAATAGACCGGCGCGCAGACATGGCGCTGACCCGCTTTGACGGCGGAGAGGAAGCGCAGCAGCGACTTGTTGTCGTAGCTTTCGGGAAAACCCTTCTTCTCCATCAGGCCTTCGCGTTCGAGCGCGGCGTTGGGGAGAAGGAAACCGTCGGTCGTGATGAGCTCGACTTTCGGCGTATTGGGCCAGCGCGACAGCATCGCCTTGAGGATGCGCGCCGTCGTGGATTTGCCCACCGCGACGGAGCCCGCGACGCCGATAATGTAAGGCACCTTGCCGTCTTCCGCGCCGAGAAAGCGCTGCGTCGCCTTGAAGAGGCCTTGCGTCGCCGCGACGTAGAGCGCGAGCAGGCGCGAGAGCGGCAGATAGATTTCGATGACTTCCTCAAGCGAGATCGGATCGCCGACTGATTTCAGCCGGGTCAGATCGTCGAGCGTCAAGGTCAGCGGCGTGTCGGCGCGAAGCGACGCCCATTCGGCGCGCGTGAAACGGCGATAGGGCGAGATCAGGCCGTTCTCCTGCGCGGCGGCGTCGTTCATTTCGGCGCTCCGCGCGCCGCCTTCTCGGCAAGTCCGGATTGCGACGTCCGCCGGCCGAGTTCGGCGACGACGTCGGCAAGCGCGACATTGCGCGCTTCGAGCAGCACGAGAAGATGATAGAGCACGTCGGCGGCTTCGCTGGTCAGCGCCTTGTCGTCGCCCTCCATCGCGGCGATGACGGCTTCGAAGGCTTCTTCTCCGAATTTCTTCGAAATGCGCGGCACGCCCGCGTCGAAAAGCTGCTTCGTGTAAGAACTGGAAGCGCTGTCGCCGCGGCGCGATTTGATGAGCGCGGCGAGATCGTCGAGGGTGAAGGTCATCGGCGGACTCCATGCCGAGCGCGTGGCGACCCCCACCCGAACCCTCCCCCTTTCAGGGGGAGGGAGCGCGGATCGACGTGTTCGTTCCCTCCCCCTGAAAGGGGGAGGGCCAGGGAGGGGGGCCGCTGCAAATTGGAAGCCATCATCCCGCCGCCTCCAGCCCGTCGAGCCGCATCGGCAGCCCTGCGGCGGCCATGTGGCGCTTCGCCTGCGGGATCGAATATTCGCCGAAGTGAAAGATGGACGCGGCAAGCACGGCGGTCGCGTGTCCCTCCCGAATGCCCGCGACGAGATGGTCGAGATTGCCGACGCCGCCCGAAGCGATGACCGGAACCGTCACGGCGTCCGCCACCGCGCGCGTCAGCGCGATGTCGAAGCCGATCTTCGCGCCGTCGCGATCCATGGAGGTGAGCAGGATTTCTCCCGCCCCGAGCGCCGTCACCTCCCGGGCGTAATCGACGGCGTCGACGCCGGTCGAGCGGCGGCCGCCATGGGTGAAGATTTCCCATTTGTCCGGCCCGGTCCGTTTCGCGTCGATGGCGACGACGATGCATTGCGAACCGAATTTCTCCGACGCGTCGCGAACGAATTGCCGGTTCGACACGGCGGCCGTGTTGATCGAGGCCTTGTCGGCGCCGGCGAGCAGCAGATTGCGGATGTCGTCCAATGTGCGCACGCCGCCGCCGACGGTGAGCGGCATGAAGCAGGCTTCCGCCGTGCGCTGCACGACGTCGAGCAGAATGCCGCGATTTTCATGGCTCGCGGTGATGTCGAGAAAGCACAGTTCGTCGGCGCCGGCGGCGTCATAGGCGATGGCGCATTCGACCGGATCGCCGGCGTCGCGCAGATCGACGAAATTGACGCCCTTGACGACGCGGCCCTCCTTCACGTCGAGGCAGGGAATGACGCGGGCTTTGAGCATCAGGCGATCTCGTCCGTGCGAATGGCGATCCGCTTCGTGCGCGCCCATACCTCCCCTTTACGGGGAGGTCGGCGGCCGAAGGCCGACGGGTGGGGTTCGTGCGGCAATAGCAATGATGAGGGCCGGATCCCACCCGGTCCCGCAAGGCGGGACCACCCTCCCCGTAAAGGGGAGGGATTTGCCCGCGAGCGGCGCGCAGGAAGCGTCATTGCGCCCGCGCCTTCCTGATCAGCGCCAGCGCCTCGGCCGGATCGAGCCGCCCGTCATACAATGCGCGGCCGGTGATCGCGCCGGCGAGCTTGGCGCAGTCGGGCTGCACGAGGCGCTCAATGTCGGCGAGCGAGGCGAGGCCGCCGGAGGCGATGACGGGAATCGTCAGCGCATTGGCGAGCGCCAGCGTCTGCTCGATATTGAGCCCCGTGAGAACGCCGTCGCGCGAAATGTCGGTGTAGATGATCGCCGCGACGCCCGCATCCTCGAAGCTCTTGCCGAGATCGAGCGCGGACATGCGCGTCGTGCGCGCCCAGCCGTCGACGGCGACCATGCCTTCCTTCGCGTCGATGCCCACAGCGACGCGGCCGGGATAGATGCGCGCGGCTTCGCGCACGAAGGAGGGGTCTTTCACCGCCGCCGTGCCGATGATGGCGCGCGTCACGCCTTTGTCGAGCCAGCCGGCGAGCGTGCGCATGTCGCGAATGCCGCCCCCGAGCTGCACCGGAATCGTCAGCGCGGCGAGAATGGATTCGACGGCCTCAGCATTGCGCGGCGCGCCGGCGAAGGCGCCGTCGAGATCGACGACATGCAGATATTCGAAGCCTTGCGCCTCGAAGGCGCGCGCCTGTTTGGCGGGATCGTCGTTGAAGACGGTGGCGCGGTCCATGTCGCCCTGGGCGAGGCGGACGCACTGGCCTTCCTTCAGATCGATCGCGGGAAAGAGAATCACGGACGCCACCTCAGGAAATTGGCGATGAGCGCGAGGCCGAGCCTCTGGCTCTTTTCGGGATGGAACTGCACGCCGACGAGATTGTCGCGCGCGACGGACGCGGTGAGCGGCGCGCCGTAATCGGTCGTCGCGAGCACATTGGCGGGCTCGGCCGCCGCCAGATGGTAGGAGTGCACGAAATAGGCGTGCAGGCCCTTCTCGCCCGTCGGAACGCCGGCGAAGACGGGATGTTCGCGCGCAAGCGTCAGCGTGTTCCAGCCCATATGCGGAATTTTGAGCGAAGGGTCCTTGGGCTCGATCGCCACGACGTCGCCGCGGATCCAGCCGAGGCCCGCCGTCTCGCCATGTTCGAGTCCGCGCGCGGCCATGAGCTGCATGCCGACGCAGATGCCGAGGAACGGCCGGCCGCGCTTGATCGCGACCTCCTGAAGCGCGTCGTAGAGGCCCGGCAAAGCAAGCAGACCGCCGCGGCAATCGGCGAAGGCGCCGACGCCCGGCAGCACCACGCGGTCGGCGTTGCGAACCGCGTCGGGCTCGTTCGTCACGCTGATCGCGCCGTCCAGCTCCGCTTCGCGCGCGGCGCGTTCAAAGGCCTTCTGCGCGGAATGCAGATTGCCGGAGCCGTAATCGATGATGACTGTCGTCAAGCGCCGCTCTCCGCGGGAAGCGTTTTCAGGGAGGCGGCGCGCAAGCGGCCGAAATAGACCTCCTCCGCTTCGTCCTCATTGTCGGCGATCACCACGTCGCCCTCGGCATAGCCTCGCCTCTGCAAGGACCATGCGAGAAGCCGGTCGCCCTCGAAGCCGAGGATGAGGGCGCTGGCCATGCCCAGAAAGGACATGGCGTCCTTGTTCATCTTGAAGACATAGCCCCCCACGCCGATGACGACGAGCAGCAGCGTCCAGCCGACAGCCGCGAGCCAGGCGCGCTTCCACAACAGCCAGAAAGGGCCGAAGGCGAAAGCGGGAAAGGAAAAGCCCTCGCGCAGAAATCGAATCTTCTCCGGCTCGGAGACGCCGGCGGGCGGCAGGTGAACTGTGAAGACGGCCATGGGCTTTTCCCTCCTCGTCTGGACTCTCGGCCGGCCGCCGGATCAGGCGGTCAGCGTGCCCTTGGTGGAGGGCGCCTCGCCCTGGACGCGGCGCGGGTCGATTGCGACCGCCTTGCCGAAGGCGCGGGCGAAACCCTTGAAGGCGCTTTCGGCGATATGATGGCTGTTCACGCCCTTGAGGCTGTCTATATGCAGCCCGATGCGCGCCTGCATGGCGAATGCCTGGAAGAATTCGCGCATCAGCTCCGTGTCGAATTCGCCGATGCGCTCGGCGGGAAAGGTCACGTCATAGACGAGATAGGGGCGGCCCGACACGTCGATCACGACGCGGGTCAGCGCCTCGTCCAGCGGCACATGGGCGTCGCCATAGCGGGCGATGCCCTTGCGGTCGCCAAGCGCCTTGTCGACGGCCTGTCCGAGCGCGAGGCCGACATCCTCCACCGTGTGGTGGCCGTCAATGTGCAGGTCGCCCTTGGCCAGCACCGTCAGATCGAGCGGCGCGTGGCGGGCGATCTGATCGAGCATATGGTCGAAAAAGCCGATTCCCGTCGAAATGTCGGATTTGCCAGCGCCGTCGAGATCGACGGCGACGGCGATCGCGGTTTCCTTGGTGTCGCGCTCGATCCTGGCGCTGCGCATCGGGGAGTGGCCTTTGTTCAAGTTGCGGCCGAGCACAGTTCGGCGCGCCGCCAGCTTGTAGCAATTTCGTCGCAACGGCGCCACCCGCGCGCGGCCGCGAACTCGCCCCGCAACCGGATGCTGGCCGTTGAGCCGCGGCTTGCCTATCATTGGACGCAAGGTCCGGCGCGACAACGGATTTGGGGAGATTCGATGAGACCAGCTCTGCTTGCCTTGCCCGTTCTTTTCCTCAGCTTCGCCGCCATGGCCGGCGCGCCGGAGGAGGATTTGATCGCGGCGCGCGACGCGGCGGCCGCGAAGATCAAGAAGATTCAGGAAAAGAAGCCGGACGCTGACACGAGCAAGATCGACAGCCGGGCGCTCGCCGATCTCCAGAAGCGGCTGCGCGCGATCGTCGGCGACCTCGACGTCAGGCCCTATCCGGCGAAGGGCAAGCTTGCTTACGAGACTCTTTCGGAAAACGAGGTCGGAGGCGGCGGCTTCGACGCGCTCCGTTTCGGCAAGGGCGACGACTCGCCGGAAGTCTATGTCACCACGGAGGGCCTCGCCAGGCATTGGATCGCTCAGCCGTCGGAATGGTGGACGAAGACGCGCAAGACGCCGCCCACGATCGACGAGGCCTTTGCCATCGACGATTTCTACGCGGAAAGCACCAGCGCGGACGCGGCCTTCGCCAGGACGGCGATTCTTCCGATCGCCAGGCCGCAGGGAGCGAGCTACGCCGTCGCCCTGCTCGGCGGCTGGGCGCAGGATATCGGCGCCAATCCGAACCAGCAGATCGTCGTCGCCCTGCGCAAGGACGGGAAGGTCTATATCGCCATGGAGAAGGCCGGGAAGTTCAAGCTCATCCCGGCATGCGAGGCGGCATGGAAGGAGGCCGAGAAGAAATCCGAGGCGCTGGGAAAGAAATACGAGGCGGGCGGATCGAAAGACGAAAAGCTTCTCGATGGCTCGAACAAGGCGCTGGAGCAGGGTGACCGCGACTATCGCGCTTGTTACGGCGAGCGGCTGAGCAAGGAGGCTTTCTATCCCGAACTCGTGAAGGAGGCGCAGGAGATTGCGGACCGCTTCGCGACGAAGTGAGCCGCAGGGCGGGCGGCGCCCGGCTCCTGATAAAACCGGCGTTCGCCGCCTCGAAGTCCCATCAACAGGAAGCCTGTATGCGCCTTGCCCGCCTCTATCGCTATCCTGTCAAAGGCCTTTCGCCGGAGCCGCTGAAAACGGCGGATCTGCCGACCGGCGGCTATTTCCCATGCGACCGTCTTTTCGCGCTGGAGAACGGCCCCTCGGGCTTTGCGTCCGCGGCGCCCGAGCATCAGCCGAAGATCAAATTCCTCATGCTCATGAAGAATGCGGCCTTGGCGGGTCTCGCGACGCGCTATGACGAGGCGGCCGGCGTTCTGACGATCTCGAAGGAGGGGCGCGACGTCGCGAAGGGCGATTTGCGGACGGCGGAAGGGCGCTCGGCGATCGAGCGTTATCTGAGCGACTTTGTCGGGGCCCCGGAGGTGCGTGGGCCGGTGAAGCTGCTCGAAGCGCCGGACGGCTTCCGCTTCACCGATTCGAAGTCGGGTTTCGTCTCGCTCATCAATCTGGCGAGCTGCGCCGAGATCGAGAAGGCGCAGGGCGCGCGCGTCGACCCGCTGCGCTTTCGCGGCAATCTTTACGTCGACGGCGCGCCGGCCTGGGCCGAGGCGGATTGGCCGGGCAAGAGTCTCAGGATCGGGGGCGTCGCGCTCGACGTGCTGAAGATGACCGATCGCTGCGCCGCGACGGGCGTGGAGCCGGGAAGCGGCAAGCGGGACATGGACGTCGTGCAGACGCTGCGGATGAATTTCGGCCATATCGACTGCGGCGTCTATGCGCGAATCGAAAAAGGCGGCCGCATCGCCGTCGGCGACGCCATTGAGCTGATCTGAAAATGCGAAAGCCGCCCGAAGGCGGCTTTCTCGATAATGGCGTCAAAACCGGTCCGGCTCGAAAGGCACTTCGCTCGGCGCCGGGGCTTCCTCGCGCGTTTCGCTGGCGGCCTCCTCCGCTTGCGAACGCGGCGGCCGGCGGCGGCGGCGCGAACTCAGGTGGAAATTCACGCCCTCATGCTCGCGCGCCGGCTGACGCTCGGCGGCCGGGGCGAATCCGGCTTCCGGCGCTTCGGCCTCGGCGACCGCCGGGCGCGCCGGCGGAGCGGTGATGAAGGAGGGAAGGCCGGGCGCGGGCTCGTCGCTCGCTTCCGGACGCTGGAAGCGCCGGTCGCGATTGCGCTCGAAACGGCGGGGCTCGCCTTCGTTGTTGCGCTCGCGGAAAGGCGGGCGTTGCGGGCGCTCGCCGCGGTCCATGCGCTCGGGACGATCCTGGCGCTCCTGCCGCATGTCCACCCGCATCTCGCCGATGGGACGCTCCTCATAAGGTTGCGGCTGGGGCTGCGGCTGCGCGAAATGCGGCTGCTGCTGCTGAGGTTGCTGCTGCGGCATGAAGGGCTGCGGCTGCGCCTGATAGACCGTCGGCGGCAGGCGTTCGGAGAGCGGCGCGAAACGGTCGGGCAGGGCGGCGAAATCGTCGTCGTCCTCCATCTCGATTTCGGCTTCCGACTGCGGACGGCCGAAGCCGTTGGCCTGCTGCTGGGCCGTCTGGGCGGCGGCGATCAGGCGGAAATAATGCTCGGCGTGCTGCAGCAGGCTTTCGGCCATGATCGTGTCGCCGGAGGACTGCGCGTCCCGGGCGAGCTGCAAATATTTCTCGGCGATATGCTGCGCCGTGCCGCGGATTTTGACGTCCGGGCCGTTCGACTCATAGGACCGGGTCAGGGGATTGGGGCCTTTCCGGCCGCTGCGCCCCCGCATTCGCTTGTTTTGTCCTGGTCTCATCCACTCCCCCGAAAGCTTCGCGCGCCCGGCGCGCAAATGACGCAAACTGGCTGGGCCGACCCACGCCGTTACAACCGCCAAAAGAGATCGCCTGGCCTGCGGCCTATCCGCCGCGCGCGATAACGATCGGTACTGGGAGCGCCTGGCCGCGTTCCCGCTTAAATCCCGGTCCTGCGCTTGCCGCTGCGTAAGCCCCGATCGAGCGCGTCGACAATCCGCGCCCCCGGAGCGATTGACGTCACGCGCGCCAGATTGGCGAAACCCCAGCGGACCTGGACAGCCACGCATCTTGAAAGGATGCCCGCCTCGACGGTCGACGTGGCCTTACTCCACCTGGATCATGCAGCTTACACGCCAGCCTCTGCCGGCCTGTCCTGGGCGACCGCTCGCGAGGCGGACCCGGAAAATCGTCGAGATCCCCAATCTCGATTCCGTTCAGCTGATATAGTGTGGACTATAGAGGCTGCACCCCCCTCAGCCAAGTGCGGCGTTGCGACGGGGGCGCCGAAACCCCCGTACTGTAGCCAATATGTCACGACCGCCCGGGCGCCGGGCGGGCCGCCACGACGCGCTCATGGCCGCCCGCGTCGCGGCCGACGCGCGCCACGCCGAAGCCCTTGTCTCCGAGCAGCGCGGCGACGCCCACCGCCTGGTCCGAACCGACCTCGAATGCGACGATTCCGTCGCTTTTCAACAGCCGTGGAAGATCCGCGACAATCTCGCGATAGCAATCGAGGCCATCCGGGCCGCCGTCGAGCGCGAGCGCCGGATCATACAGCCGCACCTCCGGATCGAGCGCCGGAATTTCCCCCGCGCGAACATAGGGCGGATTGGAGACGATCGCGTCATAGCGACCCGCGAGCGATTCGCCCCATCTGCCGCGAACGATGCGGGCGCGATTGGCGAGACCGCAGCGCGCCAGATTGGCGGAGGTCGCGGCGCAGGCGTCGGGCGAGAGATCGACCGCGACCCCCCTCGCGCGCGGCAATTCGCTGAGCAGCGCGCAGAGGATGGCTCCCGAACCGCTGCCGAGGTCAAGAATTTCGAGCGGCGCGTCGCGATTTTCGATCAGCGCCAGCGTCGTTTCGACCAGCGTCTCCGTCTCCGCGCGCGGATCGAGCACATTTGGCGCGACGACGAGGTCGAGCGTCCAGAAGCCGCGTTCCCCCAATATGCGCGAGACGGGCTCGCGCGCCGCGCGGCGCGCCGCATAGCGCGAAAGTCTGTCCGCCTCTTCGTCCGTGATCGGCGCCTGCGGCTCCATGGCGAGCTGCAGGCGCGTGAGGCTGGCGGCGGCGCGCAGCATGGCGCGGGCGTCGTCCTGCGCCTGGGTCCGCTCCACGCCGCTCTCGACGAGATAGGCCGCGACCTGCGCAATCGCCTGCGCCCGGGAGGTCGGCTCCTCGGGCTTGGCGGAGGCGATTGCGGCGTCGCGGCTCACTTGGCCTCAGGCTCCTTTCGCGAGCAGCGCCGAAAGCCGTCTGGCGAAGGCGGCCGGATCGACCGGCTGCTCGCCGTCGGCGACGCGGGCGAGATCGAAGAGAAGATGCATGCCGTCGGCGGCGCCGTCGCGGCCCTTGTCGCGCAGGCTCGCCGCGAGCGCGGCCACGGCCGGATGCTTGGCGTTGATCTCGAGCACCGGCTTGCCGAAAAGCCCGTTCTGCCCGCTTTCGGCGAGGATGCGCGCAAGCTGGCGGTCGAGGCCTTTCTCCGAGGCGACGAGACAGGCGGCGCTTTCGGTCAGGCGCGTCGAAACACGAACGTCCTCGATCGAATCGGCGAGCGTCTCCTTCAGCGCCGTGACGAGATCGTTCACGTCGGCGGCGGGCTGCGTTTCGTCCTTCGTTTCTTCCGCAAGCGGGATGAGGTCGATATCCGCCGCGCCCTGCGTGACGGATTTGAACGGCTTGCCCTCATAACCCAGCGCGCTCGTCACCCAGAACGAATCGACCGCGTCGTCGAGCAGGAGCACTTCCACGCCGCGGGCGCGAAAACCTTCGACCTGCGGGCTCGCGGCGAGGCGCTTCGCGTCGTCGCCGGCGATGTAATAGATCGCCGTCTGGTTCTCGCGCAGTCCGGCGACATAGTCCTTCAGCGTGCGCGACTTGCCCTCCGACGTCGTCGAGGCGAAACGGGCGATGGCGAAGATATCGTCGCGGCGGCTCGGGTCTTCATGCAGACCCTCCTTCAGCACCTGGCCAAAATTCTCCCAGACCTGCTGGAATTTTTCGGGCTCGTTCTCGGCCAGCTTTTTGAGGTCGCCGAGGATCCGCGTCGCGACGGCCTTGCCGATCGAGGCGATGACGGGGCTTTTCTGCACCATCTCGCGCGACACGTTGAGCGGAATGTCGGCGCTGTCGACGACGAGACGCACGAAGCGCAGAAAGGCCGGCAGAATCTCGACGTCGCGCGAAATCAGAACGCGGCGGACATAGAGTTTCGACTTGCTCTTGCGGGAAGGCTCGAAGAGATCGAAGGGCCGCGCGCTCGGCACGAAGGCGAGCACGGTATATTCGGTGCGGCCTTCCGCGCGCCAATGGGCGGTCAGCGCCGGCTCGTCGAAGCCGCCGGAGAGCTGACGGTAGAAATCCGTATACTGCTCCTCCGTGATCTCGGATTTGGGCTTGGTCCAGAGCGCCACGCCGTCGGCGATGCGGCGCGGCTCCTTGCCCGGCTCCTCGATGAGGTCGATCGGCGTCGAGACGGCGCCCGAATGTTCGCGCACGATGCTCTCGATGCGCCAGGGCTCGAGAAACTCGTCGCTCTCGGCGTTGAGATGCAGCGTCACCCGCGCGCCGAGGGCCGGGGCGTCATCGAGCGCGAGCGGCGCGATCGAATAGGTTCCCTTGCCCTGCGACGACCACAGCCAGGCTTCATCCGCGCCGGCGCGCCGCGTCGCGACCTCGACGAGATCCGCGACCATGAAGACCGAGTAGAAGCCGACGCCGAATCGGCCGATTAGCGAGGAGCCCTCGCCCTCCTTGTCCTTGCCGAGCTTTTCGAGAAAGGCGCGCGTGCCGGAATTGGCGATGGCGCCCAATGCGCTGATCAATTCGTCGCGCGACATGCCGACGCCATTGTCGGCCACGTCTATCCGCCGCTTCTCCTTGTCGAGCGAGATCGTGACGAGCGGCGCGCCGGCCTGGGCGGCGAGCTTTTCATTGGAAAGCGATTCGTAGCGAAGCTTTTCGCAGGCGTCGGCGGCGTTGGAGATCAATTCGCGCAGGAAGACTTCGCGCTCCGAATAGACGGAGTGCGTCATCAGTTCGAGGAGCTGCGCGGCGTCCGCTTCAAAGCCGAACTGCTGCGGCGTTTCCGCGGTGGCGGCGTCATTCGTCATGGGATCTCCGAAATTCGGTCACGCTCCGTCGCCCGGAGCGTCTGATTAAAAAGGGAAACGAGGCGGTCTTGCGGCCGCGCCCCTTCAGTTCGTCATCGAGGCGGAAATTGCAAGGCGCGGGGCCCCGAAAGACAGGGTCGGCGCGGGATTGCTCCCGGCCGACCCGTCCATCGCCGCGACCATATCGACTTGCGAACACGCGATCCCGGGGGGCTGGGGGGCTGACGAAAACCGGAAAAGCGCGCGAAAGCCGGTAGCGGCAATGAAGGATGATATTGGCCTGCGCGTTTGACGTGCAAGGGGCTCAATACGGGCGAAAATGTGAATTTTCTTTAGATCTGCCGCGCTTAAGACGCGTTAGCGGCGCCATGGCGACGGCGCTTTTCGCCCATGCGCTCTACCGGAAAGCGAGCGCGGCGCTTTTCGAAAACGCGCCCTCGCCATGCGTCGCCGATGTGCATGAGTTTCGAAAAGCGTCCCGATGGCGGAGGCGGGAGAGATGAGGGCTTGCCCTCGGCGCTGCATCGCGCAAACATGACAGAAATTTGGAGATGACGCATGGCGGAGTCGGAGTCGACGGAGCCCAGCCGATCCAGGCCCGCCCTTACTGTCGTGGCCGGCTCCGGTCGAACGGGGCAGATCGACCAGCAGAAGGGGCGGGGGGACGGCCGCGCGGCGACGCAGGTTTCATTTGACCGCCGGGAGCTGAGCGCGCTTCTGAATCTCTACGGGGCCAAAGTCGCCTCGGGCGAGTGGCGCGACTATGCGCTCGACTTCACGCCGGCCAAGGCGGTGTTCTCCGTCTTCCGCCGGACCAGCGAAGAGCCGCTCTATCGCATCGAGAAGAATCCCGAGCTTGCGCGCAAACAGGGTCAATACGCCGTGATCGCGGCGGGCGGGCTCGTCATGCGGCGCGGCCACGACCTCGCCCGTGTGTTGCGCGCGCTCGACAAGGGACTGCGCCTCGTCGGGGCCGAGTAAGCAAAGCAAGGCTGCGAGCAAAAAAAGCCCCGCCGGAGCGGGGCTCTTCCTGGTCGGTCAGTTCTTACTCGCTGCGCTGGTTGCCCAGCAGGAACATGAGCGACTGGAACATGTTGATGAAGTCGAGATAGAGCGAGAGCGCGCCGAAAATGCTCATCTTCTGCGTCGCTTCATAGCCCGCGCCTTCATAATACATGTCCTTGATGTTCTGGGTGTCCCAGGCGGTCAGGCCCGAGAAGATCAGAACGGACAGAATCGAGAGCGCGAACTGAAGGCCGGTCGACTGCAGGAACAGATTGACGAGGCCCGCGATCACGAGGCCCCACACGCCCATCACAAGGAAGGAGCCGAAGGCGGAGAGGTCGCGCTTGGTCATGTAGCCGTAAAGGCTCAGGCCGCCGAAGGCCGCCGCGGTGATGAAGAAGACGCGGGCGACGGAAACGCCGGTGAAGACCAGGAGAATCCACGACATGGACAGACCCATCACCGCCGAAAAGGCGATGAACAGGTTGCGGGCCGTCGCCGCCGACATCGTGTTCGCGCGCGCGCCGATGAAGAAGACGAAGGCGAGCGGCGAGAACATGATGAGGTAGCGCAGCGGCGTCGTGTAGATCATCGTGCCGAAAGGCGAAAGCGCGACCAGCTTGCCGCCGGCGAATTGCGGCGCGGCCAGCATGAAGGCGCCGAGCGCGACGAGACCCGTCACGGCGAGGCCAAGCGTCATGTAATTATAGACGCCGAGCATGTAAGCGCGCAGGCCCTCGTCGATCTCGGCCGTGGTCGACCGGGCGACCCCGCGGCCGTAGCCGAAGCTCGTGTTGCGGTCGTAATGTGACATAGCGATCCTCTCGATCTCCAAGGCCGGCGCGCGGCGTTCCGCCCTCGCCCGTGGCCTCAACCATTATGGCTAAGAGCAATATGGCTTGAGCCCGATTGCGAGGCAATATGCGAACGGATGAACTCTTGTTAAGGTGCTACTAGGCTTAAAAGAGCGTTTGCGGCCCTCGGCCTCTCGCCCCTCCCGGCGACTTTCCCGGCTTTCTCCTTCGCAGGCGCACAAGCTTGCGGCCCCCGCGCCTTCGCCTCGGCGGCTCGCATCGGACGCGGCGCCTCGACAAATGCGGCCGCGCCCTATGTTGCACAGCAGGATAGATGACCGATTGTCGCACCCTTGCTCATGGAAGGGAATGCGATAACATCCATTAAACGGCGTCGCCCGGCCTTCTGGGATGGGAGGAGATTTGCGCGGCGCAAACGAAATTCCTGAGCGTCGCGTGTCTTTGTCGCACGAAGACCAGGAGGAGAAGATGAGTGACGATGCCTCTACTCCGTATCAGATCATGAAGCCCCTCAAGCTTCTCGCCCTTGCGGCGAGCCTCGCCTTCGCCGCTTTGTCCGCGGCGCCCGCCGAGGCACATGGGCGTCTCGGCGCCGCCGAAGGCCGTTGCCGCCTGTTCATCGGGCCGGACATCATGAACTTCACGGGCTATCTGCCCGAGGCCTCGAAAAACGAGTTTTGCGAGGACATTCCTTCAACGGGCCCGATGATCATGGTGCTCGACGCGGAGCAGGAAGAGCTTCGCGACATGAAGATCGAGCTGCGCATCGTCAAGGATATCGGCGAAGAGAAGGAAGCCGACGGCCTCGACGCGATCACGGTCGCTTACCAGCCGCCCAAGACCTATCCGACCGGCACGGTCAATTTCGAGCATGACTTCAAGGAAGGCGGCTATTTCGTCGGCATCGTGACGGTCACGGGCGATCACGGCGAACGCTGGGTGTCGCGCTTCCCCTTCTCGGTCGACCGCACCTTCATGCGCGATCTCCCCGTCTATGTGACGCTGGGGCTGGGCGTTATCGCGGCCTTCCTCATCTATCTCGTGCATCGCCGCCGCAACCCGCCGCCGCAATTGTCGACGGCCGCGATGGCGTTCAAATCGCCGCCCGTTCCGCCAGTCGACTCCAGTGACGACGACGCGCCTTCGGCGCAGGCGGAGGAGCCCGCTCCGGACGCCGAAGAGCAGGAAAAGCCCCGGTCGGAGAAGCGGGACGACGACCACGACGACATGGACAAATACCGGACGGCGGCGGAATAAAAGCTTTGCGCCGGCAATAAAAAACCGCCGCTCCCCGGACCGGGGGCGGCGGTTTTCTTTTTGAAGGCTCGACGGCCTTCGGCTCAGTCGCCGCCGCCGTCGATCTGCCGGCCGATAATGGCGATGGCGCGCTCATAGACCTGCGCCGCGTTCCAGGCCTGAATCGCCGCGAAATTCGGCTCGCCGGGCTGATAGCCGGCGCCGGCCTGCCAGCCATGGGCGTGCAGGAAATTCGCCGTCGACATCAGCGCCGCCTGAGCGTTGTCGAGATTGCCCGTCCCATATTGCAGGATGTTCTTGGGCAGGAACTGGGTCTGACCGATTTCGCCATGCATGGAGCCGCGGGCGCCGGGCGAGAGGCGTCCCTGGTCGACGAGCTCCAGCGCGGAATAGAGCTGGTCGGTGAAATATTCCGAACGGCGGCAGTCATAGGCGAGCGTCGCCACGGCGGAGAGCGCGTGCTGATTGCCATGGACGGCGCCAAAGCCCGTCTCCATGCCCCAGATCGCGAGCAGCGGTCCCGGCGGCACGCCGTAGCGGCTCTCGATCGACTGGAAGAGACCGGCCATGGAGCGCTTGAGCTGGCGTCCTTTGGCGACGATGGCCGAGGCGCCGCGCTTCTGCATGAAGCCTTCGAGCGACAGGTGGAAGCTCTTCTGCCCACGATCCGCGCCGATGGTCGCGGCGTTGTAATGCGTGTTCATCAGTGCGTCGACGCCCGCGGAGCCGACGCGTCCGCGCGCTTCCTCCGCGAATTCTTGCTTCCAGGCCTCGAAGCCCCCTGCGCCGTTTCCACAGCGCGCCGCTTGCGCCGGCGCGGCGCCGGCGAGCGTCGCGACAATCAGCGCCGCCGCGCTTGCTTGGAAAAATCTCTTCATCGGCCTCCTCCTCGGGCGTCTCGAAATGTGGCGAGCCTAAACAATTTTGAACCGACGGCAACCACAGGCTGGGCGGCGGCTGAATGTTCGACTATTGTTCTTGCGGCTTCACGCGCCAGCCGTTAGCATAGCCACGTTTCAGCTTGATGTATTCGGAGCGTATTCAATGGCGGTGCGTGTGGCGACGGTGGCTTTCGAAGGGGTGGAGGCGCGTCCCGTCGACGTGCAGGTTCAGATTTCCCCTGGCCAGGTCGTTTTCAATGTCGTCGGCCTCGGCGACAAAGCCGTCGCCGAATCGCGCGAGCGGGTGCGCGCCGCGCTGATCGCCTCCGGCCTCGCGCTGCCGGCCAAGCGCATCACCGTCAATCTGGCTCCCGCCGACATGCCGAAGGAGGGCAGCCATTATGATCTCCCCATCGCGCTCGGCGTGATGGCCGCGATCGGCGCGATCCCCTCGGACGCGCTCGAAGGTTTCGTCGTGCTCGGCGAACTTGCGCTGGACGGCGCGCTGACGCCCGTCACCGGCGTGCTGCCTGCGGCGATGGCGGCGAATGCGCGGGGGCTGGGGCTCATCTGCCCCAAGGAATGCGGGGCGGAGGCGGCCTGGGCCTCGCGCGAGATGGACGTGCTGGCGCCGCGCTCGCTCATTCAGCTCGTCAATCACATAAAGGGAACCCAGGCGCTGGCGCGGCCCGAGCCGGCCGTGCGCGCGCCGGCCGGCGATCTGCCGGACCTCGCCGACATAAAGGGTCAGGAGAGCGCCAAGCGCGCATTGGAGATCGCCGCCGCCGGGGGCCACAATCTCCTGATGAGCGGGCCGCCGGGCGCGGGGAAATCCATGCTCGCGGCGCGGCTGCCCTCTATCCTGCCGCCGCTGACGCCGCGCGAATTGCTCGACGTCTCGATGATTCATTCCATTGCCGGCCTGATCGCCGGCGGCGAATTGACCGACAGGCGGCCTTTCCGCGCGCCGCATCATTCCGCCTCCATGCCCGCGCTCGTCGGCGGCGGAACGCATGCGAGGCCCGGGGAGATTTCCCTCGCCCATAACGGCGTGCTTTTCCTCGACGAATTGCCGGAGTTCCATCCGCAGGCCCTCGACAGCCTGCGCCAGCCGCTCGAAACCGGCGAGGTCGCCGTCTCGCGCGCCAATCACCGCGCCGTCTATCCGGCCCGCTTCCAGCTCGTGGCGGCGATGAACCCCTGCCGCTGCGGACATGCGCTCGAACCGGGTTTCGCCTGCCGCCGCCAGCCCAATGAGCGCTGCGTCGCGCAATATCAGGCTCGGCTCTCCGGGCCCTTGCTGGACCGTTTCGACCTGCAGATCGACGTGCCGGCGGTTACGGCGGCCGATCTGGTCCTGCCCCCGCCCGCCGAGGGCTCGCGCGAGGTCGCGGCCCGCGTCGCTCGCGCAAGGGCGCTGCAACGCGCGCGCTACGAAGCGCTGGAGCTTCCGGGCGTCGCCGCCAACGCGGCCGCTCCCGCCGCCGTCATCGAGCGCATGGCCCAGCTCGACGGGCCGGGCACGGCGCTCATCCGCGAGGCCTCGGAACGTTTTGCGCTGAGCGCGCGCGGCTTCCATCGCGTCCTGAAGCTCGCGCGCACCATCGCCGATCTCGACGGCGCCGAGCTGGTCGCGCGTCCGCATCTCGCCGAGGCGCTCTCCTATCGCGCGGGCCTCGCGGCGGGCCGCGCCGCAGCGTAAAGCTCGAGCGGCGAGAGCAGGGGAGGTTTTGTCAATCCTGTTGGGTCATGATCGCCATCGGAGCCTTCGGAGAATGAGCCTCAGGGACGTCGCCATCCTGATCGCCGCGCAGTTCGCCGTGCTGCTGCTCGGCGCGGCGATCTTCTTCGCCCTGCGCAAGGGCAGACCCGCCGCTTCCGAGGCGGAGCTGGAGCGCCTGCGCGACGAGATATGGGAGCTGCGCGCGGCCGCCGACGCGCGCGACAAGGCGGAGGCCGAGAGCCTCGCCAAGTCGCGCTTTCTCGCGACGGTGAGCCATGAAATCCGGACGCCGCTCAACGGCGTGATGGGTCTCGCGCAGCTTCTCGCCATGACCAGGCTCGACGCTGAGCAAGCAAGCTACGTGGAGGCGATCGAAGATTCGAGCCGCTCGCTCGCCCAGCTCATCGACGACATTCTCGATTTCTCCAAGATCGAGGCCGGCAAGCTTGATCTACGCCGCGAGACCTTCGCGCTCGCGCCGCTCGTGGAAAGCGTCGTCGAATTGCTGGCGCCGCGCGCTTTCGCGAAAAGCCTGGAGATTGCGAGCTTCATCGCGCCCGACGTTCCGCGCGCCGTCGAGGGCGATCCGGCGCGGCTGCGGCAGGTGCTCGTCAATCTCGCCGGCAACGCCGTGAATTTCACCGAAAATGGCGGCGTCGGCCTGCGGGTTTTCAAGGAAAGCGAGGCGCTGCGCTTCGAGGTGCGCGATACGGGGCCCGGCGTGCCGCCCGCCGCGCGCGAAGCGATTTTCGAGGAGTTCGAACAGGGGGACGCCTCAGCGACGCGGCGTCAGGGCGGCACCGGCCTCGGCCTCGCCATTTCGCGCCGCCTCATCGCGCAGATGAGCGGCGCCCTGGCGTTGACCGAAACGTCGCAAAAAGGCTCGACTTTCTCCTTCACGCTGCCGTCGTCCGCAGCGCTGGAGGCTTTTGCGCCGCCGCTCGCGGGATCGAATTTTCTCGTCGTCGCCGCGAGCCGATTCGAGGCGCCCTATCTCGCCGAAAGCCTGCGCGCGGCCGGCGCCGAGGCTTCCGTCGCGGCGAATGAGGACGCCGCCCTTGCGCGATTCTCGAAAGGCGCGGCGTTCGACGCCGTCATTGTCGATTGCGCGCTCGGGCCGGAGCGAACCGCCCTTCTGGCCGAAGCGGCCCGCAAGGCGCAGGCGCGGCGGCTCTTCCTCCTGTTTTCGCCGCTCGAGCGGCGCGCCTTCGGCGAAAGCGCGCTGCGGGATTTCGACGGTTGGCTGGTCAAACCCGTTCGCAGCGCCTCGCTCGTCTCTCGTCTCTCGCAGGGGCTGCAAGAACGCGCCGCCGACGCGTCGACGCCCGCGCCTGCGGCGCCCGTGCGCGCTCTGGCCGGGCTCAGGGCGCTCATTGCGGAGGATAATGAGGTCAATGCCCTCATCCTCACCCGCCATCTCGAAAAGCTCGGCGCCGCGCCGGCGCGGGCGCGCAACGGCGCCGAGGCCGTCGCCATGGCCGGCGCGAATTCCTATGACGTCATCGTCATGGACCTTTTCATGCCGGAGCTCGACGGGCGCGAGGCGACGCGCCGCATCCGGCAGGCCGAGGCCCGTTCGAGGGCGACGCGCACGCCCATCCTCGCCTTGACGGCCAGCGCGCAGGAGGAGGACGAACGCGCCGCCCGTGCGGCCGGCGTCGACGCCTTCCTCACCAAGCCGGTGGATTTCGCCGACCTCGCGGCGACGATCGAGGAGCTGCGCCTCGCGCCGCGCATGGTCGAGCGTCGGGGCGCGTCGGGACCTTAAGCCCCGATCGGCGCGATCGTTCCGAAGCGTCCCGCGCGATAGTCCTCGAAAGCCTGCTTCAACTCTTCCGGCGTGTTCATCACGAAGGGACCCTGCTGCGCGACCGGCTCGTCAATGGGCTCGCCGCTGAGCAGCAACAGCTTGGCGTCGCCCTGCGCCGTGAAGATCGCGTCGCCGCCATGGCGCTCGAAGACAATGGTTTCGCCGGCGCGCGCATGACCCTCGCCATTAACGACGACCGGGCCGTCCAAAACCGCGACGACGAGATTATGCCCGTCCGGCGGTTCGAAGGCGGCGGTCTTGCCTTCGTCGATGCGCACGTCCCAGATGTTCATCGGGGTCGCGGTTTCGGCGGGTCCTTTCGCGCCGGCATATTCGCCGGCGACGACGCGTACGAGCCCTTCGTCATTGCGCAGCTCGATGCGCGGAATCGCGGCGTCCGTCAGCGTCTGATAGCGCGGCCGCGTCATTTTCATGCGCGCGGGGAGATTGACCCAGAGCTGCACTAATTCAAAGCGGCCGCCGCGCCGCGCGAAGGCGTCGGAGTGATATTCCTCATGGACCACGCCGGCGCCGGCGGTCATCCACTGCACGTCGCCGGGGCCGATCGTCCCGCCGGCGCCGGTCGAATCGCGATGCGCGACTTCGCCGTCAAAGACGATCGTGACCGTCTCGAAGCCGCGATGCGGATGCTGGCCGACGCCGCGGCGATGGTCGGAGGGCGGGAAATCGGCGGGGCCGGCATAGTCGAGCAGAAGGAACGGGCTCACGCTCGCGCCATGCGCATGATGCGAGAAGAGGCTGCGCACGGGAAAGCCGTCGCCGACCCAATGCATGCCTTCCGGCGGCGGATAGACGCCGATGATCTTTCTCATGTCGAACGCTCCTTCAAGCCGTAGATTGGACTTTCGTGACGAAAGTTCAAATGGCCGCCAATCTTGACGGCGCGGCCCGGAGCCTCAACAAGGCGTTGGAAGATCGAGAGGGATTTTGAATGGCCTGGATCATCCTGTTGATCGGCAGCGTCTGCGAGGTCGGCTGGCTCATCGGCATGAAATACGCCGACGGCTTCACGCGCTTCTGGCCGACGGTCGTCATGTTGTTCTTCATGATCGCGAGCGTCGGCTGTCTGGGCCTCGCCGTGAAATCCATCCCCGCGGGCACCGCTTATGCGGTCTGGACCGGCGGCAGCATCGCGGCGGTCGCCATTATCGGCGTGTTCCTGTTCGGCGAGCCTCCGACGCCGCTGCGTCTGGCGTCCTTCGCGCTCATAATCGCGGGGATGGTGGGGTTGAGGTTGAGCGGGGTGGAGTGAGGTTGGGCGGGCGCGCTACAACGTCCCATGCTCCTATTCTCGCGGTCGCCGTTGGAGACTTTATGCTTGGCAGGCGAAGCGGCGACCGGAGGCCGCCCTTTCCCGACGCGCGCTAAAAATAACTCTCCAGCGTTCCCCGCCGCCGCACATCCAGCGTCGCGCAGTGAAAGGCGCCGCCAAACGCCGCGTAGTGCAGAAAGGGCGCGGGGATCGGCTCGAAGCCCCATTTCTCGACCTGCCGCATCATCTTGGTGTGATGCGGGTCGACGATCATGCGTTTCTCGTCGACCATCAGAATATTCATGCTCAGCCATTTGCCGCACATGGAGGTGATCTTGAGGATGCGGTCCTCGATCGGGTCCGGCTCCGGCGCGACGAGTATGTCCCACTTTTTCAAAATGTCGGGCAGTTCGTCAGGGTTGACGTATTCGGGATTGATGAGAAGGCGGCCCGGCCCCAGCGGCAGGATCGTCGTGTCGATATGCATGGGATTGGGGCAGCGGCTCTTGATCTCATGGATGCGATAATCCGGCCCCAGATGGCGGCGCAGCCAGTCTACGCCCATGGCGTTCGTGACGTTGGAGCGCGTGACGAAAATGTCCCGGCCGCAGCGGAAGAAATCGGCGGCGTCGAAGACCGGCTCGAATTCCGTCAGGATGTAACGGATCGGCTCGCCTTTTTCCGGCAGTTTGAAATCCGGGTCGAAAAGCTCGTCCGTGAGCTGCGGCTTGGGGGCCGAGGTCCAGCGCCCGCCGCGGCGGAAATAATCCTTCAGGATCGGGCGGTAGGAATGAGTCTCGAAATAGCGGCAGGGCCAGGCCATCGGCGTTTCGAGGATCTCGTCGCCGATGACGAGCATGGAGTCGCGCGGGCAGGAATTGCAGAAGCCGCGCGACGACCAATAGGGCGTCGAGAATTTGGCCATGTGGTTGAAGGGCTCGGGCCGGGTGACCGTGACGCCGAGCCGCTCCAGCACCTTGATGAAATTGTCGAGTTCCTCCTGCGCCGGCTCGATCATGAATTTGGGAAAGCGGAAGCCCGCGGCGAGCGCCTGGGCGCGGGCGGCCATGCCGGGGATGTTGCAGGTCACGACCGGATGATTGGAGGGAATGGTCGAGCCTTCCAGGCGGCCGACGATGATTTCCTCCAGCGGGTCCCACTCATTATGCGAATTGACCGGGCAACCGGCTGAGACGCTTTCCGAAACAGGCGCGTGAACGTTCATGCAACTAGCCCCGTCGTTTTCCTCAATGATTATAATTGGACCGGCCTATTGACCCTGCCATGATTGAGTATGTCGTTCGTTTGGCCTCTGTCCACGGGCCTTGCAATTTCTCCCCAATTGCCGCATAAGCCGCGCTTCTGAACCGCCCGGCCAGTAAATGGGCTGCCGTGGCGGTTCTTTTCGCTCGTGCGAACGCGTCAAAAAAGGTCCAGCCGAAGTCATTCGGCGCGGCCGACGCGCAAGAATTCAAGAGGGCCGAGAGCCCGGGAGAGCAAAATGCCCAAGCTGAAGACGAAATCCGGCGCGAAGAAGCGCTTCAAGATCACCGGGACCGGCAAGGTCGTCTACGCCCAGCAGGGCAAGCGTCACGGCATGATCAAGCGCACGAACAAGCAGATCAGAAATCTGCGCGGGACCAACGTTCTGTTCAAGACCGACGGCGACAACGTCAAGAAATACTTCCTGCCGAACGGCTGACCGCCCCGCAATATAAGCAGAATTCTGAAGGAGTTTCGTCATGGCTCGCGTGAAACGGGGCGTTACGTCCCACGCCAAGCACAAGAAAACGCTCAAGGCCGCCAAGGGCTTTTACGGCCGCCGCAAGAATACGATCCGCACCGCCAAGGCGGCCGTCGATCGCTCGATGCAATATGCGACGCGCGACCGCAAGGCCAAGAAACGCACCTTCCGCGCTTTGTGGATCCAGCGCCTCAACGCCGCGGTTCGTGAGCACGGCCTGACCTATTCGCGCTTCATCGACGGTCTCGCCAAGGCGGGCGTTACGGTCGACCGCAAGGTCCTCTCGCAGCTCGCCATTGAGCAGCCCGAGGCCTTCGCCGCCATCGTGGCGCAAGCCAAGTCGGCGCTGCCTCAGGCCGCGTAACTAGCTGACTAAGCTGTCTTTTCAAGAGCGCCTGCCGAACCCCGGCAGGCGCTTTTTTGATTTATTCCAAAATTGCCGGATCAAATGAGCGTCCTGGGATGTTGCTTCTCCGAGAGGGGGCGGACAGGAGTAGACATCATGAAAGGCAGAAGGAAGGGCGGCGGGGCCGCCGCCGCGCTCGGCAAATTGTTGGAAATTCTCGGCGAGACGCTTTTGGGCCCAGCCCCCGCCTTGCGTCCGGTTCCCGTCCGCCGCCCGGCTCCGCGCCGGTTCTAGGACAATGCCCGCAGCATCTTGGCTCGCAGCATCCCGCCGCCCGCGTCGGCTCGCGTTTTTCGCCTGACAATCGAGCGAGAGGCGCTTCAGCCGGCGCGGGCCATCTCCGGTTTTCTCTTTTCCCCGATTTCCCGATCCCTCGCCTCGACGAAGGCAGGCCGCGCCGCTAACACTTGGAAAAGGAGCAGCGGCGAAGAGCGAGGCTTTCGATGAGCGCCTATGACGTATTGATCATCGGCGGCGGCCCCGGGGGCTATGTCGCGGCCATCCGCGCGGCGCAGCTCGGCCTCAAGACGGCGGTCGTCGAACGCGAGCATCTCGGCGGCATTTGCCTTAATTGGGGCTGCATCCCGACAAAGGCCCTGTTGCGTTCGGCCGACGTCTATCGCCTCGCGAAAGACGGCGCGCGCTACGGCGTCACGACCGGCGAGCCCGGCTTCGACGCCGCGCGCATCGTCGCGCGCTCGCGCGAGGCCGCGGGCCGACTCAACGCCGGGGTCGGCTTCCTTCTCAAGAAGAACAAGATCGACGTCATCTGGGGCGAGGCGACGCTCCCGGCCAAGGGCGAGGTGAAAGTCGGCGCGCCGACAAAGCCGCCTGTCGCGCCGCAATTGCCGGCGCCGAAAAACACGCTGGGCGAGGGCGTCTATCAGGCGAAGCATATCATCGTCGCGACCGGCGCGCGTCCCCGCGCCCTGCCGGGACTGGAGCCCGACGGGCGTCTTGTCTGGACTTATTTCGAGGCGTTGAAGCCGGAACGATTCCCCAAGTCGCTGCTTGTCGTCGGCGCCGGCGCGATCGGCGTCGAATTCGCGTCTTTCTTTCGCACTTTCGGCGTCGAGGTCACATTGGTCGAGGCGCTGCCGCAAATCCTCGCGGCGGAAGACGCCGAGATCGCCGCTTTCGCGCGCAAGAGTTTCGAGAAGCAGGGGATCGTCATCAAGACGGCGACGACGGTTTCCTCTTTGGAGAAAAAAGCCGACAGCGTCGTCGTCACGCTGAAAGCCGCCGATGGCGCGGGCGAGGCTCTGGAAGTCGAGCGCGTTCTTTCCGCCGCGGGCGTCGTCGCCAATATAGAGAAGCTCGGATTGGAGACGCTCGGCGTCGTGATCGAGAAGGGCGTGATCAAGACGGACGGCGTCGGACGCACGAATATTGAGGGCGTCTACGCCATTGGCGACGTTGCGGGCGGTCCGATGCTGGCGCACAAGGCCGAACATGAAGGCGTCGTCTGCGTCGAGGCGATTGCCGGGCTGAATCCCCATCCGCTCGACAAGTCGCTCATGCCGGGCTGCACCTATTGCCATCCGCAAGTGGCGTCTGTCGGCCTGACCGAAGAGAAGGCGAAAGCGGCGGGCTACGACATTCGCATCGGACGCTTTCCCTATCTCGGCAACGGCAAGGCGATCGCGCTCGGCGAGCCGGAAGGGCTGGTGAAGACGATCTTCGACCGCAAGACGGGCCGGCTGCTCGGCGCGCATCTCGTGGGCGCGGAGGCGACGGAACTAATTCAGGGTTTCGTCATCGCGATGAATTTGGAGACGACGGAAGAAGAGCTGATCCATACCGTCTTCCCGCATCCGACGCTCTCCGAGACGATGCATGAGAGCGTGCTGGACGCCTTCGGGCGGGTGATTCATGTGTGAATTCCCCCTCCCCGTGAAATGCGAGAAGGCGGATTCGGGCTTTCATGACTACGCCGATCATGAGGCTTCCCGCTTGTGTCGTAAGCAAGCGTCTTGATATGTCCGGCATTATGCCGTACTTCTCTGATATGGGACAGCAGCCGATCCGAAGCGCCCGTTTGGAGGCCAGAATTTCGCCGGAGGCTCTGGCGGTCGTGAAACGCGCCGCCGAGATACAGGGGCGCAGCGTCAGCGATTTCGTCGTCGCGGCGGCGCAGGCGGCCGCCGAGCAGACGATCGAGGGAACGCAAATTTTGCGTCTGTCGATCGACGACCAGCGCGCCTTCGCGGACTTGATCCTCAATCCCCCGGAGCCCGGCGCCGCGATGAGGCGGGCGGCGGCGGCGCATCGCACGCTGATCAAAAAGTCGATTTGAGTGGGATTCGAAGTCGCGCTTCTCGCGGCGGCGCACGACCGAACCGCTTTTGACTGCGGCGAGCCTGCGCTTGACCGCTACCTGCGCGAGCTTGCCATGCAGGATGCGAAGCGCCGCGTCAGCAACTGCTTCGTTGCATTGGATGACGCGGGCGCAATCGCCGGCTATTTCACCTTGGCCGCCTCCGGGATTCCGGTGGATGAGCTTTCGGACGCGACGAAGAAGCGCCTGCCGCGCTATCCGCTCCTGCCGGCTTGCCTGATCGGCCGTCTCGCCGTCGACCGGCGTTTTCGCGGGCTCGGGCTCGGCGGCGCGCTCCTCATGGAGGCGGCGATACGCGCGTCTCGCGCCGAGCCGGCCGTGCTTGCGATGATCGTGGACGCCAAGGACGAGAAGGCGGCGGCGTTCTACGAGCATCACGGCTTTTCCCGCTTCGCGAGCCGGCCGAAATCCCTTTATCTGCCGCTTGCAACGGCGTTGAAGGCGAAAGGATAGGAGGCGCCTTACGCCCCCTTCTCCGGCAGGTTCAGCCTTATATGCAGCTCGCGGAGCTGCTTCATCGTGGCTTCCGACGGCGCGCCCATCAGCAAATCTTCCGCGCGCTGATTCATCGGGAAGAGCGTCACCTCGCGCAGATTCTCTTCCTCCGCGAGCAGCATCACGATGCGGTCGACGCCAGGGGCAATGCCGCCATGCGGGGGCGCGCCATATTGGAAGGCGCGATACATGCCGCCGAACTTCTCGAGCAGCACGTCCTCGCCATAGCCCGCGATCTCGAAAGCCTTCTTCATGATCTCGGGGCGGTGGTTACGAATGGCGCCCGAGGACAGCTCCACGCCGTTGCAGACGATGTCGTATTGATAGGCGAGGATGTCGAGCGGATCCTTGGTCTCCAGCGCCTCCATGCCGCCTTGCGGCATGGAGAAGGGATTGTGAGAGAAGTCGATCTTCTTGTCTTCCTCGTTCCACTCATACATCGGGAAGTCGACGATCCAGCAGAATTCGAAGACGTCCGTTTTTGAGAGGCCAAGCTCCGTGCCGATGCGAATGCGCGCCATGCCCGCGAGCTTCGCGGCGAGAGTCTCCTGACCAGCCGAGAAGAACACCGCGTCGCCGGCCGTCACGCCCGCCTTGGCGGCGATCGCGGCCTGAACCTCGGCGGGGATGAACTTCGCGATCGGCCCCTTGCCGACCAGCGCGCCGTTTTCGTCCTCGAAAATGACGTAGCCCAGCCCCGGCGCGCCCTCGCTCCGCGCCCAGTCATTCAGCTTGTCGAAAAAGCTGCGGGGCTGCGTCGCGGCGCCGGGCGCGGGAATGGCGCGCACGGTCTTGCCCTTGAAGGCCTTGAAGCTGACGCTCTCGCCCTCGAATTCTTCCGAGACGTCGACGATGACGAGCGGGTTGCGCAGATCCGGCTTGTCGGAGCCATATTTCAGCATGGCGTCGCGGAAGGGGATGCGCGGAAAGCTTTGCGTCACCGGCTTGCCGTTGGCGAATTCCTCGAAGACGCCGCGCAGCACGGGCTCCATGGCCTCGAACACGTCTTCCTGCGTGACGAAGCTCATTTCCACGTCGAGCTGGTAGAATTCGCCGGGCGAGCGGTCGGCGCGGGCGTCCTCGTCGCGGAAGCATGCGGCGATCTGGAAATAGCGGTCGAAGCCCGCGACCATCAGAAGCTGTTTGAACTGCTGCGGCGCCTGCGGCAGGGCGTAGAACTTGCCGGGATGCAGACGCGACGGCACGAGAAAGTCGCGCGCCCCTTCGGGCGAGGAGGCGGTAAGGATTGGCGTCTGGAACTCGAAGAATCCGCCGGCCTTCATGCGCGCGCGGATCGAGTCGATGATGCGCCCGCGCAGCATGATGTTGGCGTGCAGCTTTTCGCGGCGAAGGTCCAGAAAGCGGTATTTGAGGCGGATGTCTTCCGGATAGTTCTGGTCGCCGAAGACGGGAAGGGGCAGCTCGCCGGCGGGGCCGAGAACCTCGATTTCCGTCACGTAGATTTCGACATGGCCCGTCGGCATGTCCGGATTTTCGGTGCCGGCCGGGCGCTTGCGCACCTCGCCGTCGAGCCGGATCACCCATTCCGAGCGCAGCTTTTCAGCCTGCGAGAAGGCGGATGAATCGGGGTCCACGACGCATTGGGTGAGGCCGTAATGGTCGCGCAGGTCGATGAAGAGCACGCCGCCATGGTCGCGGATGCGGTGGCACCAGCCGGAGAGGCGGATTTTCTGACCCGCGAGCGCTTCAGTGGGCTCTCCGCAGGTATGCGAACGGTAGCGATGCATGGGCCGCTTTCGGTCTTAAATCTTCAGGGAATGCCGGAAGGGCCGGCGCGTGCGCGCCAAGAAGCGCAATGGCCTTGCCGCTGTCAAGCGCCGGGAGCCGCGGAGCCGCGGGCCAGCGTTACTTCCTGAAAAACGCCTCGGCTACGGCTCCCGCAGCGCGTTTCGCCTCCGCGCCGGCCTCGAGCCGTTCGATCTCTTCCCTCAAGGCTGCAATGCGGGCTTCGATCTCGGCGATCGAGAGCAGATCGAGCGGCTGGCCGATTTCGAAGGTCGGGCGGGGGCGGGGGGCGTCGTCGTCGCTCATATCGTGGCTTCAGCTTGTCAAGTTTCGGGAAAAGTCGGTATGATCAGATTCTGCCGGATTCGTGGAGCGCCGTCTGGCTCAACGACTTCTGGCCGGGCATCGAAGCGAGAGCCAGTGTCGCCAAAGCTGTCCGTCGCGAAATTTCAGGCATAGCGCTGAACTCCATAAATTGGTGAAATAGCCCCATCAACGACCAGAGCATGCGCGCTTTCCGCTCAGTCGGCAACGCCGCTCGGTCGCGGATAAAGGTCTGGCGCGGGTCTGGCGCGCCGCCGGCGGGCGCTCGCCGGGGCCCCTGAAAAATCAGCCCTCGTCGCGACAATTATTTAGGCCTATCTGCTATTGTGCATCCGCGAAGCCTGAACGGGGTTCGTGCGGCCGGGCCTTGCCGGCAGTTCCGTCATTGGCGGGAAGACGAGAGCGATGACGAAGTGGGTCTATAGTTTCAGCGCGGGGAAGGCCGAGGGCTCGGCCGCCATGCGAGACCTCCTGGGCGGGAAGGGCGCCAATCTCGCCGAGATGGCCGGGCTGGGGCTCCCTGTGCCGCCGGGCTTCACCATCACCACCGAGGTCTGCGCCCATTTCTACGCCACCGGCCGCAGCTTCCCCGCGGATCTCGAGCCGCAGGTCGACGCCGCCATGGCGGAAATCGGCCGCGTCGCGGGTCATGCGTTCAACGATCCCAAATGGCCGCTTCTCGTTTCCGTCCGCTCCGGCGCCCGCGCCTCGATGCCCGGCATGATGGATACGGTGCTGAACCTTGGCCTCAATGACGAGACAGTCGAGGCGCTCGCCAATTATTCGAACGACGCCCGCTTCGCCTGGGACTGCTATCGCCGCTTCATCGAGATGTATTCCTCGGTGGTGCTCGGCGTGGAGCATCACATTTTTGAAGATGCGCTCGAAGAGTTCAAGGAGTCGAAGGGGCTGACGCTCGACACGCAGATGAGCGCCGACGACTGGCGCGCGGCGGTCAAGCAGTTCAAGAGCATCATCGAGGCCAATGCCGGCGTCGCCTTTCCGCAGGACCCGCGCGAACAGCTCTGGGGCGCCATCAAGGCGGTTTTCGCCTCCTGGATGAACCACCGCGCCATCGTCTATCGCCATCTGCACAATATTCCGGAGAGCTGGGGAACGGCCGTCAACATCCAGGCCATGGTGTTCGGCAACATGGACGCCAATTCCGCGACCGGCGTCGCCTTCACGCGCAATCCATCGACGGGCGTCAAGGAGCTTTACGGCGAATATCTCCTGAACGCGCAGGGCGAGGACGTCGTCGCGGGGCTGCGCACGCCGCAGCCTTTGACGGAGATTGCGAGCCGCGCCTCGCCGGGCGAGAAGATTTCGCTCGAGGCCGTCATGCCGAAGGTCTTCGCCGAATTCGCGAAGGTCGCCGACAGTCTCGAACGCCATTACCGCGACATGCAGGATATGGAGTTCACCGTCGAGCGCGGCAAACTCTGGATGCTTCAGACGCGCAGCGGCAAGCGCACGGCGCGCGCGGCCTTGAAGCTCGCGGTCGACATGTCGAATGAAGGACTCATCACGCGCGAAGAGGCGTTGCTGCGCGTCGAGCCGACTTCGCTCGACCAGTTGCTGCATCCGACGATCGATCCGGCCGCGCGGCGCGACATTCTCGTGACCGGCCTGCCGGCCTCGCCCGGCGCGGCCTTCGGCGAAATCGTCTTCAATCCGGAAGAGGCGGAGACGCTTTCGGCTTCGGGCCGCAAGGTCATTCTCGTGCGCACGGAGACGAGTCCCGAGGATATTCACGGCATGCACGCCGCGGAAGGGATTCTCACCGCGCGCGGCGGCATGACGTCGCACGCCGCCGTCGTCGCGCGCGGCATGGGCAAGCCCTGCGTCACGGGCGCCGGCGCGCTGCGCATCGATTATGACGAGCAGTGCTTCACCGTCGCAGGCAAGCGTTTCGCCAAGGGCGACAAGATCACCATCGACGGCTCCGCCGGCCATGTGATCGCGGGCGAAGTGAAGATGCAGCGGCCCGAACTCACCGGCGAATTCGCCGTGCTGATGGGTTGGGCGGATCAGGTGCGCCGGCTCAAAGTGCGGGCCAACGCCGAGACGCCGTCCGACGCGCGCGCGGCGCGACGCTTCGGCGCCGAAGGCATCGGTCTTGCGCGCACGGAGCATATGTTTTTCGAGGGCGAGCGCATCGTCGCGGTGCGCGAGATGATTCTCGCGGACGATGCGGCGGGCCGCAAGGCCGCGCTCGCCAAGCTCCTGCCGATTCAGCGCGAGGACTTCAAGCATCTCTTCGAGATCATGTCGGGGCTGCCGGTCACGATCCGCCTGCTCGATCCGCCGCTGCACGAATTCCTGCCGCATACGGATACGGAGCTTGCGACAGTCGCGCGCGCCATGGGCGCCGACCCCGTGAAGCTGCGCCGCCGCGCGCTGCAGCTTTCCGAATTCAACCCGATGCTGGGTTTTCGCGGCGTGCGCCTCGCCGTCGTGTTCCCCGAGATCGTCGACATGCAGGCGCGCGCGATCTTCGAAGCGGCGATCGAGGCGAGTCTTTCGACAGGCGAACCGGCCGTCATCGAAATCATGGCGCCGCTTGTCTTCGCGGGCGCGGAGCTCGATCTCGTCAAGGCGCGGGTCGAAGCCATGGCCGCGCTCGTCGAGGAGGAGACAGGCATCCGTCCGCGCTATCACATCGGCACGATGATCGAACTGCCCCGCGCCGTGCTGCGCGCGGGCGAGATCGCGGCGTCGGCGGATTTCTTCTCCTTCGGCACGAACGATCTGACGCAGACGACGCTCGGCATTTCGCGCGACGATTCGGGTTCCTTCCTCAACGAATATGTCGAGAAGGGCCTGCTGCCGCACGATCCCTTCGTCTCCATCGACCAGGAGGGCGTCGGCGAACTCGTCTCGCTTGGCTGCGAACGCGCACGCAAGGTTAAGCCCGGCATCGCCCTCGGCGTTTGCGGCGAGCATGGCGGCGATCCGGCCTCGGTCGCCTTCTTCGACAGGATCGGGATCGATTACGTCTCCTGCTCGCCCTTTCGCGTGCCGATCGCAAGACTGGCGGCGGCGCAGGCGGCGCTGGGGAAGAAGGCGGAAGGAACGGCGTGAATTCCACCCTCCCCTCGAGGGGAGGGTGGGCTAAACTTCCTCCTGGATATGGTTCGCCTCGAACCGCCGCACGATCAGCCGCACGAGGTACAGGCCGAATTCGGGGTTCTGGAAATAAAGCTGTTCGAACTGCTCATAGGTGATGGCGAGCAGCCGCGCGTCGGTGACGCATTTCGCGGTCGCCGTTCGCTTGCCGGACTTGGTGAACAGCGCCATTTCGCCGAACAATGCGCCGGGTCCGATCGTCACGCCGCGCTCGACGATTTCGATTTCGCCCTCGACGACCACATAGGCTTCTTCGCCGGCGTCGCCCTTTTTGAAGACATAGTCCGTGGCGCGCAGGCTCTCGGGATGCATGAAGGGCTTCAGCCATTCGATGTTCAGGTCGTTGGCGTTGGCCTCGCGCACGCTGTCGATGAGGCGGCGCATCTCGCGCAGGCGCGAGAAATTGAGCGGGAAATTGATGGCGTGCTTTGCGATCGTCGGCAGATTTCCCGTCACGAGCCCCAGCGCGACGCCGAGAATATTGCCGACCATGGCGGTGATGCGGAGCGGAATCATTCGCTTGAAATAGGCGGCGCCGACGACGGCGGAGGCTTCGGCCCA
Source organism: Methylocystis parvus OBBP (assembly GCF_027571405.1). GTDB lineage: Bacteria > Pseudomonadota > Alphaproteobacteria > Rhizobiales > Beijerinckiaceae > Methylocystis > Methylocystis parva. The sequence goes on from NZ_CP092968.1 coordinate 3,860,113, forward strand.
GGCGAGGGCGCCGAGCGCGAGCGCGCCGGCTGTCTTTCCCGTCTCGGAAGCGACCCAGGTCGTCGCGGCGTCAATGAGGTCCGACATGCTCTCTCCTTGGCATTCGGGACCGCGCTTAGCTTTTGCCGGCGCAATAGACAAGACCAGGAAAGCCCGCGCCACTGGACTTTCGCCAGCTTATCTCTCGGGAATGCTTGGAAAACCAGGCGAGCCTTGGCCGGTGGTCGTTGGAGCTACGTTCCGGCCCCCGGAGAGGAGTTTTGACACCCTCTTGGGGGCGGGCGCGAGGCACCATGTCAAGCTTAAGCGGTGCTGTGCGAGGCGGGCGGCTTTTTGAGAACAGGGCCGGGCGGCGTGCTCCCAGAGTCCTGTTATAACATTACCTTTCTCGCGCATAGGCGACGCTCTGCTTATGGGATTTGCCGCCCAATTAGCACTCAGCGGGGAGAGTGCTGATCGATGTTCTTCTGAATCTGGATAAAGTTTTCTTTATGTCCTAGTTTGTTCTCATCCACAATTTTCTGTCTGTTCTCCCCATGCGTCATAAAATCGCACGTTGCGTTCGTCAGCTCATAGGGATATTCGATAAAGCAGGCAGGCACCCGCCTGCCCATCCCACCCAGGGATAGATCGCGGCGAAGTCGCCGCATTGGAGTATCAGAATGAAACACTTGAGCAGACTTTCCCTCGCACTTGCGCTCTTGGCCATGACGGCCATCCCGGCGTCGGCGCACCACCCATGCGACGCGTTCCGGAACAACGGCAACGGAAGCTTCACCGTGCTTAAGCCCATCACGATGCAGGGCCCGAATGGGTCGGTGCAGATCGGCTCCGGCATGACGTTCGGCCCCGGCGTCCTGTTCATGGGCGTCGATCTCAGCGCCGGGCTTCAGGCGCATTGCAGCTTCACGCAGTAATCTGAAACCGTCGGCCGGGGCTGCGTAGGAGGCCTCCCGCTTCTGGCTCCGGCTCGACACTACTTCCCCCGCGTAGCCATCGTGCTGCGCGGGGTTTTTCATTGGATAATGCCCGCTGGACTTTCCCCCCGCGTTTGCTCACATCTCGAACCATGCGGCAGGCGACGAGATTACTGAAGATCGAAACCGGCGGGCGCGGCTTTTACGAGTTCACTGCAGCGCTTGCGGATTTCGTGCGCGGCGAGCGCATGGGGCAGGGACTGTTGACGGTCTTCTGCCGCCACACCTCAGCTTCCCTGCTCATACAGGAGAACGCCGACCCCACGGTGTTGAAGGATTTGGAGTCGGTGTTCTCCCGCCTCGCGCCGGAGGGCGCGGATTACGCCCATGATACGGAAGGGCCAGACGACATGCCCGCTCACATAAGAGCGGCGCTGACGCAGACTCAGCTTTCCATCCCCATCATCGGCGGGTCGCTCGCGATCGGGACATGGCAGGGGGTTTATCTTTTCGAACACCGCAGGCGCCCGCATCGGCGGGAGATCGCACTGCATGTGATCGGGGCGTGAGGCCCCCTCCCCAACCCTCCCCCGCTTTGCGGGAGAGGGAGCAAATTCGGCCTTCATTCAGACTGTTGAGCGCGAGCGTCCCCTCTCCCGCTTGCGGGGGAGGGACAGGGAGGGGGCTATCTCCCGCGTCTGAACGGATACATGAACTGCGCGACAAATCCTTCCGGGACCTTCTCCGGCGCGCCATAGGCCTTGGGCCAGCGCGAGGGCGGGAGGCGATAGGTGCCGAAAAGACGGTCGAGCCAGGGGAAATGGATCGCAAAATTTATGTCGATCGCTTCTTCCTCCAATCCGTGATGCCAGTGGTGGAAGCGCGGCGTGACGAGAAACTGGCCGAGCAGATTGAAGTCGCCCTTCAGATTGGCGTGCACCAAAGACGAATAGACGTAAACGAGCCCGATATAGCTCTGCATCGCCGCGGGCGTGAAGCCGAGCGTGAGCAAAGGCAGGGACGTCACGCCGCGCAGCAGCGCAATCTCGATGAAATGCATGCGCGCCCCGGCGAGCCAGTCCATGGCGGGCGCCGAGTGATGCACCGCGTGGAAGCCCCACAGAAAGGGGATGCGGTGAAAGGCGCGGTGAAACCAATACTGAACGAGATCGGTGAGGAACATCGCTTCGACGAGCTGCAAGGCGAAGGGCTGCGCGCCGACCGCCGCGCGGAAATCGGCGAAGGCGCCCGTCGAGGCGTTGACGGCCTGCGAGGGCGCGAGCGCGAGGAAGGTCAGGACCTGCACCATCATCGAGCTGACGAGGAAGTAGAAAAGATCCTCGCGCCATTCCACGCGGAAGAGACGCTGTTCGCGCTTATGCGGAAAGAGCCGCTCCAGCGGCGCGAACATCAGGCCCGTCGCCATGAGATTCACGGCGAAGAAATCGACGCCGAAAAAGACGCCGGTTCTCGCGTCGGAAGGATCGAAACTGGCGATGAGGCTTGCGGCGAGCGCGACAATGAGCGCCGCGAATCCGATCGCCTTGCGGGGACGCAGCAGCAACGAAAGCAAAGCGAGCGCATAGCCCGCGATCAGCAGAAGCTGGAAGAGGACGCGGAAGGCGAAGCTTCCCTCCATCGCGACGAGTTCGGGCGTCGAAAAAAGACCCGGCCACCGCATCGACGCGACGAAGCACAGGGCGACGCCGGAAAAGAGCAGGCCGAAAAAGCCCGCGAACCAGCCCGTCCCGAAGCCGCGCGTCTCGATCGGCGCCTCGAGGTCGCGCATCAAATTCTGGATGAAGCTTCGCGCCATCGTCATTCCCTTCCCGGTTGCAGGCCATCGTCTCAGGGATAGCTGAACCGCGAATTGATGGGCTTCGCCGTGCGAAGACGCACGCAACCGGAGCGGGCGCCTCATTCTGGCACGGCGGCGGCAGCGCGGCCGCAACCAATCCGCAAGCCTAATGCGCGGATAATCAACATCGAAAAATTCTCGCAGTCGGGCGCCGGCGTCGGCCTGCCCCCGCAAGTCGGCGTCGGATCTGGGCAGGCTTATGCGTCGTCAGTCGAAAGCGCGTTGGGTGTTTGGCGTCATAATTCCCTGGGCGGCGGGCGTCATGGCCCCCTGGGCGCTCGGCGTCGGCGCGCTCGTCTCCTTTACGGCGAGCGCCGGCCAGGACGCCGTCGGCGACTGGAATGTCGCGCCGCTCACCGCCCGCGCCCGCGCAGCCGCCGCCCCCGCCACATTGCAGCTCGCTTCGTTCGGCGAGATCGCCTCCGGCGATCTCGGGCTTTCGGGTCAGAGCCGCGCGCTGGTGCAGAGCGCGCGCCTGATGGTCGGCGCGCCGGACGATCTGCGCTCCATACCCGACGAGCGCGAACCGCATGTCGATCTCAAACCGGACGTGAAGCACTTTCCGGAAGTGGACCGCACCCATAAGGGCGACCCGATCGTCGCCATGCGGCCGAGTTTCGAGACGCGCGTCGTCAATCCCCAGGCGCTCGGTCTCGCCGAGCCGGCGCGGCTGACCTTCCGGATCGACGGCAGAAGCCCGGCCCGCACGAGCGTGGCGCTCGCCCCGCGCGGCGCCATGCCCGGCGACGAAGCGATCTATGAGGCGGAAGCCGCGCGCGTCGAGGCGATGACGACGACGCAGACGCAGAAATCGACGGCGGCGTCCTCACCCTCGCAAAGCGCCTCCAGCGCGACGTCGCGCGCCAATGAACCCTCGCGCGAGCCCGTCTATCAAGCGCTCGCCGAACGCGCGCTTCATGGCGCGACGCCACAGGTCTCGCGCGCCGTCGCGCTGGGTTCGTCAACCCCGGCGCAGCCCGACGCCATTCCGATCGAGGTTTCTTCCTTCCCGCAGGCGACGCTGGCGCTCGGCGCGCCGGAGAGGAGCGTTGCGCGGCCCGATTACGCTTCGCTCGCCAGCCGCGACAATATGGATCGCGAGCGCCGCTGCCTCGCCGAAGCCGTCTATTTCGAGTCCCGCAGCGAGCCGGAGGCGGGGCAGGCGGCCGTCGCGCAGGTGGTGCTCAACCGCGTGCAGAGCGGCCTCTATCCAACGTCGATCTGCGGGGTCGTCTATCAGAACCGGCATCACTACAAGGCTTGCCAGTTCTCCTTCGCCTGCGAAGGCAAGTCGCTCCGCATCACGGAGCCGGAATCATGGTCGACGGCGGTGCGCATCGCCAATGAAGTGATGGACGGCCGCACCTATCTGACCGAAGTCGGCCGCTCGACCCATTACCATGCGACCTATGTCAAACCGCGCTGGGCGCGCGCGCTGACTCGCATGGACATGATCGGCCGGCACATTTTCTACAGGCTCAAGCCCGGCCAGACCTGACGCGCGGAGCCTTGCGCCGCCACAGGCCGCCGGTCCGGGCGTAAATCTCGATCCATATCCAGATGCTCGCGGCGATCCATGCGGACGCGAAGGGATGCGCCGCCGTCATTTGGGACAAAGCATTCATCTGAGAACTCTCGCGCCGAAGTTGTGAAGCAAGCTTCCCTCGCGCGGAGTTAAGAGCCCGGTTAACGGGCGCGTCAAATTTAGCGATTCGGGTTCAACCTTCGGAACGAGGTGAATCGCATCCTAAGAAATGAGGGCCGCGCGCACGAGTCCGCGCACCGAATTTCCCAAATAGAAACCCTTTTCGAGGTCGAGAAGGCGCAAAACCGCTTCCCGCGCGCGATCTTGCGCGAGCAAATGCGCGCGCAGCGTTCCGGCGAGGAGACCGCAGGAGAGCGGCGGCGTCAGCAGGGCATTCTCGGTCGGAACGAAGAGACTGCAGCGCGCGCCCTCGCAAAGCTCGTCCCTTTCGTTAAGAAAAATAACTTCGTCGGCGCCGCAGCTCCGCACGGCCTGCGCGAGTTCGTCCTCATACAGCGCGCGCCGCGTCGTCTTGTGCCGAAGCAAGGGGTCGCCGGAGTCGAAACGGCGCTTTGCCAGCGCGACGCGCCAGACGGTTCCCGGCGGGATGGGCTCGACAGGAACCGCGCTGGTCTCAATGGCGCCGTCGCGGGAGAGGACGAGGCGGATGCGGAGTCCTGCGTCGTGAGCCCAGCCCTCTCCCCGTTTACGGGGAGAGGGGGCGGCGTCCAGCGCCGCCTGCACTTCCGCTTCGTCATATCGAAACCCCAACGCCGCGCTCGACGCGGCGAGGCGCGCAAGATGCTCGGGGAGCAGCGCGTAGCCCGCCTCGGGCGTCCAGAGCAGGGTTTCGATCAGTCCGAAGTCGGCGTCCCGGTCAGGAAGCGGGCCTTGATGAGACATTCCTCATACTCTTGCGCGGCGCGCGAATCGGCGACGACCGCCGAGCCGACATTGCAGACGAGTTCATTGTCGGGAAACAGCGTCAGCGTGCGGATGGCGACGTTGAAGCGTATGTCGCCGTCCGGCGCGATGAGGCCAAGCGAGCCGCAATAGACGCCTCGCGCGGCGCATTCGAGATCGCGGATGATCTCCATGGCGCGGATTTTCGGCGCGCCCGTCACCGAACCGCAGGGGAAAAGTCCGGTGAAAAGGTCGGCGAGCGTCACGTCGTCGCGAAGCCGCGCTTCGATGCCCGACGTCATCTGATGCAGGGTCGGATAGGTCTGGATCGTGAAGAGATCCGTGACCTTCACCGAGCCGACTTCGGCAAGGCGCGAAAGATCGTTGCGCAGCAGATCGACGATCATGAGATTTTCGGCGCGCGACTTTTCATCCTCAACGAGATATTGCGCGCGGGCCATGTCCTCGGTGGGCATGAAGCCGCGTTGCGCCGTGCCCTTCATCGGGCGCGCGCGGATATGGCGTCCATGCGCCTCGAAAAAAACCTCCGGCGACAGCGAAACGACCGTTTCGTCGCCAAGCGCCGCGACGCCGCCATAGGCGACAGGCTGGCGCTTGCGCAGCCCGCAATAGAGCGCGAGCGGATCGCCCTCATAACGGCCGTAAAGCGGGAAGGTCAGGTTGATCTGATAGACGTCGCCCGCGAAAATATAGTCGATGCAGGCGCGGAAGCGTTCGGCGTATTCCTTCTCCGTCCAGGCGGGCGTGAGCGGAATATTCGGCGCGGGCCCCTCCGCCGTCGGCAGGGTCCAGGGCTTGGGGGACTTGAAGGCCCCGAAGAGCAGGAGCGGCGTGCGCGAGCGCGGCGTCGCCTGCGTCCAGAATTTTGGCTCCAGCGCGTAGCCAAGTTCGTAACTGGCGTAGCCGGCGAGATAGAGCCCGCGCGTCGTCGCCGCCTCCATGCGTGCGAACGCGTCCCTGACCTCGCTCGGCTCGCGGGCGACGATAATCTCTTCCGGCTCGTCGAAGAGCAGCGCCCGGCCGCCCTCGCGCCCATCCTCGAACACGACATATGGCCGCGCCGGCGCATCTGACCGCGTCGGGGCGAGAGGGCTAGCGTCGGCGTCGGGCATGTCTCGGGAGGCTCGTTTCACAGATTTGTTACATAAGACCAAGGCGCTCGGTTGAATAGCGACCTTGCATGTTCGGCGCCCGCGCCTGTCGCGAGTCGTTCATATGGGCGGGGGGAGGCTTGGCCGTCAACAGCAGGAGAGAGCGGTCGAACGGCTTGGATTCTCCCTGCTAACCTTCGTTGGGCAAAGCAAAAAGCCCGGCCTTACGGCCGGGCTTTCTTCTTTGACGAACCGCAGGCTGGAAGCCGGTTCGCTCAGTATTTCGCGACGACCGGAGCCGGAGCGCCCCAGTTGAAGTGATAGTTGACGCCCGCGCGGACGATGTTGCCATTGAAATGCGTCGTCGACTGAAGGGCGGTCGCGGCGATCAGCGCCGCGGGGGCGGCGATCGTGGCGGTGCCGTTCGCGGTCACATTGCCCAGATCGTAGTAAAGATACTCGACCTTCGCCGACCAGTTCGGCCAGAACATCCACTCGACGCCGCCGCCGGCCGTCCAGCCCACGCGGGTGTCCGAGAACGCCGTCGCGCCGAAACCGGGGAAGGCGCCGAAGGTCGGCGCTTCAACGCCCACCCAAGCCGTGTTCATGCTGACGCCGCCATAGGCCAGACCGCCCGTGCCGTAAAGCAGCAAGGTCGGCGTGGCGAGCCAGCCAAGACGGCCGCGAACCGTACCGATATAGTCGAGGTTGCGACGGGAAACCGTCGCGCCCGAAACGACTTCGCCGGGGAAGCCGATGACCGGCGCGGCGGAGAAGCTGGGGGCCGAATTTGACGACGAACCGGCGATGCCCTGGATGTCGGCTTCGATGCCCACAACGAAGTTGTTGTAGAACTGGAAGTTGTAGCCGATCTGACCGCCGCCGATGAAGCCGCCATTGCTGCCGCCCGTCGAATAGGAGCTGCCGGCGATGGCGAAAGCGTTCGCCAGCGGCACAAAGCCTGCCGGGTTAACCAGCGGGCTCGCAACCGCGAGCGGGCCGCCAACGGTCTGGATGGCGGTCGAGTTGGCCCAGCCGCCGCCGGCGTTCAGACCGACATAGAAGCCCGTCCACAGCGGCGGCGGGGGCGGCGGCGGCGGAAGGATCGGCGGGCCTTTGCGCGAGGGAAGGTCCGCGGCGAGCGCGGAGCCGGCGGTCAGCGCCAAAGCGACGACCGAAAGAGCGACTTTCTTCATTAGGGAGCCCCTGTTCGAGTAGAGCTGCGAAAAAGTGATCAACAAATCACCCTTGTCGAAAAGACCGCGCTGACGCCGCACAGTCAACGCAAAGTGGCGTATCAGAAGCTTTTTCGAGATCCGCTGTGACTCGACTGCCACAGTTGGTCGTTCCGCGCGCCGTCACGCTTTCCGACCTCTCTTGGCGATCGCGCGCGCCTTTCAGCGGCCGCTGGCGTCGCGCCTTGTTTGGAGGCGCCCCGCGCGATGCGTCGAGCTGATTCCCGGATCAATTTTCCTCCAACCCGCTTTGTTTCCCGCCGCGCCGCGCGCTAATAAGGTTGAATGTCCGTTTCCACGCCCGGCTCTCAGCCCCTGCGCATTCTCTTCATCGGCGACGTGCTCGGCCGCTCGGGCCGCGCGGCCGTGACCCGCTACGTCCCGCGCCTGCGTGAAAAATGGGCGCTCGATTTTGTGGTCTGCAACGGGGAGAATTCCGCCGGCGGCTTCGGCATCACCGAGGCGATCTGCGAGGAGATGGTGAATGCCGGCGTCGATTGCGTGACGCTCGGAAACCACGCCTTCGATCAGCGCGAGACGCTGGTCTTCATCGAGCGCCAACCGCGCCTGCTCCGCCCGATCAATTATCCGCCGGGAACGCCGGGGCGCGGCGCCAATCTCTTCACGGCGGCGCGGGGCCAGCAGGTGCTCGTCGTCAATCCGATGGGCCGCGTCTTCATGGACGCGATCGACGATCCCTTCGCGGCGATGGAAAAGGAATTGGGAGCCTGTCCGCTGGGCGTCGCCTGCGACGCCGTCGTCGTCGACATGCATGCGGAAACCTCGAGCGAGAAGATGGCGATGGGCCATTTCGTCGACGGCCGCGCCTCGCTCGTCGTCGGCACCCACACACATGTGCCCACCGCCGACGCGCAGATCCTGCCCGGCGGCACCGCCTATCTCACGGACGCCGGCATGACCGGGGATTACGATTCCGTGATCGGCATGGACAAGGAGGAGCCGCTGCGCCGCTTCATCCGCAAGACGCCGGGCTCCCGCTACGAGCCGGCCAATGGCGAGGCGACGCTTTGCGGCGTGGCGGTGGAGGTCGGCGGCGACGGGCTCGCCGCAATGATCGCGCCGGTGCGGCTCGGCGGCCGCCTGCGGCAGGAATGGCCGCAGGAATGGGGCGCGCCCTGATCCGGCGTCGCCCTATCATATAGGAACTTGTTTTTATTGTATTAAACGCAAAGCGCAACCTTGCGGCTCCCGGCTCGGCCCCGCCGTCAACCGTACGGCCGTGCGGCGCCGGGTCGTGTTATTGTTGGTCTTCCGGAAGTAAACTCAACGTGTTGCGAAGCGGGTAAAGCGGTCGCGCGCCTGCATCTAAAGGCTCGTCACGCAAAAAACGCTCATGCTCTTCAAATAGAGCTAGCGTCTTGATGTAGGTCTCCAGCAGATCTTCTGATGTTGCTACATATTTACCGGCGCTCCGCAATTGCTCAACGTGAGCGCGCTGACGCTCAACAACCTTGCGTGCGCGATTTACACGCAGAACAGCCGCATCAAGCCTTTCTGACATATGACCTCCACAAAATGCGACCGTGGCCCTGGATTATCCAATCAACTCGGGAAGCGCTGTGGCCGTGTATTAGTAACCTAAATCCCTGAGCTTGCACAGGAGAGTTTTGGATTTCTCAATGGACCGGCGGGATTGCACAATAATTTCATAGTTGTATTCGCACGCCGCCAACATTAACGCCTTGCTGATGAGCCAATTTTCATAGGAGGGCCGCGAGGCCTTACTTAATTCAGCTTTCTGCGCTGGCTGATTGTCGTCGTGGATAGGGAATGCGCACATCGGGCGTCTCCAGCTCTGTAAGCGGGAGCGCGGCTTGTCTCTCAGCCGTCGAGGCTTACGGAAAGCGTCCTCTCGACGATGCGCTCAGTATAGATAAACGTAAAGCAAATTAGCAATGCTGGGCAAATACGTAGAAACAGCCCAGTTTCGCAGTGAAGCAACATGGGCCGTGCGCAAGGCTGGAGGATGGCTGCGCCGTAACATTAACCGTCGACCCTTGTCCCGCGCCTTACGCCTCGCGCCGGCCCGGCGATCGGCGACAAAAAAGCCCCCGTTACAGGGGGCTTTTGTCAGTGGGGCAGGCTTTGGCTTTTAGGCTTCAGCCTGTGCTTCTTCCTGAATCCGGCGCCCGCCTTCCTTATCCTCAGCGCAGGAGCACGTAGCCGCGGCGTTCCAGACAACGGTCGATGACCAGACGGTAATCCGAAGCCGCCATTTCGGCCGTGGCTGCGCCCTGGGCCCCCTGAGCGGCGCCAGAGGCGCCCGCTATATTGCCCGCGACATTCGCCGCGCTGCCGCCCGCCCAAAGGCCGTTGGCGGCCCCGAGGCCTGGAACCGGGACGTAGCGCGCAATATTACCTGCCGCGGCGATGGCCGATCCGGCCGCCGCCTGTTGGGCTCCCGCCTGGGCCTCAGCGGCGCCGGCGCGCGCGGCGCTTTCCTGCGGGGCCGCGCGACTCTGGCAGAAGGCGAGGTCCCTGGCGTATTTCTTTTCCTTGAAGCCCCTGGCGTCGCGATCGATGAGCGGCTCGTAGATCGAGCCTTGCGCATCCTGCGCCCGGACGGGCGCGACGGCGGCCGTCGCGAGGGCGAACGCCAGGAGGTAATGGAACGCTTTTTCGGTGGAAACCATGCTTTCAGCCCCATGATCAGCCCCCTCGCGGGAGCAAAACGGCAGATGTTGTAAAGGTTTTGTCAGCTTTCCGGAAGCCGGCGATCCGCCGTCCGGGACAGCGGGGGCCTCATGCGAAGCGCGCAGGCGCCTACACAGGGCGGCGAAGGTCGATTAAATAGCGCAGACACGTCAGCTGCGGCGGGAGCGGAGCCAGCCAATGAAATGGGAAGATCTACAAACGTCTGAAAACGTCGAGGACCGCCGCGGGGAAGAAGGCGGCGGCATGTTCGGCGGCGGCCCCCGCATGGGCGGCGGCGGCATCGGCCTCGGGACGATGGTCGTTCTCGGCATTATCGGCTATGCGCTCGGCATCAATCCGGCTCTGCTCATCGGCGGCGCCGAAATGCTCGGCAAGATGCGCGGCGGCGGACAGGTCGTGCGTCAGGACCGCCCCCAGGAGACCGCGCAGCCGACCGACCAGATGGGTCAGTTCGTCGCCAAGGTGCTGGGCTCCAATGAGGAGGTCTGGTCGGTCGTCCTGCCGGAGCAGCAGGGCATTCAGTTCAAGGCCCCGCGGCTCGTGCTCTTCGACGGCGTCACGGATTCGCGCTGCGGCTCGGCGCAGTCGGCCATGGGCCCCTTCTACTGCCCGATCGATCAGAAGATCTATCTCGACACCTCCTTCTTCCGCGACATGAAGCAGCGCTTCGGCGGCGGCGGCGATTTCGCTTACGCCTATGTGATCTCCCACGAGATGGGCCATCACATCGAAAATCTGCTCGGCATTCTGCCCAAGGTGCAGCGCGCTCAGGCGCGCGCCGGCAGCCGCGCCGAGGCCAACGGACTTTCCGTTCGCGTCGAGCTGATGGCGGATTGCCTTGCGGGCGTCTGGGCGAATAACGGCAACGCCCGCAACCGCTTCCTGGAGGAGGGCGACATCGAGAAGGCGGTGGCGTCGGCTCAGGCGATCGGCGACGACCGTCTGCAGCGCGCGTCGCAGGGCCGCGTCGTTCCCGACAGCTTCACGCACGGCTCTTCCGCGCAGCGCACCGAATGGCTGCTGCGCGGCTTGAAGAGCGGCCGCATCGATGATTGCAATACTTTCAACCGTTAAGAGGCGCCCCGTCCTTGCGGGCCAAGCGAAGCGATCCGGACGCCGCCTTTCGGCGCCAGGCCGCTTCGCTTTTGCGCGCCTCGCAATGAGGTCCAAGGTTACGGTTCAGAAAGGGCTACGGTTCAGAAAGTCCGGCGCGCGCCGCTCTTCAAGTCAGCGGAGCGAAGCCGCTTCGCGAGCGTCTTCAATTCCGCGCCCCCGGCGCCGCGCAAGGCGCTCTTGCGCGCGATGAGCCCTACCGGCTCCGCGAGCGAGGGGACGAATCGCGTGACGACGGAGGACGGCGCGGCGCGCAAGACGAGGGCGCGGCCGCTCTCGCCATAGGCGAAAGCGTCGTTGACTTCGTCGACGAAGCCGCGCTCGACGGCATATCCCGCGAGCAGCAACAGGGCGTCGTCCTGACGCGCGACGGCTAAAGCCTGCGCGAGCCCTTCCTTCTGATCGCTCGCCTCGATCAGCGCGCAGCCCGCCTCATCCGCGACGCGCTCCAGCCCGCGCCCCGGCGCGCCCACGAGCACCGCATCGGCGATGAGCCCCTGGACGCAGGCCTCGACGAGAGAGGCGAGGCTGCGCGCGACGGCGTCGCGACGCAAAGGCCGGGCAGGCGCGTCATGGGCGAGAAGAATGGCGGTGAGCATCGGCGCCATGCATAGCCGAAACAAGGGCGCGACGGAACGTGGCGCCAAATAAACGTGCTCTCGCGCCAATCCGTGGGCACGCCAGTTGCGCCGGGCGCCGCCTTCAGCCACCATCGCGCCCATGCCATTGAGTCCCTTCCCGCTCGAAATCCTCACCACCGATCAGATGGCCCGCGCCGATCGCCTTACGATCGAAAGCGGCGTGCCGGGCATTGAATTGATGGAAAGCGCGGGGGTGGCTCTGGCGAGAGTGACGACGCGCATCCTTCAGCGCACGAGCGGCCGGCGCGTTCTGGCGCTTTGCGGCCCCGGCAACAATGGGGGCGACGGCTATGTCGCCGCGCGGCTCCTGAAGGCGCAGCGCTACAAGGTCAAGGTCGCCTCGCTCGTGCCGCCCGACCAGCTCCGAGGCGATGCGGCGCGGGCCGCGGCGGGATGGGCCGGCACGCTGCTTCCGGCCCAGGAATGCGATTTCGATGGCGTCGATCTCGTCATCGACGCGCTTTTCGGAACCGGCCTCGCGCGCGACCTCGATCTTCCGGCGCAGACTCTCGTCAACCGCCTCAATCAATGGCGCCGCGAAACCAAGCAGAGCGTGGTGAGCGTCGACATTCCGAGCGGCGTCGACGGCACGACGGGAGCTATTCGCGGCGCGGCGGTGGAGGCCGACGAGACGGTCACCTTCTTCCGCGTCAAGACCGGGCATCTCCTGCTGCCGGGCCGCACGCGCTGCGGCCAGCTCACCTGCGCCCATATCGGCATCCGCTCGACGACGCTCGAGTCGATGCAGGTGAAGACGTTCGTCAATGCGCCGGATCTGTGGCTCTCCGCCTTGCCGCGCCCCAAGGTCGACGGTCACAAATATACGCGCGGCCATGCGCTCGTCGTGTCGGGCGGAGCCTCCTTTACGGGCGCCGCGCGGCTTTCGGCGAGCGCGGCGCTGCGTGCGGGCGCAGGGCTCGTGACGCTGGCGAGCCCCAGCGACGCGCTGCTCGTCAACGCCAGCGCCCTGACCTCGGTGATGGTCCGCCCGGCCGACGGCGCCGGCGGCCTCGCGGCCGTCCTGGCGGATGAGCGCAAAAACGCCGTCGCCATCGGACCCGGGCTCGGCGTCAGCGAGGAAAGCTGCCGGCAGGTCGAGGTTTCCCTCACCCCGCAAGCCTATCGCCGCGCCGCGGTGCTCGACGCCGACGCGCTGACGAGCTTCGAAAGCGATCCCTTCCGCCTGTGGCGCGCGACGCGCGCCGCCCCCGGTCCGGTCGTGATGACCCCCCATGCCGGCGAATTTGCGCGCCTCTTTTCGGAGTGCAACAGCGACCGCGCCTTGCGCTCCAAATTGGACAGGGCGCGCGACGCCGCGCGGGTCAGCGGCGCGATCGTTCTCTACAAGGGGCCGGATACGGTGGTCGCCGCGCCCGACGGCCGCGCCTCGATCCAGGCGACGGCCAGCCCGTGGCTCGCCACCGCCGGGTCGGGCGACGTCTTGACCGGGATCGTCGCGGGCCTGCTCGCGCAGAGAATGGACGGTTTCCTCGCCGCCTCCTGCGCGGTCTGGATGCACACGCGCGCGGCCGAGCTGTTCGGGCCGGGGCTGATCGCCGACGACATTATCGCGACGCTGCCGCGGGTCTGGCGCGAACTCTTCGGCGTGGCGTCGTGATGTTTCGAAAATTCATCCCAACGTTTGACGTCATAAAAGAGACGTTTGGCGTCACAAAAGAAAAACGCGGTGGCGCCATAGCTTCCGCTCTTCGCGCCTTGTTCGGCTCGCCAGAGCCCCATACACTAACGGATCAGCCTGTGACAGAGACAGAAGCGTCACAATCAGCTCCCAGAAAGGCTGATGCGCATGCGGAGGAGATGGCGGATGCTCGCTCCGCAGCGCCAACGGATGGAAAGAACGAGCCTCTCATGCGGTCACATGAAAAGCTGCTGCTGGAAAACAAAGCATGGGCGGAGGAGGTAAAACTCCGAGAGCCCGATTATTTCGAGCGGCTGGCGCGCGGCCAGCAGCCGGAATTCCTATGGATCGGATGCGCGGACAGCCGCGTGCCCGCGGACATCATCGTCAATGCGGAGCCGGGGCTGATCTTCGCGCATCGCAACATCGCCAATCAGGTGATCGCGACGGACTTCAACTGCCTCAGCGTCGTGCAATACGCCGTGCAGGCGCTGGAGGTTAAGCACGTCATCGTCTGCGGCCATTATAGCTGCGGCGGCATCAAGGCGGCGCTCTCCCGGCAGAACCCCGACTTCACGCTCCTCAACAAATGGCTCCTGCATGTGAAGGACGTTTATCGCCTGCACCGCGCCGAGCTCGACGCGATCGAGGATCCCGACGCGCGCGCCGACCGGCTCGTCGAGCTGAATGTGATCGAGCAGGCGAACCATCTCGCGCAAACGTCCATCATCCAGGGAGCCTGGAAGCGCGAGAGGCGGCCCCTCGTGCATGGCTGGGTCTATGCGCTCGACGACGGGCTGCTGAAGCAGCTCGTGACGCTCGGCCCCGATACGAAGATGGACTCCATCTACGAGACAGACTGACCGCTCTTCGGGCGGACCCTTTCCAAGCGACTGAACAGGAGACTTCAGCCGTGCTTCGCAAACATCTCGACTACTATCTGCGCTATCTCAACCACGACATCCCGGCGGGCGTCGTCGTGTTTCTCGTCGCGCTGCCGCTCTGTCTCGGCATCGCCGTCGCCTCCGGGGCGCCGCCCTTTTCGGGCGTCATTGCAGGCGTGGTTGGCGGCCTCGTCGTGTCAGTGGTCAGCGGCTCGCAGCTCAGCGTATCGGGTCCGGCGGCAGGCCTCACCGTCATTATCGCCAACTCGGTCGAAAAGCTCGGACTCGACGGCATGCTGCTCGCCGTCGCTGTTTCCGGCCTCATCCAGATCGCGATGGGCTTTCTGCGCGCGGGCGTCATCGGCGCGTATTTTCCCTCGGCGGTGATCAAGGGCATGCTGGCGGCGATCGGCCTCATCCTCATCATGAAGCAATTGCCGCACGCCGTCGGCTATGACGCCGATGCGGACAGCGATCTCTCCTTCCTCGAAGACGACAGCCACACGACCTTTTCGTTCCTCTGGTCGTCGCTGGACTCGATATCGCCGGGCGCGACGGTCGTCTCGATCGTCTCGGTTGCGATCCTGCTTTTCTGGGACACCGAGAAGGTCAAGAACAGCCGCATTCTTTCCCTCATCCCCGGGGCGCTCGTCGCCGTCATCTTCGGCATCGTCTTCAATCAGATCGCCCAGACGATCGCGCCCTTTTTCGCCATCGCGCCGCAGCACCTCGTAACCTTGCCGGCGATCTCCGGTCCGCTGCAATTCCTTGGCGAGATTCACATTCCGAGCTTGGGCGCGCTCACCGACCCGCATGTCTACATTACGGCCGGCACGCTCGCTTTGATCGGCAGCCTGGAGACGCTGCTCAGCCTCGAAGCCGTCGACAAGCTCGACCCCCTCAAGCGAACCGCGCCGACCAATCTGGAGCTCAAGGCGCAAGGCGTCGGCAATTTCATCAGCGGTCTGATCGGCGGCCTGCCGATCACGGCGGTCATCGTCCGCAGCTCGGCCAATATCAACGCCGGCGCGCACACCAAGGTCGCCTGCATCGTGCATGGCTGGCTTCTGCTGCTCAGCGTGATGTTTCTGTCCTCGCTGCTCAACACGATCCCGCTCGCCTGCCTCGCCGCCGTGCTGCTGCTCACGGGCTACAAGCTCGCCAAGCCGAAGCTGGTGATGGAGCAGTATGAAAAGGGCTTCAACCAGTTCGCGCCCTTCGCCGTCACCGTCGCGGCGATCCTCATGACCGATCTGCTGAAAGGCATGGCGATCGGCATGGCGGTCGGCCTCTTCTTCGTCCTGCGCACAAATTACCATTCGGCCTTCTCGCTCACGCGCGACGGCAAGAATTATCTTTTGCGCCTGCAGAAGGACGTGTCCTTCCTCAACAAGGCTCCGTTGCGCGGCATGTTGCTGGACATTGAGGAAGACAGCTTCCTCGTGATCGATGGGACGCGCGCCGCCTTTATCGATCAGGACATCATGGAAACGCTCGAGGACTTCATCAAGGCCGCGAGCGACAACAATATCCGGGTCGAACTGAAGAATATGAAAGGCATGGCGGCGCCGGCGAATAACGCGCTCGCGCCGGCCTGACCTTGTTGCGGCGGCGGGCTTCCCCCCGTCGCCGCTTTACGCGCCTTTCATGTCCGCGAGGTCCGACCGGGCGACATCGCTGGCGGGCCGCCGCGCGCTCAATCGCAATTCGGCGCGAAGCCTTCGAAGACGATCTGATCCGCCCAATGGCGCGCGGCTTCGGCCTGGGCGGCGCTGCGAACCGTCCATGTCGTCACTGGAAGGCGCAGTCCGTCCCGCATCAAAAACGGGATCGCGTGCGGAAGGTCCGCGACATTCCAGGACAGGAAGTCCGGGCGCGTTCGCGCGTAATGCAGAAAATGCGTCATCTCGACGCGTCGCTCTTCTGAAAGCATCGGCCAGTCGGCAAGATCATAAGACGCCTCGCCGACAATGCCGAGCGGTATATGAGCGATTCCCAATGCGTCGCCCTGCGCGCGCAAAAAGGCGATCGGCGCCGGATCGAAGCTTTCGATGACGACAGGCCCCGAATATTGCGCCAGCGCTTTCGCGAGTCGGCGCGCGGGCGCGAGATCGTCATTGAAATCGCTTTTCAGCTCGACGACGAGCGGGACTCGTCCGTCGATGGCGGCGAGAAAAGAACTGAAGGCTGGAATCGTTTCGCTCGAGCCAAGGAGCGAAATCTTGGACAACGACCCCGTATCGAGGTCCGCCGCCCGGCCTGACGCATTCGTCAGGCGCTCCAGAGTATCGTCGTGAAACACGACGAGATCGCCGTCGCGAGACGGTTGCACGTCGCATTCGATCGCGTAGCCTGCGGCGATGGCGGCGCGCGCGGCGCCGATGGAATTTTCGACGACGCCCCGCTTTTCGTCATGCAGACCGCGATGCGCGATGGGCCTCGCCGTCAACCAATCGAGATTGCGCGCGCTCAATCGGGAATCTCGAAAACGCCTTCGATCTCGACGGCGGCGTCGAGCGGAAGCTGCGCGACGCCGACCGCGAAACGCGCATGCTTGCCATTCTCGCCGAGCACGGCGGCGAAGAGATCGGAGGCGCCGTTGACCACCTGCGGCAGGGGCCCGAAATTGGGCGCGCAATTCACATAGCCGCCGATGCGAACGGCTTTGAGCAAGGAAAGATCGCTGACCGCGGCGTTCGCCTGGGCGAGCACATTCAACGCCGCCTGGCGCGCCGCCGCCTGACCATCCTCCAAAGACACGGTCGCGCCGAGCTTGCCCTTGTGAGCGGGATCGATTCCGCCGGCGCCCATCGGCAATTGTCCTGAAACGAAGAGCAGGTTTCCCGTGCGCACAAAGGGAACATAATTCGCGACCGGCGCGGCCGCGGGCGGCAGAATCAGACCCAGCGCCGCAAGCCGCGACGCCGGCGTTTCGTGCTTCGAATCAGACATGACGATTTCCCCCTCGCACACGGCGCATCGCGCGGAAAACGCAATTTCGCCTTGATGGATCGACGCCGGACCAAGAACCGCGGATTCTGTTCGCCCTCATGATTTCACGCGATTGTGAAACGCGCCAGAAATCATTTGCCCCTTTGCGGGGCAGATCCTAATTTCATTTCTCTTGCGGCGCCGATGGCGACGCTTCTTCCAGCGGGATGGCCTCGTCTCATGACTCATTCGCGCGCGTTTTTCGCCGCCGCTCTCGCCGTCAGCCTCTCGCCGCTCTCCTCGGCCAGGGCGGAAACCCCGCCGCTCGCCTCGCATCGCGCCGTCTACGAATTGACGCTCGACAAAGCCTCCGGCGCCAAGGCCCCGGCGCAGGCGCATGGCCGCATTGTGTTCGATTTCGCGGCGTCCTGCGAAGGCTATGTCCAGAACTTCCGGCAGATTACCGAGCTTCAGCCCGCCGAGGGATCGGCGAAGCTTTCCGATATGCGCTCGACGACTTTCGAGGCGCTCGACGCAACGGATTACCGCTTCAAAGTCGAAACGAAGGTCGACAATACGCCAGCGGAGGAAGTCGACGGAAAAGCGCAGAAGAACAAGGAAACTGGCGTGAATGTCGACCTTGCGCGGCCAAAGCGCGGCCATGTCGACCTTGCCGGGCCCGCGCTGTTTCCAACCGAGCATCTGCGCCGGATCGTCGAGAGCGCGCGCAAGGGCGAATCGCTGCTCGAGGCGCGCGTCTATGACGGCACGGGCGAGGGCGACAAGGTTTTCGACACGCTGACGGTCATCGGCAAAGCGCTGGAGACTCCGGCCGCCGAGAAGGCCGCGCAGGCGGACGCCCTGAAGGGCCTCAAGCGCTGGCGCGTGGCGGTCTCCTATTTCGAGCCCGGCAAACGCGACGGCCAGCCCATCTATATCCTCTCCTTCGATCTTTATGAAAACGGCGTATCGCGCGCGCTCAAGCTCGATTATGGCGACTTCGCGCTCAAGGGCGAGATGACCGAGCTCACCGTGCAGCCCGCCGCTGCCTGCAGGAAATAAGTTCTTCAAGAAATAAGTTCTTAATGTCGACGCGGCGATCGTCTCGCGCAACGAGACGGCGCATTAAGCCGTCTCCTTCTGGCGCGAGGGGCGCGGCGATGACGACAATCGGCTCTTATCTCGCTGTCGCGACGGATCTGACGAGATGGCGCGCCGTCGCCGCCAAGGCTCCGGACGTCGCGGCGGAAACAAATTATTTCAAGGCGAATATCGCGAAGGCGACGTCGATCGACGCGCTTTTGAAAGATCGTCGGCTTTTCAATTATGCGATGAAAGCCTTCGGCCTCGGCGACCGCCTATACGCCGTGGGGATGATGCGGAAGGTTATGGCGCAAGGCGTCGCCAATTCCGGCGCGCTCGCCAATACGCTGCGGGACCCCAATATCCTTGCTTTCGCCAAGGCGTTCGATTATGCGGGCAAGGGCGCCGGCGTCGTGTCGGGTCGTTTTGCGGAGAGCGTCGCGGGCCGCTATGTCGAGCAGGCGATGCAGGCGCAACAGGGCGCGCAGAATCCGGGCGTCGAACTCGCTCTTTATTTTCGCGAACAGGCGCCGCAACTCACAAGCGTCTATGGCGCGCTCGCCGACAAGAAGCTGCTTCAGGTCGTGCAGACGGCGCTCGACATCTCGCCGCGCACATCGACCCAGCCGATCGACACGCAAGCCCGCCTGTTGAAGGCCAAGCTGAACATTGACGACTTCAAGGACGCCAGGAAGCTCGACGCCTTCATCGCGCGCTTCGCCGCGACGTACGACATGCGGAGCGCCGGGACGACGCCGGCCGCCGTGACCAATGCGAATGCGATCCTCTACGGCGCCTCGCTCGCCGATTCGGACGGACCCGTTGGCGTCGACATCTCCTTGATCCTGCGTCGGCAGAACGCGCTGCGCGGTTTTTAAAGGAGGCGCGCGACGAGGCGGCGCAATCGCGCGAGCAACGGAGCCTTGCGCCAGAAAACGACGCCGTTGATCAAGAGAGTTTGCGCGTCGAAGGGCGCGATTGAGGAAGCCTCGAGCAGGCCCTTATCCGGCGGCAGACTCATGAGCGCGCTTTCGTCCGCCGGCATTGCGATCTCCACATCGCCGCGCGCCGGGAAAGCGCCCGCCACATAATGCAGCAGCATGAGATTGCGCACAATTTCCTGCATGTGAGACCGCGCGGTCTTGCGGCGGACGCGCGCCCCGGCGCGGATGCTGTAGACGCCGCTCCGGTCGTCCGACTGCAGCATCAAAGCCGCGAGCGATCCTTCTCCCGACCAGGAGCTCGTTCCACCTCGCGCGATTTCCAGAAAGGTCCCGTCGAAGACGCGAGACGTCAGCGCGCGCAGCGCGCAAGGGCCCGCGACGAGGGCCTGCGTGGCGTCGACATAGGCGAAGCGCCCGCTTTCTTCTACCACCGGCGGCAAGGCGGCCACGCCCTGCTCGATCCGCCCCGCGACAATGCGCGCCACGCGGCCCGCTATTTCCGTCGTCAGGTGGTTTTCGTCCTGGAAATGTGCGGGCGTGAGGTCTTCCCCGATCATGTCGCGCAACCAGAGAGAGGCGACCGACCGCCGCCGCGCCGTCGCGGCGTAAAGCTTCTGAATGCGTTCAACGGCGCCGCTGCGAGGCTTGCCGCTCTCGAGCGGACGCGGTTCGAGACACAGAAACAGCAATCCAACGCCATGCCGCGCACAGAAATTGAGGACCGCATCCAAAGCGTCCTCGACGAGGTCGTTCTGGAGCACGCCCGCTTCGCGCAGCAAAATATCGTTGAGGCTGTATTCGAAGACGATGAGATCGGGCAGGGCGGCGCTTTCCCGCTCCATTTTCAACAGCGCCATCAGCCCGTAAAGCGAGCCCACCGCGCCGAGGAACCGGTTTTCGACGGCATGTCTGGCGGCGATCGAAGCGAATTGCGCCGCCCAGCCGTCCTTGACGCCGGCATTGGAGCCTCCCAGCAGGACGATGTTCAAGCCGGAAACCTCCGCAACAGCCCAATTATCCGATATGCGCCCGACATTTAGCGTAAAGTCGTCAGCGATTGGTTTCGCTCGCGGCGGCGCCGGCGTCGAGGCCGAAATAAAAACCGCTCCAGTGCTTCGCCGGCTCTTCTGTTACGGGCGCTGCGACGGGCGCGACCGGCTTGTCGGCTAAAAATGAATTCCCCGCCTTCTTTGCGGCCTCGGCTTTCGCGCGCCCGGCGGCTTCGCGCGGCGCCGCGCCTGCAATGGAAACGTCGAAAACAAGCGTGAGCGCGATTGCGCAGAAGATGCGATTGAGCTTCATAATCGGATTTATCTCGAAAATTGCGGCCTTCTTGCAGCATTCGCCGGCGCCGCGCGAGAAGCCTTCGTCACGGCGCGCCATAGCTTTCAGCGTTTTGCGTTCGCCCTCCGATCAGGCTGGCGAGCAGCACGGAGAGGACGCCGGTCATGAAAATGCCGTCGAATGTGCCCGCCCCGCCTATGGAGAGCATTGGCGTGCCGATGCGGCCGAGCTTATCGAGATTCATCAGATCGGCCCCGATGAGGACGCCGAGACTGCCGCCGGCATAGGCCAGAGGAGCGAGATTCCGCCAGGAAACGATCGCCGCGATGATCGTGGCCGCGAGCGGCCCGACGAAAATCGGCAGCGCTATGCCGATTCCTCGAACAGGCTCGGCGTAAGCGTGGCTGACGGCCGCGACGCCGAAAGCCGCGACAAGGCCTCTTCCCCACAAGGCGTTGCGAGACAGCAGGAAGCAGGACAGCAACGTCGGGATGACCGCGCCGCCGATATTCACGGCGAGGATCGTCTGGGAGCCGGAGAGACGCGGCACGACGTAAGGAACGCCGTAATAGACGATCTCGCGCTCGGACACGAAGCCGCCGCCGCCGAGCATCGCGATGGGGACGTTCACATAGCTCCCGAGAAGCGACGCGATGAGCAGAAGAACCGCCGTCTGCGAGCTGACGCCGAGCTGCGTATAGGCATATTGCAGCAAGCGCAGTTGCACGAGGATGAGGAGGATTGCGACGACGCCCGCAAGCAGGAAGAAGAAAGGCGGGGCCACCGGCAAAAATTGCGCGTCGCCGAAATCCATGGAAGCCTCCCTGCGGCTTTGATGGAGAAATGGAGCGCCGCGCCGGACTTCCAAGATGAGCGCCGCGACGCGTCGCGTCGAACAATATGCGTCACGCTCTGGTGCGCGCCAGCAGTCTGTCGATGCGGCGCAGCTCCTGGTGGCGAAGCAGCAGGACATTGTTCGATTCCGCCAGCGCCTGCGCGGCGGCCGTATAGCCGACCGTGGTGACGACCACGCCTCTTTCCGCCTCCGCATGCGCGATGCCGGCGACGATTTCCTGAACGGCGCGATTGCCGACGGGTTTCGAATACATCTTGCACTGGACGACGATGCGCCGGCCGCGCTTCTCGGCCACGATGTCGACGCCCTGATCTCCGCTTGCGGGCGTGACTTCCGCGCGCCATTTCGCGCGCCTGAGAAGCTCGGCGCAATAATGCTCGAACTCCTCCGGGCTCATGCCGTCGAAAAATCGCGGCTCGGCGATCCGCTCGTGAACGAGAACCGCGAGATGCAGCACGCCGAAAAGCGCGAGGCCCATGAAAGCCAATCCCGGCATGCGCGGCCAAAAACAGCCCGCAAGGGCCAGGAAGAGGAAAATCCAGCCGACCCAAAGAGCGACGCCGTCACCTTCCTGCGGGGGCGTCATGTTTTTGTCGACTATCGGACAGCCGCGTCAGCGCCAGTTCTCGAAGGAGAAGGGTTCGATGCCCTCATTCTCCATCTCGATGGCGAAGGCGACGCCGCGCGCGATCAGCTTGTTGCGGCTGGCGACGCCGGCGACGCGCGCGGTCGGATCGAGCGCGATCTCCGCTACCGGCGTTCCCTCGATCACGGCCTGCTCGCGGCGGGCGACGCCTTTCAAGCGCCCCGAAGCGGGGGCGACGACCGGCCTGTCGCCAACGAAGCCGAGGGTCGCTCCGGGCTCGACCGCGGCGCCGATGGGAAGGTGGGTGCGGAAAAGTCCCGCCGCGGGCGCGCAGGCGAGCGCTTGCTCCTCCGCGCCTTGCCGGGGGCGGATAGCGGCGCGCGCCTCGCCGGGACTGACGATCGCCCCGGGGTCGTGCCCCTGCGTCTCGATGGCCAGGTCGCAGTCGAGGCCGGGCGTGAAATCGCCGCCAAGCCCCAGGGTCAGTCCCGCAAGGTCGCGAAGGCCGAGCGGCTCCGGCTCCCGGTCCTCCTTGGCGACGACGACCACGTTCCAGGGCCAGCGCGCGATCGCCTCCTCGAGCCCGCCGCGCAGAAGCGGGATGAAGTCGCGGGTCTGGAAGCCCAGCATGAATTCCGCATGGACATCGGCGCGGCGCGCCTCGACGTCGTCGAGCTGGGCGTAGCCGTCATACCAGGCGTCCGCGTAGCACATGCGCCGGCGCAGCATGAAGGGCGCGGTCGAGCGGTAGAGCGCCACCGCATATCCCTCGGCAAACAGGGTCCGCGCCGTCGCGGAGGCCTCTTCGCCAATCCCGCAAACCAGCACGCTCAGCTCGTCGGACATCGTCACCCTCTTCCCCCGCGATTAAGCGCCTCGCGCGCGGGAAAAGCAAGAATCGGGCAAGGCGGCCGATCCGGCGGCGACGCAAGCGACGATCTGCGTTCCAGTTTCGACGAAGACGCAGAGACCGCTCGCCTCGAACTCCACCTTCGCCGCTTGTGACGTTCGGTGAACAGCTTTGAGGCGCTCGCGAAGCCGAAAGCCTGTTCTGTCGCGTCCGCCTACGCATTACCGGCAATCCCGGCGCCGCTGGCCCGGGCCATTCGCGGCTCTATAACATCGTGCCGGGCTAACAGCGCGGGGGCCCGCAAACGGGAGGACTCCGTATGTTTACGACTAAGCTCGCAGGATTGGCGATCGGCGCGTCATTGCTCTTTGGCAATGAATCAATCGTCGCGGCGACTCCCATGTTTGCGTCTCCAATCGCAGTCGAGAACCCTCGTGTAGACGGCCTGATCGTCCAAGCTTCCGTTGGTCGGCCCCTTACAAATCGCGAGTTGAGGCGCCAGCATCGCGCCGAGCATCGTCAGTTGCGTCGGGCGCATGTCGCCGAGCGTCACGAATTACGTCGCGCCCAGCGATTTGAACGCCGATTCGGCCGCGCCGCGCCAGCAATGCGATCGATTCGCCGAGGCGTTAACGATTGAGCCAAACCGGAGAAACGGAGCGCGAGGGCGGCGAGGAGCCCTCGCGCAGTAAAGAATAAGTCGCCCCGAAGGGCGGCGGGTAGCGCCAGATCGGCGCGCCCGGGGCGCCGCAATTAGGCGGGCGGTAAAAGACCCAGCCGCTCAACTCGCAGTGAGAGCTTCGCGCAGCATTTTTTCCTTGCTGTCGTCCAGCGATGTCTTGAGCACTGTCCCTCCTGTTCCCTTCAGGGCTTCGAGCACCTTGTCGCCAGTGACCTTCTTGGCCAACAGGAACAGCGCGGCGTTGCCGGGCTGCAGACTGTCCGAAAGTTTCTTCATGAAATTGTCGTTGATGCCGTAGTCGGCGAGTGCGCCGCTGATGGCGCCCGACGCGGCCCCGAGCGCAACTCCAAGGAGCGGATTAAGGAACACCAAGCCGATCAGCAAGCCCCAGAGCCCGCCCGAAGCGGCGCCGGCCGCAGTCGTATTGAAGAGTTGATTGAGCTTTACATTGCCGTCCGCCTGTTTCACGGCGATCACCGCGTCGCCCACCTCAATCAAAAACTCCTTCTGGAGGTCGAACACCTTCTTCCGCATCTCCTCAGCCTTTATCTCCGTCGGATAAACGATGACGACGAGATCAGACATATCGCCCTCCCTGGTGAGCAGCTTCTTCCTCCAGCCCTTTCGCACTCATAGCTTGCGAAACGTCGTCGCTAATCCTTCGTTCCCTACCTTGGCGTCCCTTTGCATCAGATCACGACGCGGCGCTATTTTGGCGAAGGCGAAGAGCGAGGGTGAACCAACGCGCGAGCGGCTTGCTTGAGCCATGCGATTGCCGACAACGGGCAAGCAAAGCTTGTCTAACGCGGACTCTGGCGACATCTCTCGATGCGCGCGACATTTCGACCCTGTGCGCGGAGGGCGAGAGCTAGATGGCGACGCGCGAATTGATTTCGGTCGATCTCGCCTTGCAGGGCGGCGGGGCGCACGGCGCTTTCACCTGGGGCGTTCTCGACCGGCTTCTCGAGCAAGACTGGCTCAAGATTGAAGGCATTTCGGGAACCTCGGCGGGAGCGATGAACGCGGCCGCGCTTATCAGCGGCCATGCCGCGAGAGGCGCGCAAGGCGCCCGCGAAGCGCTCGAACTCTTCTGGCGCCGCGTTTCCGAGGCGGGGCGCCTCAGCCCCCTGCAACGCAACCCCGTTGATGTCCTGCTAGGCCGGTGGACGCTCGACACGTCCCCTTTCTTCATCATGACAGACATGATTTCGCGCGTGTTTTCGCCTTATGACCTCAATCCGAAGGACGTTAATCCGCTTCGTGGAATTCTCGAGGACGTGATCGACTTTAGAAAGGTCGCCGCCGCGCCCATCAAGATATTCGTCACCGCGACGAGCGTCGCGACCGGCCGGGCCCGCGTCTTCAGAAACGCCGATCTTACTTCGGACTCGCTTCTCGCTTCGGCCTGTCTTCCGACAATGTTTCAAGCGATCGAGATCGAAGGCCAAGCCTATTGGGACGGCGGTTATTCTGGAAATCCAACGATCACGCCGCTTGTGCGCGAATGCGTCTCTCGCGACACCATCCTTGTCCAGATCAACCCCATCGCGCGTCGGGAGAAGCCGCGTTCGGCGACGGAAATCGCCAACCGCCTGAATGAAGTGTCGTTCAATGCGGTGCTTCTCAAGGAGCTCCGTATGATCGCTTTGCTGCGTCAGGCCGCGAATCCCGGCGACAGGGAAGGCGCGCAATGGGCTGGCATGCGCATCCATCGCATTTCGACGGAGATGATGACCAAGCTCAGCGCTTCCTCGAAGCTGCTCGCCGAATGGGAATTCCTCTGCATGCTGCGCGATGAGGGCCGCCGCTCGGCCAACGCCTTTCTCGATCTTCACGGAAACGACCTCGGAATGCGCTCCACGCTCGACCTCGATGCATTGCTCGAAGGAATATGACGCCATGGGATTGCTGGGAATTCTCGTCGCGCTGTGCGGTCTTATCTGGTTCGCCTATCGCGGATGGAGCGTCCTTTTACTGGCGCCCGCAGCCGCCTTGATCGCCGCCGCCTTTGCAAGCGAGCCGCTGCTCGCGCATTGGACGGTGACCTTCATGGCGGGCGCCGCACGCTTCATCGCCCAGTTTTTTCCGATATTTCTGCTTGGCGCTCTGTTTGGAAAGCTGATGGACGATAGCGGCTCCGTTATGGCGATCGCGCATTTTATGGCTGAAAAACTCGGCGCGCGCCGCGCCATACTTTCGGTCGTGCTCGCGGGGGCTTTCGTCACCTATGGCGGCGTCAGCCTCTTCGTCGCCTTCTTCGTGCTCGCGCCGATGGCGCAGGAGCTGTTTCGCGCATCAGGCACGCCGCGCCGCCTGGCGCCTGCTTCTATCGCGCTCGGCACCTCGACTTTCACGATGTCGGCGCTACCCGGAACGCCGGCGATTCAAAATGCGATCCCCATGCCCTTTTTCGGCACGACAGCTTTCGCCGCGCCTGGCCTCGGCCTTGTCGCGGCGCTGATCATGCTCGGTTTCGGCATGTGCTGGCTCATATGGGCGGAGCGCGCCGCGCGCCGGCGCGGCGAGGGATATGGCGACGCGCCGACCGCCACGGTCGATGTGACGGCGGATCAGCCGATTCGCGAGCGGGCGGCGACCGCCCGAGAATTCGATCTCGCGGAAATTCCTCACGGCCATCGCGCCGACGCACCCAATATTTTTATCGCCGCGCTTCCACTCATTGTGGTCGTCGGCGTCAATCTTGTCATGTCTCTCGGCGTCCTTCCGCGAATGGACGATTCGTTTCTCGCAGAGGAGCGCTGGGGTCCGACGACGCTCGCCGCCGTCAGCGGCGTCTGGTCGGTGATCGTGGCGCTGGCGGCGGCGATCGTCACGGTGATCGCGCTGAACTGGCGAAGATTGACAAAGATCCGCGAAAGCGTCGACGCTGGCGTGACCGCGTCAGCGCTGCCGCTTCTCAGCGTCGCCAGTCTGGTGGGGTTTGGCGCTGTCGTCGCCGCCATGCCGGCCTTCGCGGCGGTTCGCACATGGGCGCTTTCGATCGAAGGCGGGCCGCTCGTCTCGCTCGCCATTGCGACCAATGTTCTCGCATCGTTGACGGGATCGGCTTCTGGCGGCCTCACCATCGCGCTGGATACGCTCGGAGAGACCTATCTGCGTCTCGCAGAGCAGGGCGGGATCGATCCTGCGCTTTTGCATCGCGTCGCGGTGATCGGCGCGGGAACGCTGGACAGTCTTCCCCATAATGGCGCGGTCGTCACCTTGCTCGCCGTGTGCGGCTGCACGCACAAGGAAAGTTACCTCGACATCGTGATGGTCGCCATTGTGAGCGCCATCCTCGCGCTGGTCGCCGTTATTGTCCTTGGCTCGGCATTCGGGTCATTTTGACTTTTTAGGGGAAGATTAGCCGCGCCTCAGAAGCCGGTCTCCCGGCGGGCGGTAGCCCCTGTTTTCCGCATGTCTCGCATTATGGTGGTAGGCCGGGACGGACTCGAACCGCCAACCAGACCGTTATGAGCGGTCGGCTCTAACCATTGAGCTACCGGCCCCTGTCGCCTCGGGGACGCTATGTCCTATACAGCAATCCGGCCGGCGGGCAATATCGGGCGAGGGGGATGGCGATGGATGAGGCGGGCGCTCGCGCGGGCATTGTGGCCGGGGCTTTGGAGCTGGAGCGGCTGGGGCTCAATCATGGTTCGGCGGGAAATCTTTCTCTGCGCACCGGCGAATTCGCTTTCGTGACGCCAAGCGGCGTCCCCGCGCGCGAACTCGTGCCGGAGCAGATCGCGCGGATGAGGATCGGCGACGCCGGCGGCGCTTTCGGCGGGCCGCTGCCGCCCTCGAGCGAGTGGCGCTTCCATCTCGACCTCTACGCGGCGCGCGGCGACGTCGGCGCCGTCGTGCATATGCATTCCACCTACGCCACGACGCTCGCGACGCTGCGGCGCGCCATTCCCGCCGTGCATTACATGATCGCGGCCTTTGGCGGCCCCACCGTGCCCTGCGTCGGCTACGCCTCTTACGGCACGCCGGAGCTGTCGGCGCTTGTCGTCGAAGGCTTGAAGGACCGCGACGGCGCGCTTCTCGCCAATCACGGCGCCATCGTCACCGGGTCCGATATGCGAAAGGCGCTGTGGCGGGCCGTGGAGCTGGAGGCGCTGGCGCAAGTCTATTATCTCGGCGCGCTGGCGGGCGAGCCGGTCGTGCTCCCGGATGACGAAATTTGGCGAACCGTCGAGAGGTTCAAGAATTACGGGCCGCGTAGCGACGCCTAGCGACGTCATTGCAATGACGGAGTCAGCCCGCCAAATCCGAAAACACCCCCCTCAACCCCGCTTCGCTCGCCGCGCACACGCCCCGCTCGGTGATCAGACCCGTGACATATTTCGCCGGCGTCACGTCGAAAGCCCAGTTGCGGGCGGACGAGCCTTCCGGCGTCACGAGCACTTCCGTCACGGCGCCGTCGGCGGCGCGGCCGGAGACGTGCGTGACTTCGCGGGCGCTGCGTTCCTCGATGGGGATATTCGCGACGCCGTCCTCGATGCGCCAGTCGATGGTGGAGCTCGGCAGCGCGACATAAAAGGGCACGCCATTATCATGCGCGGCGAGCGCCTTAAGATAGGTGCCGATCTTGTTGCAGACGTCGCCGGTCCGCGTCGTGCGATCCGTGCCGACGATGCAGAGATCGACCATGCCGTGCTGCATCAGATGACCGCCGGCATTGTCGGCGATGACCGTGTGCGGCACGCCCTCGGAGAGCAGCTCGAAAGCCGTGAGGCTCGCGCCTTGATTGCGCGGCCGCGTCTCGTCGACCCAGACATGGAGGCCGATTCCCGCCCGCGCCGCCTTGTAGATCGGCGCCAGCGCCGTGCCCCAATCGACCGTGGCGAGCCAGCCGGCGTTGCAATGGGTGAGGATATTGACCGGCCGGCCGGGATTTTTCTCCGCCGCGTCGCGGATGAGTGCGGCGCCGTGATCGCCGATCGAGGCGCAGCAGGCCACGTCTTCCTCGGCGATCGCCCCGGCTTCGGCGAAGGCCGCGGCGGCGCGCGCTGCGACAGGGGTGGCGAGGAGCAGCGCTTTCACCCGGTCGAGGCCCCAACGCAGATTGACGGCGGTGGGGCGCGTCGCGAGGAGCTTCTCATAGGCGGCCTCGATTGCGGCGTCGCCGGCGTCCGCGGCGGCGGCGAGAGCGAGTCCGTAAGCGCCCGTCACGCCGATGAGCGGGGCGCCGCGCACCGCCATGTCGCGAATGGCGCGGCTCGCCTCGTCGGAATTATCGAGCGTGAGCGTTTCGAAGCGGTGGGGCAGGCGGGTCTGGTCGATCACGCGGACGCGCGCGTCGGCCGGGTCTTGGCTCCCGCTTTCGTCGAGCCATATCGTCCTGTAATCGCGCCCGTCGATGCGCATGGTCCGCCCCTGATCGTGAGCTTTCGGCCCTTGTGCCTTCTGGCCTGGAACTTGTAAACCGGGGGCCGTGTCGCGACCGGAGGCGTTGCGGCGGGCTCAGGAGCTTCCATGACCTATTGTTGCGGCATTCTGGTGCGCGACGGGCTGGTGATGATCGCGGATACGCGCACCAATGCCGGGCTCGACAACATCTCCACCTTCCGCAAGCTCCACGTTTTCGAGCAGCCCGGCGAGCGCGTGCTGATGCTCGCCGCCGCCGGGAATCTCTCCGTGACGCAGGGCGTTTTGAACTTCCTGAAGGAGGGATTCGAGAATCCCGAGACCAAGGAAATCGAAAGCGCCCTGACGGCGCCGACCATGCTCAAGGCGGCGCAGTTCGTCGGCAAGGCCGTGCGCCGCGCGCGCGCCGAGGCCTTCGATCCGTCCGATCAGACCAACGGCGTCAGTTTCGACGTGACGATGCTGCTCGGCGGGCAGATCAAGGGCTCGGAGCCGCGCCTCTTCATGATCTACTCCGCCGGCAACAGCATCGAATGCTCGCAGGACACGAATTATCTGCAGATCGGCGAGCACAAATACGGCAAGCCGATCCTCGACCGCGCCGCGAATTACGACAGCGACATCTATGACGCGCTGAAGATCGGGCTTATTTCGATGGATTCGACGATCAAGTCGAATCTTTCCGTCGGCCTGCCGATCGACGTTGCGCTTTTGCGCAAGGACTCGATGGAGCTCGAGGTGCAGACGCGCATCGACGCCGGCGACGAATATTTCCGCGATCTTCGCGAACGCTGGTCGAAGGCCCTACGCGCGGCGCATATGGCGATACCCGCGCCCCCCTATCGCGGCCGGGAGAAATGACGATCCGCGCGCCGGCCGACGCGGCGTCGATCGCGCGCGCCGCGGAGATCCTGCGCGAGGGCGGCCTCGTCGCCTTTCCCACCGAGACGGTCTATGGCCTCGGCGCCGACGCGACGAGCGCCTGGGCCGTCGCGCGCATTTACGACGCCAAGGGCCGCCCCTCCTTCAATCCGCTCATCGCCCATGTCGCCGATCTCGACGCGGCGCGGCGCGAAGCTGTTTTGCCGGAGGCGGCGATCAGGCTTGCGGAAGCCTTCTGGCCGGGACCGCTGACCATCGTCGCGCCGGCCGCGCCGGGCGGCTCGGTCTGCGAACTGGCGCGGGCGGGCCTGCCCAGCGTCGCGCTGCGCATCCCGGATCATTCAGTGGCGCGCGCGCTCATCGCGGCGCTCGGCCGGCCCATCGCGGCGCCATCGGCGAATCGCTCGGGCCATGTGAGCCCGGTCACGGCGGCGCATGTCGCTGAGGATTTGTCGGGCCGCGTCGATATGATTCTCGATGGCGGGCGAACCGTGGCCGGGCTCGAATCGACGATCGTGTCTTTCTGCGACGCCGAGCCGGCGCTGCTGCGGCCCGGCGCGGCGCGGCGCGAGAAGATCGAGAAGATTCTGGGTCGCAAACTTTCGGCGCCCGCCCGCGCCGACATCACGGCGCCGGGCATGACCGCGTCCCATTACGCGCCGAAAGCAAGACTTCGATTGGAGGCGCATGAGGTCCTGGCGGGGGAGTCGGCGCTCGATTTCGGCGGCAGGCTGAGCGCGTTGGCCCCTGCAGGAACGTTGGTGCGCGATCTTTCCCCGAAAGGCGATCTCGTGGAGGCCGCCGCCAATTTGTTCGCCTATTTGCGGGAACTCGACGCGCTCGGCGCGGAGAAGATCGCCGTCGCGCATATGCCCGAGCGCGGACTCGGCGAAGCGATCAACGACCGGCTGAGGCGGGCGGCGGCGCCGCGCGTGGGGTAGTGGGGACTTTCACGCGAGCGATCGACTCATTCTCGAAAAAGTTCTCGCTCGAAGAAGCTTTCGACTTCGCTCATGGACGCATCTGCAATAGGACGAAGCTCGTCTTTTGAGCCCGCGCAATGTCGCGAGGGCGTTCGCCAAATTGGCGGACCGCGCTTTGGCCGACGCACTCCATCGTAAAGTCAGAATCGCGGGATTGTCTCGTTCAAGCCGCGAGCGCCATCGGGCTCGCCGCGCGCAGATGGAAATCCGCCGTCACGGGGCGCGGCGCGCCGCGCAACAGCGACGCGCATTCATAGCCGCGCGCGACAAAATCGCCGCCGCCAGCAGAGCACATCTCCACGGCGAGGCGCGTCAGCCGATTGAGCACCGGCTCCGTCACCCAGGAGAAACGCGGCGCGTCCGGCGCGACGTTGCGCATCAGCGCGACGCGGGCGTCGTTATTCGCCTGGCTCATGCGCGCCTGCCAGCCCGGCTGCGGCTCCTGCCAGTCATTGGCGACGATGACCGGGCCGCGATAGATGCGCGCCTCGCGCTCCGTGCGTTCGATCAGCGCCAGCTCGCCCGGCTTCACGCCGGCGAGGGTGAAGAGCGTCGGCCGCGCCAGCGGCTCTCTGGCGATGAGCTGAACGGCGTCTTCGAAAGTCTCGCAGGTTTCGAAGGCGTAGCGCAGCAGATGATCGGGCGGCCAGCCGCCTTCGCTCGCCAGGGCGTCGCGCAGGTTGATCGCCGCGTCGGCGACGAAGCCCAGCGCGCCTCTGGTGCGGCGAAGCATCGGCGCCTGGTTGATCACCGCGCAGAAACGCCCCGGCGCCATCGCGCTCAGCACGCCGACGGCTCCCGGCCAGGTCGCATTGTAGAAATCGCCGGCCGGGCCGGATTGCCACGCCATCTCGACTGCTTCGCCCAGCCCCTTGAAGGGCCAGTCCAGCGTGCGGCGGATGCGCGGCGAGCCGTCCGGCCCCTCATAGGCCTGCGTCGTGCAGGCGAAGAGATAGGACATGTTGAGCGTCATTGCGCCGGGAAAGCCGAGAATCGAGACGATGCGCTCCAGCTCCGCCCGATAGGCGGAAGCCGATTTCTTCAGCCAATTCGCCGCCATGCGGTCGATGGGCGACAGCCAGTAGCGCCCGAGCGGCGCGATGGCGCCAAGGCAGGCGTCGCGCAACGCGGCGGCGGCGTCGACCCGCGCCTGGGCATGGGCCACGGGTCCGCCGTCGCGCACGTCGAGGAGAGGGATCGGGTTCATCGTTGTCCTTCTGTCAGGAAATCGTCATTGAACCGATATCGTTTCCACATCCCGCTGTCATAATACAGTAAAAAATCCGACAGGTTTCTCCGCGCTGCAGCAGAATGCTCATTGGAGTAAATCTTTGGCCTCGCGTTGGCTGATTCGGCCGACCGCAACCTGCCCCGAGACGCAAATGTCGCACGCCGTCGCCGCCGCCTTCCTCGCGCTGGACGCTCACGCGCCCAGCCTCGACGCATTTCGCACGCTCGACCTCTTCGCGGCCGACGCCGCGCGCTTCGCCAATTTCAGCGTCGCTCTCGACGAAAATTTCCTCTTCGACTTCTCCAAGCACAAAGTCACGCGCGAGACGCTCGACCTCCTGCTTGCGCTCGCAAAGGCGCGCAAGCTCGAAGAGTGGCGCGCCGCTTTGTTCGCCGGCGAAGCCGTCAACAACACCGAGAGGCGCGCCGCCATGCATATGGCGCTGCGCGACCTTTCGTCACGGGCTTTGCCAGTCGGCGGCGAGAATATGCGTCCGGCGATCGAGGCTGAACGCGAGAAGGTCTACGCTTTCGCGCGCGCCATCCGCAGCGGCGAGGCGAGAGGCGCGACGGGCCTTCCCTTCACGAATGTCGTGAATATCGGCATTGGCGGGTCCGATCTCGGCCCGGCCATGGCGGCGCGCGCATTGTCGCCCTACGCCGGCGACGGACCGCGCGCGCATTTCGTCTCCAATGTCGACGGCGCCGATCTCGCCGATACGCTTGCGGACCTCGATCTCGCCCGCACGCTGTTCGTCGTGTCGTCCAAGACGTTCACGACGCAGGAGACGATGGCCAATGCGGCCAGCGCCCGCGCGCGTCTCGTGGCGGCGCTCGGGGAAGAAGCTGTGTCCAGGCATTTCGCCGCGGTCTCCACCAGACTCGACAAAGTCGCCGCCTTCGGCATCGATCCTTCCCGCGTCTTCGGCTTCTGGGATTGGGTCGGCGGGCGTTATTCGCTCTGGTCGTCGATCGGCCTTGCGCTCGCCATCGCCATCGGCCCGGAGAATTTCACGCAGTTCCTGCAGGGCGGCTCCGACGTCGACGAACATTTCCAAGCGGCGCCGCTCGACAGGAACATTCCGGTCTTGATGGGAATGCTTGGCGTCTGGCATCGCAATGTGATGAAGCGCGGCGCCCATGCGGTCATTCCCTATGACCAGCGCCTCGCGCGCTTCCCTGCTTATCTGCAGCAGCTCGACATGGAGTCGAACGGAAAATCGGTGACGCGCGAGGGCGGTTTCGACACGCATGCGACCGGGCCGATCGTTTTCGGCGAGCCGGGAACGAACGGACAGCACGCCTTCTTCCAGCTCCTGCATCAGGGCACGGACGTCACGCCGATCGACTTCCTTGTCGCCGCGGAGCCGACCGCCGCCGACACGCATCACCACGCGCTTTTGTTCGCCAACTGCCTCGCGCAGGCCGAGGCGTTCATGCGCGGACGCACGCTCGACGAAGCCAGAGCGCAATTGCGCGCGCAGGGAGCGGACGAAAAAGACGTGGAGCGCCTCGCGCCGCATAAGGTTTTCTCCGGCGACCGTCCCTCGAGCGTCTTCCTTTATCGCCGTCTCGATCCGCGCACGTTCGGGCGCCTCGTGGCGCTCTATGAGCACAAGGTCTTCGTTCAGTCGGTGATCTGGGACATTAATCCATTCGATCAGTGGGGCGTGGAGCTCGGCAAGGAGCTCGCGAACAGACTCGCGCCGATCGTGGAGAACGCTGGCGCGTCGACGGCTGGGCTCGACGGTTCGACGGCGGGACTGATCGGCTGGCGGCGCGCGAAAGCGTGAGGCTGAAATTCTGGCGATCCACAGCCAATGGCGCCGTCTCCGCCCGGCGCGCCGGCGAATAGTCGGCGCGCATCGCGTTTCTCGGGCGGCGCTCGTCCATGCAATCGAGCGCGTCGCCGGCATCGCCTGAAAGCCGGCGGGCGCGCGCTCTCAAATCCAGCTCCACAGCGGTGATCGGCCATCCTTGCCGGTTCGAGGGCCGCTATGTGCGCCGGCGCGCGCTTCGTGCGGCAGCGCACATCGTTTCTTTTCGAATTAGTTAACTTTCTCCTCACCGAAGCAGTTCGCTCCGGTTCGATCAATGAGGAGGGTGTCATGATTACCAAAGGTCTTGCTGTCGCGGTCTCCGCTTTTGTTCTCGGCGCCGCCGCTATCCCCGCCGCTTCGGCTGGAACGGTTTCCGAGCAGCGCGTCACGCGCGTCGACGATTTCGGGAACCGCGTCACGAAAACGCGCATCGTGAAATTCGACGATTTCGGCAACCGCTCCGCGGCCATCCGCATCGTTCGCGCCGATCCGTTCGGCAACAAGATGGTCAAGACCATCCGCACCGACGGCTTCGGCGATCGCATCGTCGACACCCGCTTCGTGTCGCATCGCGATTTTTAACCCGCTCAGCTTCGCGGAAATTTCAACAAGGGATGACGACGATGAACGCTATCAAGAAGATCTCTCTCGCCGCCGCGCTCGCCGGACTGCTCGTGGTTCCGGCTACGACCAGCGCTTTCGCCTGGGGCAGCGGCAATTGGGGCGCGCCGGCCTCCAACGGCAACTCGAACGCCGGCGGCTATGGCGGCGGCAATAGCGGCGGCAAGGGCGGCTGGAACGGCGGCGGGCAGCAGACCGGCGGCTGGAACAACAATACGCCGCGCCCCGACGCGCATGGCGAATGCTGGAAATGCAACACGTCCTCCGGCAATTCCGGCTGGAACGGCAAGCAGGGCGGCAATGGCGGCTTCTTTGGCAATGACACGCCCCGGCGCACCAAGCTTTCCTGCCGCGAAATGCAGGCCATGGGCTACC
Organism: Methylocystis parvus OBBP; assembly: GCF_027571405.1. Lineage (GTDB taxonomy): Bacteria > Pseudomonadota > Alphaproteobacteria > Rhizobiales > Beijerinckiaceae > Methylocystis > Methylocystis parva. The sequence continues at coordinate 3,895,113 of NZ_CP092968.1, forward strand.
GGATCGGCTGCAACGGCGGCGACCGCTGGGGAAGCAACAATGGCGGCTATGGCGGCTCCAATGGCGGCTCGTGGGGCGGCGGTCGTCCGGGCGGCTGGAACAGCGGCTCGAACGGCGGATGGGGCGGCAATGGCGGCGGTCATCCGGGCGGCTGGAACGGCGGGTCCAATGGCGGTTCGTGGGGCGGTTACGGCGGCGGCCGTCAGAGCAGCAATCAGACCGGCGGCAACTGGAGCGGCGGTTCGAACAACGGCTCCTGGGGCGGCTATGGCGGCCGTTCGAATGGCGGGACGACCTGGGTTTCCCACAACAACTATTGAGCCATGACCGATAGTGACGGGCGGACTGGCGCAGCTGATGCGCCACTCCGCTCTTTTTTCGTTTCCAGAATTCTCGACGCACTGAAAGCGCCCGCCCGCCCGTCTCACACAGCCTTTGCGGCGAGTATGCTGGTCAGCGTCGGCAAGGCGTTGGGGCGCAGGCTGAATTCGCCAAAGCCGGCTTCCCGCAGCAGCGCTTCGATTTCCCCAACGCGGCGCGGTTCGCCTTTGCCCATGGCGAGCGTGTAGAAGCCGTAATAGGCGTCGAGCGGCTCGGCTCCCTTTACGCCCGACATCGCTTCGACGATCAGCAGCGTCGCGCCTTTCTCGACCGCGCGGCGGATATTGCGCAGGAGTTGAAGCGCCCGTTCGTCGTCCTGATCGTGCACGATGCGGATCAGCGTGACGAGGTCGGCGCCGGCGGGAAGTTCGTCACGCAGGAAATCGCGCCCAAAGACCTCCGCCCGCGCCGTCAGGCCGGCGGCGTCGAAGCGCGCCCGCGCGCGATCGGCGACGGCGGGCAGATCGACGAGCGCAAGCTGCAAATCCGGCGCGCGCGCTGCGGCGGCGCAAAGAAAAACGCCCTCGCCGCCGCCGACATCCATCAGCCGCTTGCGCCGCGAGACGTCATAGGCGTCGAGCGCCTCCTCAGCGACCATCGGCTGCGAGGCGGCCATGAGGGCGCTGTAGGGCGCGACCTGGTCCGCCTGAAGCGCCTTGGGCTGTTCGAGATCGGAATAGGGCCAATAATCGGCGAGCGCCGCCCGTTTCTCTCCCCGCAGCAGGGCGACAGGATCGGCGAGATCGTTATAGAGGATTGGCTGATGCTCGACGAGCGCGAGCGCCGCGCGGTTGCCGAGAAAGGCCGCTCCGATCTGACCGAGCCCGTAACGCCCGCGAGCGCGGCGCTCGGCGAGGTCGAGCGAGGCCGCGGCGTCGAGAAGGCGCCGGGCCGCGTCCTCGGTCAGCGCCAGCCTGTCGGCGATCTCCGCGACGGTCAGCGGACCGTCGCTCAGGGCGTCGAAGAGCTTCAGCCGCGCGCAGGCGAAGAGCGCCTGCGAATAGACGAAGCCGGCCGTGAGATCGAGCGCCGCCCGGGCGCGCCGCCGGGCGATCGGCCGGGTCAGGGGATTGGCGAGGGACCAGCGCTGGAATTTGGGATTGGCGATGAGCCGGTCCCGCCGCGCCCGCAACCGGTCGAGCCAATCCTCCCAAAACCCCGTCATCGCGCCCCCAAGAAGCCGCCGCCTGAAGCCGCGCCCCGATAGCACGGGCCGGCGCCGGCGCGAAAGCGCCCCGGCGTTGCGGGCGGGGCCGGCTTCCTGTAGAAGGAGGAAGCGTTGAATCGCCTCACGCGCCCGTAGCTCAGCTGGATAGAGCGTTGCCCTCCGAAGGCAAAGGCCGCACGTTCGAATCGTGCCGGGCGCGCCAATTTACGATTTCCATGTCGAGCGCCGTTAGGACTCCGCATATCGACGCGTTCGAAATATCGTCGATATGCGCGATTTCGCCCTTATCGGACGCATGTCCGTCCCGTTCCGGCTTCCGTTCGTCTCTTGGCAAGGACACGTCGAGGGAATACGCTTTGACCTCAAACAGTTCGAGGCGCCTGCGCATCGTTGGCGTCGCTGAGAGAGCCTCAGAAACGCCGGATCAGTAGCCCGAAAGATGGACCTCAGCAGCGCAATCCGCCTTTCCGCGAGCAGGATCTGGTACGAGCTCTTTCTGCCGGGCTCGATCTTCTCGGTCTATTCGCTGACGACCTCTCTTTCCCTGGGCCTTTTCGCGCTGGCCTATCGCCAAAAGAAACGAAGGGGCCGCGTCGGTTTGCGCGCGCTGCTGCGCGCGGTCGCGCCAGGCAGATTTTTCATGCGCGAATCCTTCCATGCGGATGTAAAGCTGCTCGCGCTCAGCGTCGTCCTCATGCCGTCTGTCGTCGGTGCGCTCGTTATCTCGTCGCAAACGATCGCCAAAGGCGTTCACGCTTTGCTGACGGGCGCGTTCGGGACGATCGCGCCTTGCGATTGCGATGCGCTCTTCACGAAAATCGTCGCCACGATCGTTCTCTTTCTCGCTTATGAGATCGGCTATTGGATCGATCATTATCTCAAACATCGCGTCCCGTTCTTGTGGGAGCTGCACAAGCTGCATCATACGGCGGACGTTCTGACGCCCGTGACGAATTTCAGAAATCATCCGATCGACAACATCGTCTTCGGATGGATGCTCGCTCTCTTTATCGGTTCGGCGGCGGGCGCATTGGAATGGGCCTTCGGCCAGCATGCCGACATATTCGCCGTCAACGGAAAAAATATCCTCTTTCTCGCCTTCCTTTGGACGATCGGCCATCTCCAGCATTCGCAGTTCTGGATCCCCTTCAGAGGCATATGGGGCCGCCTCATCCTCAGTCCGGCGCATCACCAGATTCATCACTCGAACGATCCGAAACATTTCAACCGCAATTTCGGCAGCGTGCTCGCCGTGTGGGACTGGATGTTCGGGACGCTCGAAGTTCCGACCGAGAAGAACCCGCGCATCGCCTTCGGCGTCGAGGAGGAAGGCGTCAACCCGCATTCGACCGCGGCCATGCTGGCGACGCCTGTCATCAAATCGGCGGCGGCGCTTTGGCGCGCGCTTATCTGCGTCTTTTTCGGCGCCCGGCGATTGCCGGCCGAGGGCGCGCAGCATCAGCGTCAAGGTTGATCGTGAACGTAAGACCGCGAATTTCGGCGGCGCTCTGAAAGAAATCCATTTCGATGACAAGGATGCGCGCCGACCTGCTGCTTCTGCTCGCCGCTTTTATCTGGGGAACCGCCTTCATCGCTCAAAAGTACGCCAATGACAGCATGGGGCCGCTGAGCTTCGTCGGCGCGCGTTTTCTTCTGTCGTGGATCGCGCTCGCGCCGCTGGCGCTCTACGAGCGCGGAAAGGCCGGCTGCGCCTCGTTGGGGAAAAGCGATCTTGGCCTCGCCGCGCTGATCGGCTTCTGCCTCTTCGCCGGCGCCGGCCTCCAGCAGATCGGCCTTGTAACGACGACGGCGACGAATGGCGGGTTTTTGACCGCGCTTTACGTCATCCTCGTGCCGCTCATCGTCTGGGCGATCACCGGCGCGAGGCCGAGGCGGATCGTTCTGCTTGCCGGCGTGGTTTCGATCTTCGGCGCCTGGCTCCTCGCCGAGAACGGACATTTGCAGAAATGGACGTCTGGCGACGCGCTCATATTGATCGCGGATATCGCCTGGGCGGCGGCGATCAGTCTCGTGCCGATCTTTCTTGCCCGCTGCGATCGCCCGTATTTTCTCGCTTTCGCGCAATATGGCGTCGTCGCGTTTTTAGGCCTTGTCGGCGGGCTTGGCCTCGAGTCTTTCTCCGGCGAAGGACTGGCGGCCGCATTGCCCGCTATCCTTTATGCGGGCCTGTTTTCCGGAGGGATCGCCTATACCCTCCAGATTGTCGCGCAGAAATACACGCCGGCGGCGGAGGCCGCGCTGATCATGTCGCTGGAAAGCGTCTTCGCGGCGCTGTCGGGCGCGCTGCTCCTCTCCGAGCGGCTGACGCCCCTTGCGCTGCTGGGCTGCGGGCTCATCCTCGCAGGCGCGATCCTTGTCGAGGCCGAACCGGCTTTGCGCAGCGCGAGGATGGTCGTGCGGCGGCGTCGGCGGTGAGGCGCGTCGTCCGATAAACGAGGCCGTTCGCCCAACTTATTTCACGGGTGTGTCCCTGGTCCCGGGGAATCTCGAACTTATGGAGTTCGAACATCAAACGCCGCGTGCAATGGCGGAGCGCAGCCTTCGTGGACGGCGACATATTTTTCCGGCGCGTCGGCGCCGCCATCGCAGAGGTTGCGAACAATTTCGGCATCGTCGTGATCAATGCCCTACGCAGCGCGGCTATCTCACGATGGATGCGTTCCATGCCGCGATTGCGATGCTCGTGACGATTCATCCGCAAATGGTGGACGTCGCCTCATCATCAATCGGCCCGGTAAGGCGCCGACGGGCACAAGAGAGGAAGATGCATTTGCAGGAAAACAAGCGCTTCCCGCTGAAAATCCGAAATTGAATTCGCGCTATACATCGCCGCGACAGCTGTGCTGTTTTGCATCAGCCGATCGCGTCACTTTTCCAGCACGCATTGCGCAGGCAAAGGCTCGACGACCATCGTTCCATCAGGGGCCCGGCTTGCCGCTTCGTACCTAAATCTCAGATCCACGAAGGCATCCTGATCTTTCAAAAAACCGATCCTCAGTCCTGTTATCGCGTCAATGCCCTCGGGCGGCGGCTCAAGCTTCTTCAGGCAAGCATCGCGAGCGTTGAGAAAAGCATCCCTATCGTCCGGCTTTGACGCCGGGTCGCGAGCCTTTTCTATGCATGTTTCAAGATCGGCGAGAGGCGGCAGCTTGACGTGAGCCTTGGCGGCGCCTTCCAAAGCCTCGCCCGTCGTCTGGATTCCGGCTGGTCTCGACGTGTGTTTGACGTTGATCGAAAAATCGCCGAAGGGGCCGCTGACGTTTATCGGGCCACTGTCGCCGCCGGCGTAGACAAATGTCAGCGGAACCTTCCATTTCGGGTTCATGACGTCCGCGTGTCCACATTTGAGCGTCAGACCGGCCGCGAGCGGCGCGCTAGCGCCAATAAACAAAAACGCCGTCGCGACCGCGATCGCGACTTGTGGCGCTACCGCGCCCATTGCGTCTGTAAGAGAACGCCGGCGAAGCGCCGCATAAACGGCATGGTCATCCCGAAGTTGAGCTCCCTCATTCTCGCTCATCTGACGGCATCCGCACAGCTGTTACCTCTTTAAATTCGCTAAATCACTCTAGTTTGGGTGAGTTTGATGAATGATCAGCTCATTGTCAATCGTGTGTGGATGCTCGTCGAATGCAAGGATTTTCTTTAGGCAAGAGCATGTGGTCAGGCGCTTTCGTGTGTCCGGCCTCATAATGCGTATGGGAATTACGCAGATCGGATCCAAATCGGCGTGGCGCGCTCATGGCGCTCTGGTTTTACGCTGCCCCAATGGCCGAAAATTGCTCCGTCGTTGACATAGGACGTTGATTCAGCTCCAATGCATGCTGATCCGTGGTGGCCGTGAGTTGCGAACGCAAAGGATCGGAGCTGTCGGCAGGTCCAATCATAGCGGCTTCGATTGTGGGGACGATGAACCCGTCACCTGGTCCCGGGCCAAAGCTGGATGCGGTCCTCAATTAAAGAGCAGCCAACGCATCAACTCAGGTCGAAACGAGTATCAATCGACCGGGCCACAATTACAAGAACTTCGATTTGGTGGCCACGATCGCAGGCTTCGAACACCGCAAGTCGCCTTGCGGAGTCCGACGCGAACTGCAAGACTTGAACTATCAAGGCGTGCGTTCAGCCTCAGAGCAAGATGCGCCTCGTGTGTGAAAGCGCGGAACCGATCATGCAACATGTGGACGGAGCGATTTGGATGTCACGCCTGCTTCCTGCCCGTCACGTGCAGTTTCAATTTTCTCACGCTCGAACTCTTTGGTTGGCCTCATGTGTTCTTGCGGCGTCGCTTGCCGTGAGTTCAGCTCGGGCCGAGGACGAGCCCGGCACAAAGGATGGTCCCATCGTCGGCCGCTACGCCGGCTCTCGCATCGCCTATCAAAAGAATGGCGAGTTTGACGAAGTTGCGCTTCTCAAGGCGCCGCATGATTACGGCGCGCTTCTTGAAAAGAACACGCTCAAGGATCGCTCGGGCTCGGAATGGCTTCAGCTCGAGGGACGGGTATCGCGGACGCGTTATGAAATTCCGGCTGGCCGATCCGCGCTTGAAGTTCTGCGGAATTATCAGAATGCTCTCAAGAGCGGCGGCTTCCAACTCGTCTTCGAGTGCAGCGACAAGAATTGTCTGACAGGCAAGTTGCAAGATTCATATTTGCTTGGCGAACAGCTCGATCCGGAAAACAACGTTTCAACCAGTTACTCTGATCACGCCCGCTACGCGTTGCTAAGGAGGAGCGCAAACGGAGCAGACGTCTACGCGGCAATCCTCGTGGGTGAAGACAAGGAACGCACCACGGCCTTTGTCGAGACCGTGGAAGTGAAAGAGATGGAGAGCGACAAGGTCCAGGTCATGAGTTCAAGCGAGCTTGGCCAGGCCATTGCCACGACGGGCAAGGTTGCCGTCTATGGACTTCTCTTCGACTACGACAAGGCCGTCTTGAAGCCCGAGTCGAAACCGACCCTCGATGAAATCGCCAAGTTGCTGACTGAAAAACCCAAATTGCGCCTGGACATCGTCGGGCACACCGATAATCGCGGCGCCCCGGAATACAATTTGGATCTCTCGTCGAGACGCGCGCAAAGCGTGGCGGCGGCGCTGACGCACGACTACGCGATCGCGGCTGACCGCCTGAGGGCGTCAGGCGCCGGGCTGACGAGGCCCGTCGCCCCCAACGATACCGAAGAGGGACGCGCCAAAAATCGCCGCGTCGAGCTGGTCGCCCAATAATCGATGTGGAGCGATCTCTCCTGCGCTGGAATGCTGTCGGGCAATTTTCTTCCGGAACAGGAGATGCTTTGTGAGCCTGGCGACGCCAAGTGAACAATTGCCGGGGCGTCGGGCCATGTCGTCCAGCCGCCTCGCAAACGCCGGCGCCTTCGACCTCGCTCTCCGTGACAATAGCCGCCTTCTGACCCGCGCTCGGTTGCCAAGCCGCAGCCTCCTATCGAGCTTTGATGAAGCGTTCCAGTTTGCCCAGCGTTTGCAAGCCCAGTTCGACTGCGCCGAATCTTTTCGCCTCCTGGAACTCGGCCGCCGTGCTCAACACCATGCCCAGCGTCACCTTCGTCGCCCCGTCCTGATCCTCGAACGAGACCCAGGCATCGGCATGTTTCGGCCCGTTCTCGCCCCATAGCAGCGTATAGCCGATCCTCTCCTCGGGCCGGACCTCGATATAGAGATGGTGGTTCGGGAAGACCGTGCCGTCAGGCGCGATCATGTCGAACACCCATTCGCCACCCGTTCGCAGGTCGATCTTCTTCGTGCGACAGGAGAACCCGTCGGGGCCCCACCATTGCGGCAGCGTCTCGGGGTTCATCCAAGTGTCCCAGACGATGGTTCGCGGCGCCTGTATAACGCGCTGGAGCACCATGGTCCGCTCGGCGACTCCGGCGAGATTGCCCAGCCCCGCGTCGAAGCCCTGTCGATAGCCTGCCTCCATGTTCTCGGCCAGCGCGGAAAGCTGCACCGTCACGACCAGCCGGCTGCGCTCGTCCGCGCCGGAGAAATCGGCCGTCACCAGCGCCGCCGATTGCGTCACGCCCCTGGACGAGACCACTTCGTAGTTCACGCTGCGCACTGCCGGCTGTAATTCCAGCCAGCCACACTCACAGCGGATGTCAGGCTGGCCCTCGACCTTGCAGAGCGAGACTTCGCGTCCGCCCACCCCGGTATCGGCCTCCAGAAATTCCACAATGACCGAGGGCGTGGGAGCAGACCAGACCGCACGCGCGGCCGGAGTTGTCCAAGCCTGCCACAGTACCGATAAAGGAGCAGCCACGTCCCGCTCGAAGGTCAGCGTCGCAAAGCGGCCCTGCGCATGATCGCGCGCTGCACGCGCGCCATTCGGATTCAGCTTCGGCATCATTCCCTGCGTTCCTTCATCGCCTTCATCGCAAACGCCTCCAACCGGTCGAGCCGGGCCTCCCAGATGGCCCGCTGCTCATCGAGCCATGTCCGCGCCGGTTCCAGCGCCTCGGGCACGATGGCGCAGGTGCGTACCCGCCCGTCCTTGGACGTGGCGATCAGCCCTGCCTCCTCCAGCACCGAAAGATGCCGCATCACCGTGGGCAGGCGCAGGCGCGTGGGACCAGCCAAGTCCGTCACCCGCGCAGGCCTTTCAGCGAGCCGTGTCAGGATCCGCCGACGGGTCGGATCGGCCAGGGCATGGAAGAGCTGCGAGAGTTCAGGATCATGCTTAGTCATACGACTAACTATCATCCGATGCGCCGACGGCGCAAGGGAAACTTCGTCGAGTTGCTAAGTTTTACGCATCAGCGTCCGTATCGTGAGTCGAACTCTGCGCGATAGACAGGCTCGACGGCGTTCGACATCTTTCATCCAGAAGGATGGATGAACGCTGGGCCGAATGGGTGAAGCAGACCAAAAACAGGCTGGGCCTTCATGCTGCGCCAGATCGGCTTCGATTTCGCGGCGAAGGCAAATGGCGGGCAGAGCGGCGTCCGGCGCGCGGGAGCGGGTCGGATCGCAGCCTTGCCCTATCCAAAACCAAACTCTGGAACGAAGCCGCGTCCACTCACGTCAAGCTTGCAGAAAACTCGTGGGGCTATTGGCGGTGATTGAGCCGCTATTTCACAAAATATCGCGCCATCGGCGGCAAATGGCGGAAGAGGTGTCAGCCCAGCTAGGGTCCAGCTGGACCCAGCCTAGTGTGATAATGCGCTGATTTGCAAAAACTTTCAATGAGCCTGTCGTCCAGCCCAATCCATTGCCATCCCCCTACAGCCGAAATAATATGTGGGTAAGAATGTGGGGTGGTTGAGTTAGGCGGAACGTATGGCGAAGGAAGGTAAGCACCCGGAAAAGGCGCTGACCGCCATCAAGATTCGTAACCTAAGCAAAGCCGGGCGATACGCCGACGGGAACGGTCTTTACCTCGTAGTCGATCCGTCGGGCGCGAAGCGTTGGTTGCTCAGAACGGTGGTGCAGGGTCGCCGACGCGATATCGGGCTCGGCGGGCTTTCTTTGGTTTCGCTCGCAGAGGCGCGTGAGAAAGCACTCAGCTACCGAAAGCTGGCGCGAGAAGGCGGCAATCCCCTCGCTGAGAAGCGGCGCGACGCCGTCGTAATCCCTACCTTTGCCGAAGCTGCCCAACATGTTTTTGACGAGCATCAACCCAGTTGGAAGAACGGGAAGCACGCAGCCCAATGGATGAACACGCTGCGCCAGTATGCGGCAAAGCGGGAGCTCCCGCGCATTATCGGAGCGACGAGAGCGAGCCATCCAATCGCCTTGCCCCAGCCTGCCGAGGACAGGTTTATGTTCGCGACGGGCGTTGAGTGCAGTTATCCGACTCTCGAAGGCGGGCGTTGGCGCGCCCTTCAGAGCCTTCGGCCTGTCTTGCGCCTCAGTCCTCGCCGCCTCGCGCCGGTTACTACTATTTCAAATTCGATGGACACCATGTTGACAGACTGGAGCCACACCACAATAGTGGCAAGGGGTTGCTGGTATAGAGGGGGGCGTCGATGAGTAAGGTTGATCCGACTGCTTCTGGCGTGGAAATGAAGTGCGCAGATCGGAGAACTTCTTTCTTACGAAGGGCGCTTGTGCTGACTTTGATCGCCGCGCCAACCGCTCTGTTTGAACCACAACCCGCTGCGGCCCAATTCGGTGGCATTCTCGGGCTCGTCCTTAGTAGCATGGCGCGGGGCCACCGTTACCATTCCTATTCCTACAGGCATGCGAGCCATGGTGGCGGCCATCGTCATCACATCTCCCACGGGCGCACGCGCGTCGCGCATCATCACGGACATGGCGGCGGTCATCATGCGGAAAGGGGAGGCCGTGTCGCCCGCGGCGGCGGGGGTGGCGGCGGCGGGGGTGGCGGCGGTATGGGCAGCGGAGGTTACTGATTAGAGGCGCGGGCCTATCTTTTCCCACGCTTCTGTTTCATCGCCTCGAGCGCCGAGGATGCTTCAGGCAATTCCTGCAGCGCAGCCTTGGTGTAAAGCTCCTCCGCCTTAGCGGTGTCGCGCGGCAAGGATCCGACGCCGTTCTCGTAGGCACGTCCCAGCCAATAGTTCGCCCGCTTATTGTTTTGCCCCGCGGCCTTCTGCAGCCACCGCACCATTTCTGCGTAGTCTTTCTTCCGCTCCGGCGTGATGCCGTCGCGATACATTAGGCCAAGAGAAACCTGGGCATCTGCGTAATTTCCCTTATCCGCTGCCCGTTTCAGCCAGGAGTATGCGGCATCGAAATCCTGATGCGACCCTGACTTCAAATATAACGTGCCAAGATAAAACTGAGCCTCACGATCGCCTTCCTCGGCAAGCTTTTGCGACAACGCGAACGCGTTGTCCCATCGGTCGCGATCTTTCATCGCAAGCCGTAATTCGTCAATTTTACCGGAGGGAGGCGCAGCTATCTCGCTCGGTTTGACACGGCGCCCATTGCAGCCGGGATCGTTGGGGGACGGGAACAACGAACTCGAGCAGTCTCGATGCGCTGGGGTCGCTTCCTGGATATTGGCTACAACCTGCTTTTCCCAGGAAACCACGTGTAAATCTTGTTGCTGCTTCTCGCTTACGGTCGTCTGCCTCGCTGGGGAGTTGATCGCCAGATAAGCGGTGGCGGCGAACGCCGCGGCAGCCACGCCGTATGTCGCGCCCTGCGTGATGGGATGTGCGTTGCGGAATCGGCGAGAAAGCGTCGCCGCCCGGCTCTTCGCCAACGCCAAAGCTTTGGTGGGGAAGTCTGGTTCCTTTTTCAAATCCCTTTCAGAGGTGGCGTCCTGCAGGAGATGCGCCGCGCTCTTGACGATGTTGGAGGCGTCGAGCCGCAGCGCCGTCGCCCCCAGCGCATCGCTGAAGGCTCGCATATTTTGAAATCGTTGTTCCGGACGCTTGGAGAGCGCCATCATGATCGCCGCTTCCGCCTCCGGCGTGACTCCGGCAATGCGCGGAACGAGCGCGGGGGCCTCTTTATTGATTTGCGCTTGCGTGACGTCATACTCGGTCGTCCCGGCGAAAGGGGGCGAGCCGGCGAGCATTTCGTAAAGAACGATTGCGAGGGAATATTGATCGGTTCGTTCGTCTCCTTCGCCGCCCCGGCACTGCTCCGGAGACATGTAAAGCGGCGTTCCGACAGCGGTTCCGGCCCGCGTCATTCTCACGCTGCCGCGCACCCGCGCGATGCCGAAATCCATGATCTTCACGCGTCCGTCGTCCCCGATCATCAGGTTGGACGGCTTTATGTCGCGATGGATGACGCCCATTTGATGCGCGTAGGCCAATCCATCGGCGGCCTGCGTGACTATCGCCAGACTTTCTTTCACGGGGAGTGGCCTGCCGCGCTCGCGCAAGACGTCATCTAGCGGTCGGCCATGCACCAGCTCCATCACGATGAAGAGATTCGAGCCGTCGAGCACGGGCGCGTAGAGCGTGGTGATATTTGGATGGTTGAGTCGCGCGAGGCTCGTCGCCTCCGCCTTGAAACGCGCGACGAAGTCGGGCTCCTGTGTGAGCTCGGCGCGCAACGACTTAATCGCCACTTCACGCTCAAGAAAAGTGTCGACAGCGCGGTGGACCTTGCCCATCGCGCCCGCGCCAACAAGGCCGATAACCTTGTAATGTCCAATCATTTGAGGGTCGCTCATGACTTGCCCCCGGCTCCAATGACGATCGTTGCGGTCGGCGGCGGCTCTGCAAGACCGGCGACGCTGATGCGCCTCGTGGCGGCCTGCGCCTGGGGCGCGGCGGCGTCATTCTCGATGACAAAGACACCCACCGAAATATTGTCGTAGCCGCCGCCGGCGCGCGCGGCGTCAACCAAACGCTGGCAGGCCTCCGCTGGAGCAAATTTGGCGACAATCGAGGTGATTTTCTCGTCTGCGACCAAACCATGCAAGCCGTCTGAACAGAGCACGACAACGTCGCCGACACGCAGCGGCAAACCTTCTTCCCAGACAGTCGGCTCGATTTCATCGCGCGTGCCCAGCGCCTGCAAAATGACGTTGCTTCCGGGACCCGTTCCGGCTTCCCCCGCCTCCATGAGCCCGTCACGCACCATTTGGGCGTGCAGCGTCTGGTCGTCGGAAAGCTGCGTGAGATGGTTGTCCCGCAAGATATAGGCTCGGGTGTCCCCGACATGCCCGAGCCACAAGCTCCCGTCTCGTACGCCGAGGACGGTGCATGTCGTCCCCATACCGGCGCACTCGGGATGAGCCGCGGCATGCTCCAGGATCGCCCGGTTGGCGGCCTCCAGCGCGGCGCTCAACACTTGCGGGGGCGGCGCGTCCATCGAATAGAAGACCCGCCAGATCACCTCCACCGCCAGAGCGCTAGCGATTTCTCCGGCGGCATGACCGCCCATGCCGTCGGCGACGAGGGCCAACGCACCAAATTTCGCGTCTGGCGCGGCCGGGGGCGGCATGACGAATACGACGGAGTCTTCGTTCAAGCAGCGCACGCAGCCGACATCGGTTTTCATCGCGCCGGCGACGCGCAACGACGACTTGAAGGTCTCCACTCCCCCCATTGTCTGCTCTGACTATTGCTTCTGTGCTTGCAGCAATTCCAGACCATATTTGATCGGCACGGCCATGGACACCGCCGCGCCGCCGCTCTGCCGCCCGTAAGTGAAGAGGCCAATGACCTTGCCGGCGGAGTTGAAGACAGGGCCGCCGCTGTTGCCGGCGCCAGTTGTATTGATGCCAAGCTGGATGGCGTCGCCAATGTCGCTGGCGAATGTGCCGCCCTCTGTTTCTCTGACGCCTGTCGCCAGCTTGGAAACGATGCCTTCCGTAACAGTCGCCTCCGTTAAGACGTCCGTGACCGTGCGGATGCGGCCGGCCTCTTCCGTGTTGCGGATGATCTTGTTTTCGACGGAGATGGCGGGGTAGCCAAGAACCACCACGCTTTCCCCGATCGACACCGCGCCGTCCGTCGCAAGATCCGTCTTGGTCAATGTTTGCGGCGAGTTAATCTTGATTAGGGCCGCGTCGGAATCGGGCGAGGAACGCACGAGTTCGCCATTAAGCGCCAGACGGCTGCCATGGAACTGGACTTCAAGAACATCGTCGCGGCCGACAAAATACCCCTTATTATTTGTCGTCAGGTCCGGCGCATTGCCAGCGATCTCCGTCGGAATATCCGAACGAAAAATATAGCCGCCCGATTCCGGAACCCAGTCATAGACCTTTGAATATTCTGAACTGGTAACATTGAAGACACGCTCCGCTTTCAGCGCTATCTTCCTGTTCTTTTTCGGCGGCGGAACATAGTCGTACAACACGCCGACATCGTCGCCATGCGAACCGTAGCGAACGAGCCACGGCGCAGCGACATGCTTGTTTGTGAGGATGTAGCCCTGCTCGCTGACGACGAAACCGCTGCCACTTCCTTCGCCCCCTACCTTGAAATTCGTCACGCCCTCGTCTTCGAGCGTCAACCAGCGCACAATGCCGAGATTACCCGGCAACCGAACATAAGCGGGCAAAAGCTTGCCGTCGACGAGCACAGTCTTGTGCTGCAACGGCTTCCCGGTTTGCTTGTCGTAGAGACGCCAGAGCCTTCTGATCTCTACGGTTGCGTTGGCGTATTTATTGTAGATGTCTATCGGCCGCATGCCGATCTTGCGATTGACGTCTTCTGGGATCTGCGACAGCCGCTCGTCCGTTTCGCGCTGCGCGACGCGGGTCTCTTCAGCCTTCTCCTGAATATCGTAACGCTGCTTCCAGAACAGGGCGGCTCCTCCAATAAGGAAAAATGCGACGACCGCCGCGATTACGCCCGTCAACGTGCGATTGGCCTTGCCTCGCTCCTCGCCGATTAGCCTCTGCACGGTCTCCTGTCCGACGCCGAGCTTTTGCGGGCCGGACGAGCCGCCGGTCGCGGCCGTCTCGGCGTTAGTTGCCGCTGCGTTGAGGGCGGTTGAAGCGGCGTTCTCAGCGGCTTCGATCACCCGCGTAGCGGCGGCGTCGACGGTGCCGATGACTTTCGTGCGCGCCGCGAAATTGACTGGACGCGGTTGAATGTCGAAGGCGAAAGCAGGGCCTTTCTGACCGAGTTCAATTTTATCTTCCGGGAGGATCTCAACTTCCGCGGAGAGGCGCTCGCCATTGAGGAACGTGCCGTTGCTGCTACCTGCGTCTGAAAGCTTGAACTTCAGATCGTCGCCCTCGCCTTGGATTCGGATGACGGCGTGCTTTCGAGAGACGACGCTATCACCACCGGGATCGAAGGCGATTTCGGAGGCCGGATCTCGGCCGATCGTAAATTCGCGGCGGTCTCCTACCGACAACTGTTCTATCTGATTGGCCTTCGTGCCGGACAAATGTCGAATGATAATACGTTCGATCGCCATACCCCTGCCCCCGCAAACGCGACTACTGGACCCCACATAAACGCATTTGCAATGATGTGGCTCCGCCTCTGCCGCAGAATAGACGCTTTTTCGCCACATTGACAACAGCGTTTTTCTGTGAAGTCCTTCGCTGGCGCTTTGGCATGGTAAAAGTTGCGCAGCGGCCGGGGAGCACGCCACTTGCGTCGTCACTTTGTATGCTCTCAGTACAGCGTTACAGGAGCTTGGACGGCGCTCCTGCCTCGTGGCGGCGCTGCGACGTGGGATGAGGACATGAGCCGAAAAAGATCACGCTGATTAGTGACGCAAAAAGTGGCGGCAGGCCGTAGGGCAAGAGGCATCGGCCTCCCATCGCGTTGGGGCCAATTTTGCGGCGCCTTGGGTTGCTTGGTTCCAAGGCGTGTCGTCTCGTCGATTTCACCGACCGCGTTGTCCAAGGTCAGAGCCAGCGTAGCTTCGTCGCGCCCCACTCAGATCGCGCTCGGTCGTCGCCATCCTCTGACACGGGGGATCTCCGCTCAACGACTTGAGCCGCGCTCCGGGGTCGCGTGTGGACTTGGCGCCTCGCCTCGATTCTCACTTTGGGGGCGCCGGCGCTGGCCTTCGCCGAGGAGCTTAGGAGAATGGACAGAAGGAGAGCTCCCGGCAGGAGCGACACGCTCGCCATATCGAAGAACGCAAAAGGCAGAGGTGCCAGTCCGATCGAACGGGCCGCCGCCGCGCCACGGCCGACCCGGCGAGAGCCGCTGTCCGATGCCCGCCAGGCGCCGCGAGCGCAGATGCTCGGGCGCGTGCCCGCCGCCAATACCGGTTATTCGCCGGGCTTTGTCATGCGTGAATTTCCCTCGGGCGTTGCGCTTTTCTAAGGACGCCGGCCATGGCTTCACGGCGCCCGACGTCGCCCTCCGACAGTCGATCACGTTGAGTTCTATAAAGGCCCCTCCGCCATGCTGTTCGGCAAAGCGCTCGCGGCTACGGCGTTGTGGCGAACTACATCCGCAAGGTGCCGACGCAGGAGACCTTCGGCCATATAGGCGTGACCTCCGGCTCCTTTGAGCCTTAACCGCGTCACGCTCTCAATGCACCCCTAAACCACGACAACAATCTATTCTTTCGAATGACAGGGGCCGCGCAGACGACCGGCAGCTTCGTGAATTTCGTGCGTTCGCAGAGCTTTGATATCGCGCCGATGGTAAGCTATACGGCGGACAATGGCGACCGCATCGATTTGCGCGCCAAACACAATGGCCGCGAGAGGCAATACGAAGTTTGTCCGCATCCTCATCGGCGGCCGCTACGACGTGCCGGCGCAGCGCGAGCGCGTCTTCGATCCCTTCGGCTCCCTCGCGGGGGAACCGACGGCCAGCCTGAGCAAGGGGACGCAGGGCTATTTCAATCCGCGCGGGAATCCTCTTCCGGCACGACGACCTCCATGAGCTTTTTTTCGCTTACGGCCAGTCGCTCATCCCCAATACCGGCGTGCGGCTGTAAGATGGTGAGGCGCCGCCGGCGCAGCAGAACACGCAATATGAAGTCGGGGCCAGGCGGCGCTTTCTCGATAACAAGATGACCTTCGAGCTCGGGCTCTTCGACATCACCCGCGTCATCGAGGTCAATCTCTCCGACGAGCCGCTGCCCAATCTCAAGGTGAACACGACGGCGACCTTTCTTCACGCCGTCGTCTCGAAGGACAACAACATTCCCTCGCAGGCCGGCAGCGACCTCCTCGGCGCGCTGCGCCGCGTCGTCAATTTATTGCAGTTTTGACAGCTATGATCTGAAAGGGCTGGAATTGGGCGTAAGCTATTATTACGCCAGCAACGCCGAGGCGACGTTACCTAACACGCCGGGCTTCACCCTCGGGTTTCTTCAGGAACCGGCGTAACAACCGCGCAGCCGATCACGCCGCTCCGCGGGAGCAAGGCAAAAGCGGGGTGATGTGCAGACAGTTAAGGCGCACCCTTGCGCTTCTGCGGATGCGGAAGGTGGTGGAAACTCCCGCCCATTGGCTAAGCTTATAGGTGCGCGGATGTTTCAGAAAAACCTTCCATTGAAGCCTGAGGAAGGGGGCGGCCGAACGGCACGCCCTCCACAATCGACACAAGCTCCGCACCCGCGCCGGTAATCGGATCGGACCTGCGCCAGCCCCTCCGACGAAGGCCCCGCAAGCAAATCCCAGCGCGCGAGAGCGGATTCATCCCGCCCGCGCCATTCTCTTAGGGGAAGAAGGACGGCGCGAAAAATTTTGCACTGTCACTATGGAAACGAAAGCGGCGCTCTTTGTCGAAGCCAGCCAGCCGTGCGGTAGGGTCTACCGTATCGGCGTCGGGTGCGAATTGCCCCCTGCGCTGGTATCGACCCTAATCCTCGTGATTGCGCGGCTGTTCTGATGGAAAGGCGCTACGTTACCGGAGTGCCTTTTCTTTTTCACCACATACAAGACGCGCTGGCTTCGCTTCCTCTCAAAAAGAGGCTGCTTTTTGCGCCTGTCGCGCGTTGCGAAAATCTTGCCTTGAGTCATCCGGACCGGTGTGCTCACGCCTGCGAAATCTACGTTCAAACGCATCGGAATGGCTGCCTTGCGCGCCGTCCGCGGTGTCGCGCCTGCTACCTTTTTGCTGCTTCACATCGCGTGGCAGCCCCTGTCTATTTGTATAACATATTGATTTTAATGGTGCGGTTGAGGGATTCGAACCCCCGACCTACTGATTACAAATCAAGGCGGCGAACTTTATCCTCCACAGAAAGACAAGCGTGGCCCATAAGGCGTTTTGTCCAACCCGAACCAATCACGGTCGTTGTAGTCCGCTGACGAATGTGGGGCGAAACGGTAGGTGGAGCGTTGCGCTCATCAGAAGACATTTCGTTTTTCAATAATTTGCGCAGTTTTCTGGCGGAAGAGGTGGGATTCGAACCCACGGTGGAGTTGCCCCCACGGCGGTTTTCAAGACCGCTGCCTTAAACCACTCGGCCACCCTTCCCCGGGGCGTGATATAGCACGGTCGCGCCGTTGCGCGAGAGGGTTCCGATTGTGCCGCTTAACTTCGCTTATGGCTCCAATATGGACGCTGCCGCCATGGCGCGGCGCTGTCCGCGTTCGCGGCTCGTTGGGCGCGCGCGGCTGGCGCGCTGGCGATTCGTCGTCATGCCCTCGGGCTTCGCCAGCGTCGTTCCGGACCCGCGCGCCAATGTCTACGGGGCCTTGTGGGAGGTTCCGGTCTCGGACGTCGCGGCGCTCGACCGATATGAACAGGTCGGGCAGGGGCTCTACGCCAAGCGGATGATCCCCGTTCTCAAGGAGCCTTTCGGCGCTTCGCCGGCGCTCGTCTATGTCGGCGTCAATCCGCATCAGGGCGCGGCGTGGCCGGGCTATCTCGCCGATATTCTTTCGGCGGCGGAAAAGCTCGACCTGCCCAAGGCCTATCTTGGCTATCTCTCCTATCTCCTTGCCGAACGGAAGAAAGGCGCGCGCGGATGAGTTTCGACATCCCGGTTGTTCACAATGTTGCTGAGATGCGCGCCTTTGTGCGCGCGCGACGCGCGGCCGGCGAGCGCATCGGCCTCGTGCCGACGATGGGCGCGCTGCATGCCGGCCATCTCTCGCTTGTCGAAGAGGCGCGCCGCCACGCCGAGCGGGTGATCGCGACGGTCTTCGTCAATCCGACGCAATTCGCCCCGGGCGAGGATTTCTCGCGCTATCCGCGTACGCTCGCCGCCGATTGCGAGAAGCTTGCGAGCGTCGCGGCCGATCTCGTCTTCGCGCCGGCGGTCGAGGAGATGTATCCGCCGGGCTTTTGCACCACGGTCGCGCTTGAGGGCCCGGCAAAGGCGGATCTCGAAGATCGTTTTCGGCCCACGCATTTTCTCGGCGTCGCGACGGTGGTGGCGAAACTCCTCAATCAGGCGCAGGCCGACGTCGCCGTCTTCGGCGAGAAGGATTATCAGCAGCTCCTCGTCATCGAGACCATGGCGCGCGATCTCGATATTCCGACGCAGATCCTCGCGGGGCCGACATTGCGCGATCCGGACGGCTTGGCCATGTCCTCGCGCAACGTCTATCTCTCGGCGGAAGAGCGCGCCCGCGCGCCGGCGCTGAACCGGGCGATCGTCACCGCCGCCCGGCGGATCGCGGAGGGCGAGGTCATCGGCCATGTCATGGGGGAGGCGCGCGAGGAAATCGTCGGCGCGGGCTTCGAGATCCACTATGTCGAGGCGCGCCACGCCGGGACCCTCGCCCGTATCGCGCGGCGTCACGAAGGGCCCATCCGCATCCTCGCGGCGGCGCGACTCGGCGCGACGCGGCTCCTCGATAATGTCGCGGTTCCCGCATGAGCCGCCGCATCCTTCGTTTCTTCGTCACGGGACGCGTGCAGGGCGTGGGCTTTCGCGCCTTTCTCATCTGCGAGGCCAATGCGCTGGGCCTCGACGGCTGGGCGCGCAATCGGGCGGACGGATCCGTCGAGGCGCTCGCCGCCGGGCCGGAGACGGCGCTGACGTCCTTCATCGAGGCTGCGCGGCGCGGGCCGCCAGCATCGCGGGTGACGGAATTGCGTGAGGCGCCGGCGGATGAGAGCGAGATCGCCGGCGTCGAAGGATTCGGGATGGCTGCGACGGCTTAAGCGGTCTGCGCGGACCCGAAAATTTGCGCGAAGTTTCGCAGCAAAGCCGCGTCGACTTCCGCCATCCCCGCATCGACCCCCAGGTCTGCAAGGCTCGTCACGCCGAGATGCGCGTCGCGCACGCCGCAGGGCGCGATGCCGGAAAAATGCGACAGGTCCGGCGCGACATTCAGCGCGATCCCGTGAAAGCTCACCCATTGCCGCAGCCGCACGCCGATGGCGGCGATCTTGTCTTCCGCGATTTCGCCCGCGAGACCGCGCGGTTTGTCGGGCCGCTTCACCCAGACGCCGACGCGCGCCTCGCGCCTTTCGCCCGCGACGCCGAAATCGGCGAGCGTCGAGATGAGCCATGATTCGAGACCGCAGACGAAAGCGCGCGCATCGCGCCGCCGTCGAGTGAGATCGAGCATGACATAGGCCACGCGCTGGCCGGGACCGTGATAGGTGAATTGACCGCCGCGCCCGGTCCGAAACACCGGGAAGCGCGGATCGAGCAGGTCCGACTCCTTCGCTGAGGTTCCCGCCGTATAAATCGGCGGATGCTCCAGGAGCCAGACGCATTCGGGCGCTTCGCCCGCCGCGATCCGCGCGACCCGAGCCTCCATGAAGGCGACGGCCGCCTCATAATCCACGAGGCCGCCGCTCGCGCGCCATTCGACGGGCGGCGCGCCGGGCGCGGCGGCGAGCGCGGGATCGAGCGAGTCGCGGGGGAGCGGGCAAGGCGCGTTCATGCCGTCGATTCGTCCCTGAGCGTCGCGCGGCCGGCGCCGCGCTTGATGTCGTCGATCTCGTCGAGCATGGCGTGGAGCGCGCGGATCGCCTTCTTCTCCTCGCGGGAGAGAGGCTTTTTCGGGTCGAAATGCTCGATGAGGACGCGCAGCGCGTCTCCCATCCGGCCAAGCTGCTTGCCATAGCTGCCGACGTCTTCCAGCACTTGTCGCTCGACCTCCGGCGCGCTCGAATGGCCCACATCGACATTTAGGAAGGAAAAGCGGTTTCCGACAGCGCCAAAATTCGTCCAGGGGGCGACGCTGAAAGGCACGTCGCCGGAAAGGGGGAGCTTGAAAATCGCCAAGAGAACCTCCGTTTTTCAGAGTAACGGCCATTCTCTCTACAGCATATTTCGCGCCGCGCCCGGCTTTCTGCGCCGCGCCCTTGTCATCCCCCGGTCAATTTGTTAGAGGCTGCGCGCCGGCGCTTCACAGCTTGCTGAAAGCGCCCCTTGCGGTCGTGGCGGAGTTGGTAGACGCGCTAGCTTGAGGTGCTAGTTGGGCAACCAGTGGAGGTTCGAGTCCTCTCGACCGCACCAAGCCTGATGGCTTGAAGCGCCTATCTAGCTGGTTGCATTGCGGGCGCCCGCAGCGTGTCGCCGCACAAGGCTGCGGCGCATTTTCCATTGCCTGCGCCAGGTCGAGAAGCCGAAAACAGCCCCATTGCCGCGCTGACCGACGCCCAATCAGGCGCACGAAGAGCATGCGGGTCCGCTTCTGGCCGATTCTGGCGCGCGCATCGCCTTGATTGCCGACCTCAAGAAAGAGGATATTTGCGGAGGCGTCAGGCGCCCGGAGGTCTCGCCTAACCAGGATGGCGACATACTTTCAAGACACGGGCGCGGGGAGCAGGGGAGGCGTTAGCGACGCTGTAACCGGCCGCTCCCAAGTGGCGCAGTCTGTATACGTACACAGTTCGCTCGAGATCCTTGCCGAAGCGCTGACACGATTCCCGAGGCGTCTGACCTAAGCGTATGGAGAGGAAGCCGTGGGCGAGAAAACGTCTATTCGCCAACGCGTGGAAGCGATCAAAGGCGTGACGCGCACATGGTTCGAATGGACGAGCGCCGAGCAGACCGAGTCGAAACTGTTGGTGGTTGAAGTCGATTTTGACACGGACCCCAATGCGCCAGACTATCGCGGAAAAACTGTCTCGGCGATCGGCGAGACATTCGACGAGGTCTTAGCGGAAGGTCTCCATCCTGAAGATGACCACCCCGTCCTGGTGTCGGGGCTTCGGATCGTTCCATCCCGGAGAGGCTAGAAAGCTTGCTTGGAGACGTGCGCACAGCGCGGGTTCGCTCGCGCCTCCGGCGGTGTTAGCCTGACAAGCTCCCGCTCGGGCAAAGTAAGGCCACATTTACCATTCCAAATCGCGTGTCGGACAGGCGCGCAGACAGGGCCCCGAGCGGCTCCCGCGCCCGTTGCGCTGGGGGAAGTCGCCGGAGAGCGTATCCCGGCAGGAAGCGGAATTTGCGGCGAGGCGGCGCGACGGCGCGCGTCAGAGGAGTCGCCCAACCGCGTCCATGTCGCCGCCAACCCATGCCCGGAGTGAAGAGTATGAGCGTATTTTTCGATCACCGCCGTCGCCATGGCGACGAAGAGCAGGGCGAGCTTGGGAGTCAGCAGGCCAATTCCGCGCTGTGGGGCGTCGCCTATGACAAGGTCGAGGGCGTCGTCCATCTGACCCTGGCCTTCACCATTGTCGGCGGCCTCGCCGTCATTCTGAGCTCCGCGCTGTTCAGTCCGGGAGCGCCGCTCGGCGGGGCGATCGAAAAGCCCGTTGACGTTGCGCAGCAATCGAGCGTCGCCCCCGGAGCGGGCGCCGTTGTGACAGAGCCGATCCAGGCTGTGGCGATCGCGCCGGCGGCGCCCGTCCCTGCGTCCAAGCTCGCCGAAGAAGCCGCACCGGCGGATCAAGCCGCGGCGCGGGCGGCCACGGCCGCTCCCGCCTCGAATTCTTTTTTGAGCGTGCGTCCGATCGCGGCGCAGCCGGCCGCGGCGCCGGCGACCGCGGCGCGCGCGCTCGAGCCTCTAGCGCCGCCTTCGGCGGACATGCGTGAAAAGCTCGTCGCCAGAGAAGACAGCGCGCCGCCGTCGGAGGCGGCGGCCCGCCAGGCGCTGGCCGTTCCTGCCGCCGAGCCGGTCGCGAAAGCGCAGACTGCGCCGGTGGAAGAGGCGGCCGACTCCGAGAAGGTTCCGGCGGCCCATGCGAGCGAAGGCGGCCATATGGCCAAATGCTTCCTCAAACTATCGGGCCGCGTGCAGAATAGCGGCGCCTGCCGCGTCGATCACGACGGATCCAGCGTTGTCTTCCATCTCCCCGGCAAACCGCTGGAAATCGTTCAGCAGAACGGACGCGTCTGGACCGCGACGCTCGGCGGACGCAGCCTCGGCAAGGTCTACCGCAACAAATCCGCCCCCTGCTGGGGCGCCAAAGGCTTTTACGCCTGCGAGAACGGCTGATTACTGATTGGCCGGGGGAGGGGATTTGTCCTCGTCCCCGGCGTCGCCCGCATGGGAATGGCCGGGCGCGGCCCGCTTGCCGGCGAGAGTCTTGGCGATGATCGGCTCGGTCGTGGAGGTCCAGCCGGGACCGGCCGCGACGACCGGCGTCTCCCCGTCGCCCGGGACAATATGGACGAGCTTGTAGCCGCGCGTTTTCAGTTCACGCAGAAAGTCGGGGACCATCGCGGCGGTCTGCGCCTTGGAATCGTGAAAGAGAACGATTCCTTTCCCCTCCTTCTCCAGCCGCTTCATCACGAGATCCAGCTCGCCCTTCGGCGACATTGGCGACCAGTCCGAGGCCCAGAGGTCGGAGCCGAAAATTGTGTAGCCTTTCCCTTCCAGATAGGCGACGAGCGACGGCGTGTCGGCGAAGCCGGGGAAGCGGAAAAAGGGCGCGGCCTTGCCGCCTGACGCCTTTTCGACGGCTTTGATCCCCTTTTCGATATCCTCCCTGGCGGCCGCGTCGTCCATCAGCCGGAGCGTATTGCCCGGATGGCTGTAGGAGTGATGGCCGATGCTGTGGCCCTCGTCAGCCGTGCGCCTGACAAGCGCCGGCGCGCTTTCGGCGTTGCGCCCGATGACGAAGAAGGTCGCGCGCGCGCATTCTGCCGCAAGCGCGTCCAGCACTTTCGCGGTCGGGCCCGCGGGGCCGTCGTCGAAGGTGAGCACGACCTCGTGGTCCTGCAGGTCGAGCGTGCGCGGATAGCTCTGCAGCCCGACCGCGGTTCCTTTGGGTCCGATCGTCAACGTCCGCGACACGCCGGGCGCATCGGGTCCGCAGTCGCGCGCCTGTCCAGGCGCGGCCGCGCAGACGAGGGAAAGAAGGGCGTAGAGCGGGACGCGGGAAAAATCGATCATCTCTGTTTTGCCGGTTTGCTTCCGCGCGCGCGCGGGTTAAGAGCCACAGGAGTTCTAGCGGGAATCGGCATGCCACTCGACCATGAAGATGCGGCGGCGGGGGCCGACGATTTCCGCGCCGAAAGCGGCGGATTCGACGCCGAGTTCGTCTTCGAGGTCGAGGCCGCCGTCGCCTTGGGCGACTCGGACCGGGTCCACGAACTTGTGGGCGACCTCCACGAGGCCGATCTCGGCGCGCTGCTCGAACAGCTGAGCCATGAGGCGCGTCCGCGTCTTGTCGAACTGATGGGCTCGGACTTCGACTTTACCGCGCTTATGGAAGTGGGTGAAGCCACCCGCGAGGACATTCTCGAAGAGCTGCCCGTCGAGACGCTGGTCGAGGGCGTGCGCGACCTCGAAAGCGACGACGCCGTCGCCATTCTCGAAACATTGGAGCCGGAAGAACAGGCCGAGGT
Source organism: Methylocystis parvus OBBP (assembly GCF_027571405.1). Lineage (GTDB taxonomy): Bacteria > Pseudomonadota > Alphaproteobacteria > Rhizobiales > Beijerinckiaceae > Methylocystis > Methylocystis parva. Next base: position 3,918,713 of record NZ_CP092968.1, read on the forward strand.
TCTTGAGGCGCTGCCCGCGCAGGACCGCATCGTTCTGCGCCGTTCGCTGGATTATCCCGACGGCTCCGCTGGCCGTCTCATGCAGACGACGCTGATCGCCGTTCCGCCCTTCTGGACGGCGGGACGCGTTCTCGATTTCTTTCGCGAGACGGATGGCGACGCGCTGCCGGACAATTTCTTTGAAGTCTTCGTGGTCGACCCCGGCTACCATCTCCTTGGCACGGTCTTTCTCGATGCGCTTGTGCGCGCCAAGCCCGGCGCGCGGCTCGACGAAATCATGCAGGAAGATCGCCGCCGCGTGAAGGCGACGGAGGACGGCGCCGAGGCGGCGCGGCTCTTCGAGCGCTACAATCTGGTGTCGGTCCCGGTCGTCGACGAATCCGAGCGCCTCGTCGGCGTCCTCACCATCGACGACATCGTCGACGTCATTCAGGAGCAGGCTTCCGAAGAGATCAAGGCGCTCGGCGGCGTGAATCCGGAAGAAGAGCTGACCGACGATTTCTGGTGGATCGCGAAGAGCCGCTTCACCTGGCTGTTCATCAACATGCTGACGGCGTTCATCACCTCGACCGTGCTGAAGACCTTTCAGTCGCAATTGGAGCAGATGGTCGCGCTGGCCGTGCTCGGGCCGATCGTCGCGGGGCAGGGCGGCAATTCGGCGACGCAGACCATGACGGTCGCCGTGCGTGCGCTGGCGACGCGCGAATTGAACCGCAGCAACGCCTTGAAGATCATTTTCCGCGAGCTGGCCATTGGCGGCGTCAACGGCGCGGCCTTCGGCCTCGTGACGGGGCTGGTCGCGGCCAATTGGTTCCAGAATGTCGGGCTGCTGCCCGTCATGGCGCTGGCCATGTTCACCAATCTCGTCGCGGGCGCCTTTGGCGGCATCGTCGTGCCGCTCGTTTTCGACCGGTTCAAATTCGATCCCGCCGTGTCCTCCGGGCCCTTCGTCACCACCATCACCGACGTCGTGGGTTACGGAGCCTTCCTGACAATCGCCACCTTGTGGTTCCATCTAAACTAATAGTTTGAAATTCATTGATATTCAGATAGACTAAGTTAGTCTATTGATTTCATATACAACAATGTTATCCATCTTTTAACGAGGCGCGCCTCGGATGGATGGAGTAGATTAAATGACTTCGGGACTCAGCTTTATTCCGCTCGCCTTCTGGCTCGGCTTCCTGGCGCTCGGTTTCGTGACGAGCTTTGGCGGCCCGACCAAAACGCATCAGACGAAGGAAGCCGTCGCGCTCGAAAGCGGTCGCGGCGGGCAGGTCCCGCGGACGGCGCGCGACTGACTGACTCCCCGCAACACAATTCCGCTGTAAAGCTGTCGCAAAAAGAATCGCAGCGTCTTGCTTTCCCGGCGCGGCGCGTTAACGCTTCGTTACCGCCTGTGGGGATAATTTGACGAAATGCGCTCGTTGAATATTTCTGTGTCGCGTTTCACTGCGCTCGCCTGCGTCGTCGCGGCCAGCGCCGCGACCCTTGCCGCCTGCGGCAGCTCCTATGATCCCGGTTACGCCAAGCGTCCGCGATTCGCCACCAGCGCGCCGCTGGTGAACGCCAAGAAGGACCCGACCTTCCTCGCTTACGCGGTGCCGGAGTCCGATCTTCATCTCTTCCCCGCCACCCGCAGCGCCGAATTCGCCGTCCATGGCATCGACGTCTCCAAATATCAGGGCGACATCGACTGGGAGCAGGTGAAGGAATCCGGCGTCGCCTTCGCCTTCATCAAGGCGACCGAGGGCGGCGACAAAGCAGATTCCAGGTTCCAATATAATTGGGCGGCCGCAAAGGCCGCCGGCGTTCCGCGCGGCGCTTATCATTTCGTCTATTGGTGCCGGCCGCCGCACGAAGAGATCGCGAATTTCGCCTCGGTCGTTCCGCATGAGTCGGACGCCTTGCCGCCCGTGCTGGATGTCGAGCCGACGCCGGAATCGAGAAGCTGCAAGCGCACGCTCTACCGGGAAGAGGCGATCCGCGACATGCGGATCATGCTCGAGGCGATGGAGCGCCACTACGGCAAGAAGCCGATCATCTATTCCTCGGTCGACTTCTATCAGGCGATCCTTCAGCCGGACGCTCTGTCGGAATATCCGATCTGGGTGCGCTCGACGAAATATCATCCCAAGGTACGCTACGGCGACCGCAAATGGACCTTCTGGCAGTATCGCTCCGATGGGCGCGTGCCGGGCATTGTCGGGGCCGTGGACCAAAATACGTTCAATGGCAGCTTCGAACAGTGGAGGGGTTGGCTCGGATCAACGACCGGCATGCATGCGCATCCCGTAGCGGCGGCCCCGAAGCAGCTCGACGAGCGCGCCGCGAACAAGCTAATCGAGGACGATCCGGCCATGCTGAAAGGCGTCGATAAGGGCGCCTATGAGAAGGACGCTCCCGCCGCCGCCGTTCCCACGCCGCCGGCGGGGATCGAGGGACAGCCGGACAAAGGGTGATCCGACCGAACTCCGGGGTAGCCATCGCGCGCGTTTTCGCGTATACGCCCCGCACCAGTTTCCGCCGCGCGGCGAACCCGCGCGGCATTCGCTGTTTAGAGAGACAAGAAAATGGCCGTTCCGAAGCGCAAAACCTCCCCGATGAAGCGGGGCTTCCGCCGTTCCGCCGACGCCCTGAAGGCGCCGACCTATGTCGAGGACAAGGATTCGGGCGAGCTGCGCCGTCCGCACCACATCGACCTGAAGACCGGCATGTATCGCGGCCGTCAGGTGCTCAAGGTCAAGTCGGCCGAGGAATAAGCCAAGCTTCCTCGTCGCTATTAAAACGAAGAGCCCCTCGCGCGTCGAGACGCCCGCCCCGCGGGCTCCCCAGCGCGAGGGGCTCTTCGTTTTTCGTTAAGCGCGCTTCATCTGCGCCGTTCCGAGCAGCGGCAGCAGGATGGCGCGCGGCGAGAGTCGCGCGCTCCACACCATGACCTTGTTCATCGTTCCAGGCACCACGACGCGCTTGCCGGCCATCAGTCCGTCATAGCCCTGACGCGCGACGTCCTCCGCCGGCACGAGCGCCGGCTTCATTGCGCCCATCAGCCCTTCGAAGCTCATGCCCGCGCGCGCCTGGAAACCTGTAAGGACCGGGCCCGGACAGAGGCAGGAAACCTTCACCCCCGCGGGCTTCAGTTCATAGGACATCGCCTCGCTGAAAGAGCGCACGAAGGCCTTGGTCGCGTAATAGACGGCGAAGCCCGGCCCCGGCATGAAGGAGGCGATCGAGGCGACGTTCATGACGCCGCCCTTGTGGCGGGACAGTTCGGGGATGAAGCGCAGGGTCAGCGCGGTGAGCGTGCGGACATTCAGGTCGATCATCGCGAGCTGTTCGGCCTGATCGAGTTTGGCCGCGGGGCCGATGAGGCCGAAGCCGGCATTGTTGACCAGATATTGAGTGGCGAGCCCCGCCTCGGCGAGGCGGTCGGCGAGAGTCTCCACGGCTCCGTCGCCGAGGAGATCGAGCTCGATCACGGTCGGGCGCTTGCCGCGCTTGGACGCGATCTCTTCCGCCAGCGCCGAGAGCCGATCGCCGCGCCGGGCGACGATCGCGACCTCATGGCCCTTTTCGGCGAAGATGCGCGCCAGCTCCGCGCCGATTCCCTCCGACGCGCCGGTGACGACCGCCGCCGGGCGGGCTTGTGAAACATCGGTCATGAAACATCACTCCTTGGGGCGTTCCCAGGGGCCGCCATCCATCGGCGGGGGATTTTCCATCGCCTCGCGCGCCTCGCGGCGCAGCTCCACGCGTTCGCGGGTCGAGACGCCGAGCAGCTCCGCGACGCGCCAGACGACATTCTCCTCGAATTCATGCACCGACCCGTCGGCATGGGCCATGTCCCAGAGCATGCCGATCACCTGCTTGCGGCCGTCCTCGTCGAGGCGGCGCTTGAGCACGCTGGTGAAGCGGTAGAGGTCGACGGATTCCCGTTCGCTTTCAAAAGCGTTCTGGATCAGCGCGCGCGCTTCGTCCGGCGGCAGGCCGAAACGGATCTCCACGAGATGCTGGATGCGCGCCTTCTCGTCCTCGTCGAATTCGCCGTCGATCGAGGCGATATGAACGAGCAGCGCGGCCGCCGCGAGCTGATAGTCGACCGCCTCGAAGGGGCTCGGCCGCTCCGTTTCGCCGGTCAGTTCGGAAATGAAGGATTTGAGCGCGTCGAACATTGGAATTTGCCTGCCGGCGGGGGTGGCGATCGCCTTGCTATAGAGCAGGGCGCAACGAAAGGGTAGCCGCGCCGCCCCGCTCGGCGGGACTTGCGACCCAGCGGCGCCTCATCTGAGCAAAAATTGAGAAACATGCCTGTAGTACAGACCCAAAGCGGCGACCGAGGCCGATTATGACAGTAGAACGACGATAGGGGCCGGGGTCCACGCTTTTCGCGCCTCCGGCGCAGTCCGGGCGCCAGAAGCTTCGCGCCAACATGGAAGGATCGTTCATCTGAAATGACCATTGCGCCGACCAAAGCCGACTTGCCCCTGACCGGCCTCGCCGGGTTGAAACAGAACTGGCGCGCGGACGCCCTCGCCGGCTTCCTCGTCTTCCTCATCGCGCTGCCGCTTTGTCTCGGCATCGCCATGGCCTCGGGCTTTCCGCCCCAGGCGGGCCTGATCACGGCGATCGTCGGCGGCGTCTTCGTCTCGCGTTTCAACGGCTCCTTCGTCACAGTCAATGGACCGGCGGCGGGGCTCATCGTCGTGGCGCTCGCCTCCGTGCAGGAGCTCGGCGAGGGCGACGCGATGGCGGGCTATCGCTACACGCTGGCGGCCATCGTCTGCGCCAGCGTTCTCCAGACGCTGATGGGCGTGATGCGCGCCGGCAAGCTTTCCGCCTTCTTCCCGTCCTCCGCCGTCCACGGCATGCTCGCCGCCATCGGCATCATCATCATGGCCAAGCAGTTTCACGTCATGCTGGGCGTGAAGCCGGACGCTGACACGCTTTTTCAAACGATCGGCGCGATCCCCGCGAGCCTGAAGGAGATGAATCCCGAGGTTGCGACAATCGGCTTTGTCGGCCTCGCCATCCTCGTCGGCTGGACGATGGTGGATAACCGCTATCTCAAGATGGCGCCGGCGCCGCTTATCGTCGTGCTGGTCGGCATGGCGCTCGGCCAGTATTTCGATCTCGACGACGAGCACATCTTCCTGTTCCTGCCGGACATGCAGTTCCTGCCGCATCACGAATATACGATCGGTCCGAAATTCCTGGTCGCCATCCCCGATAATTTCCTTGCTGGCTTCGCCTTCCCGGATTTCAAGCCCGTCTTCACCATGGTCTTCTGGCAGCAGGTCGTCGCCATCTGCCTCGTCGGCAGTCTCGAGACGCTCCTCAGCGCCGCGGCCGTCGACAAGCTCGATCCCTATCGGCGCACCTCGGACCTCAATCGCGACCTCGCGGCGGTTGGCGTCGGCAATATCGTTTGCGGGTTCATCGGCGGTCTGCCGATGATCGCGGAGATCGTCCGCAGCTCGGCCAACTGCAATAATGGCGCGCGCACGGGCTGGTCGAACTTCTTCCACGGCCTCTTCGTGCTGATATTCGTGGCCCTGTTTCCCAAGCTCATCCATGAAATCCCGCTCGCGTCGCTTGCGGCGTTGCTGGTCTTCACGGGCTTCAGGCTGGCGTCTCCGAGCGTCTTCAAGAAGACGCTCGCCATCGGCTGGGATCAGCTCGGCGTCTTCTGCATCACCATTGTCGGCGTGCTGGCGACGGACCTGCTGATCGGCGTCGCCATCGGCGTCTTCGCCGAACTCGCCTTCCACCTCTATCGCAGCGTGCCCTGGAGCGAGGTGCTGCGCCTGCGCCTCGAGATCGAAGAAGCGGAGGAGGGCGTTTATCATATCCGCATGGGCGGCGCGGCCTTCTTCGCCAATGTGCTCGGCCTGAAGAAAGACCTGGCCCTCATCCCCAAGGGCAAGACGGTGATCTTCGATCTCTCCGAGACCGCCACCATCGACCATACGGTGATGGAATTCCTGCACCATTATTGCGAGGACTATGAGCGGGCGGGGGGCAGCGCCGAGCTGTTCGGGCTGGACAATCACGATGCGAAGTCCAAGCACCCGCTGGCGGCGCGGAAGCGGACGGCGGCGTGACGAAAAGGTCGGGCGCCCTGTCAATCAAGTTCTGCACAGCGGCTTGCGGTGTTCTATATTATTAATAATTGTCTTCTACATCGAGTCCCATATTCATCAAGTCGCCGTATTCGAAATTATCCACAACCCCCTTAAGAATTAATTTTCCAAAAATTGTCGTGGTTTTCGGAATTTTTGAAATATTTGAGCATCCGCTTAGGTCCAGATCTCCGCGCACTTCCAGTTTCTCGGGAAGCGCAGTCAAATTTGTGCATCCGCTCAAATCCAGGTCGCCGTACACCTTGAGCTCTTGAGGAAGCTTAACTAGACTACTGCACCCACTGAGTCTAAGATCGCCGTCCACAATATATTTTTCCGGCAGCTTATGCAAATTGACGCAGTCAGACAAATACAACGATCCTCCGACACTAAGGTCATCAGGAATATTTCTCAGCAGTTTGCAGCCAGCTAAGGAAAGCCAGCCTGCAACTTGCAGAGAATCGGGAATTGCTGCAAGATTAATACAGCCACTTAAATCAAGGCAGCCATCTACTATCATATTATTGCGGAGGTAACGCAAATTTATGCAGTCCCGGAGGCTGAAAACTCTGCTAATTAATTTACGGTGTTCATCTTCCATATCTTCATATGAGCGCCATCGATCTAGGTCAGTCGTGTTGGATTCCTGGTAATTTATTAACCCGATTTTTTCCGGTATCCTCTCAAGGCTAGAGCACCCGGTTAGATTCATGGCGTTTAACATAACCAGGCCTTCTGGTAATTGCTTCAGACTAATGCATCCAGTTAAATCGATAGAGAAAGTCGTTCCAATATTTCTCGGCAGATATCCCAGGCTCACGCAGCCGCCGGCCTTTAAACTTGACCTTACCTTTAAGTCTTGCGGCAATTCTGTTATTTCTACGCAATCGCTAATATCAAGATTTTGGACGTCGATGCCTTCTGGAAGAACGCTCAAGCTTGTGCAGCCGCGGAGGAAAAGCCGCCAGGAAACGCCCAAATTGTTTGGCAGTTCGGTAAGTCCTGAACAGCCCTCGGCAATCAGTTCCCGTGCAACCTTGAGGTCACTTGGCAGTCTGGATAGATTCTTACACCCTTTGATATTCAACTCGCGCAAAACGAGGCCTTCTGGTAGACTGATCAAGCCGTTACATCCACTAAGGTTCAAGGCTTCCGCCTCAAGGCCGTCTGGTAGACTGGTCAAGCAGCTAAACCCGACGAGTTCCAGTTTTCCTCCAACCTTGAGATTCTCGGGGAGGTGGAGGACATGCGCGGTTTCGTTGGCGCTACGGTTGTCTTCGGATTCGAAAAGAAAACCTCTCTGTCCTATTGTAAAGTCTCCACTAACTTCGAGACCGCGAGGAAGCCGGATCAATTGATGGTTATTGTTGAGGTGTAAGTTTTCACCGATTTTCAAGTTTGTTGGAAGCTTGTTGAGACTGCTGCATCCGGTCACGTAGAGGCTGCCAGCTATTGTGCTTAACCTGTCTGGAAAGCAGGTTAAGCTCGTGCACCTGTCAAGATAAATGCTTCCACGAACCTTTAAATCATCCGGAAGGCTAAGCAAGTTTTCGCAGTCGTCAATTCTAAGGCTGCCTACCTTTAGACCTGCAGGCAGATATCTCAGATTTTTACATCCGGCGAGGCGCAGATTGCCTCCGACAATCAAGTTATCCGGCAAGCTAGTAAAGTTGGCGCACTTCCAGAGGACGAGGTTTCCATCAACCGCCATGCCGCTCGGCAGATGGATTAAGTCCAGGCGTTCCTTGAGTTCCAAGTTCCCGCCAATTCTGACGCCTTCCGGTAAGTAAGGCAGTATGGAGCACCCGCTCAGCTCGAGATTGCCTCCAACTTCAAGATGTTTTGGTAGCCTGACCAATTTTGCGCAATTGGAGATTTTTAGATCTCCGCCCACTTTAAGACCTTCCGGGAGACCTATCAGGTTTAGGCACTCATCGAGTCGAATATTGCCTTTGACGCTTAGGCCTTCCGGAAGATTCTCTATCTTGTCACATTTCCGAATAGAAATGTTTCCCCGCAATTCCAGGTTTTTAGGAAGATTGAGATGTTCTTCGATATCGCCTGATGGGCGCGTGCTGTATTTTGATCCGTAGAAATGAATATTTTTCTCTAATACCAAGGACATCAAACGCCTCAAACGGAGCCATCGATCGCGCCGCTTATGTTACGCCAGGCGCCGCCATAGGCTAAGCGAATTTTGGGAGTGGCGGGAATGCGACGAACTCGGCGAGCCAGTTTCAAACACATGACATAAACAAATCTTTATATCTTTATTGCCTTCTGTCCGTCGCTTTGCTATAGGCTCTCCAGCGCCGGGGCGCCGGCCGTCCTTCCCGAGCAGAGGATTCGCATGACCGCTCACTTCAACGATTACGCCATCGCCGATATTTCGCTGGCCGATTGGGGCCGCAAGGAACTCAACATCGCCGAGACCGAAATGCCGGGCCTGATGGCGACCCGCGCCGAATATGGCGCGTCGCAGCCGCTCAAGGGCGCCCGCATCGCCGGCTCGCTGCATATGACCATCCAGACGGCGGTCCTGATCGAGACGCTGAAAGCGCTCGGCGCCGACATTCGCTGGGCCTCCTGCAACATCTATTCGACGCAGGACCACGCCGCCGCGGCCATCGCCGCCACCGGCACGCCGGTTTTCGCGATCAAGGGCGAGAGCCTCGAGGATTATTGGGACTATACCCACAAGATCTTCGAATGGGGCGACGGCGGCTGTCCGAACATGATCCTGGACGATGGCGGCGACGCCACGCTTCTCATCCATCTCGGCCTGCGCGCCGAGGGCGGCGACACGGCTTTCCTCGACAAGGCGACCAATGAAGAAGAGGAAGTCCTTTTCGCCGCCATCAAGAAGCGCCTCAAGGCCAATCCGGGTTGGTACGGCCGCAACGCCGTCGCCATCAAGGGCGTCACCGAAGAAACGACCACAGGCGTGCATCGCCTTTATGTGATGCACAAGGAGGGCAAGCTCCTCTGGCCGGCGATCAACGTCAACGACTCCGTGACGAAATCAAAGTTCGACAATCTGTATGGCTGCCGCGAGTCGCTCGTCGACGGCGTTCGCCGCGCCACCGACGTGATGATGGCCGGCAAGGTCGCCGTCATCGCCGGCTATGGCGACGTGGGCAAGGGCTCGGCCGCTTCGCTGCGCAACGCCGGCTGCCGCGTGCTGGTCACCGAAATCGACCCGATCTGCGCCCTGCAGGCCGCGATGGAAGGCTATGAGGTGACGACGATGGAAGACGCCGCGTCGCGCGGCGACATCTTCTGCACCGCGACGGGCAATGTCGACGTCATCACCGTCGACCACATGCGCGCGATGAAGGACCGCGCCATCGTCTGCAATATCGGCCATTTCGACTCGGAGATTCAGGTCGCCGGCCTGAAGAACCTCAAATGGCACAATGTGAAGCCGCAGGTGGACGAGATCGAGTTCGCCGACGGCAAGCGCATCATCCTGCTCGCCGAGGGCCGCCTCGTGAATCTCGGCTGCGCGACGGGCCATCCGTCCTTCGTGATGTCCGCGTCCTTCACCAACCAGACGCTGGCGCAGATCGAGCTGTGGACCAAGCAGGGCCAGTATCCGGTGGGCGTCTACACGCTGCCCAAGCAGCTCGATGAGAAGGTCGCCGCGCTCCATCTCGCCAAGATCGGCGTGAAGCTGACGAAAATGACCGACGAGCAGGCGAAATATCTCAACCTGCCGAAGAACGGCCCGTTCAAGCCGGAGCATTACCGGTATTGATCCGACGATGCGGGCGCGCGTTTTACGAGCGCCCGCAATTGGGCCGATCCAGATCCAAATGACGTTTCTCGTCGCGCTGCAACCGGGAATTGCGGGCCGAAATCCGGCCCGCGCCCGGAGCCGCTGTTTTCAGCGCCGGAGCCCTCGGCGCAAAGTCGACGCCTTCTCGCGGCCCCCTTCTGCGGAAGCGGGGCCGTTTTTTGCGCCGCATGATCAGAAACACGATTCCGTTTTAACCGATCGCGTTCTAGATTGAGGTGATTCGTACTGAGCGTCGTCGGCGCAGCGTGGCGGGCTTCCGTCGCCGGGCCGATCTGTTCCCGCCCCCGCCCTGGGGGCGGTCCGTACGCGCGTCCTGGCAGGTATGCGCCCTCGGCGCAACCCTGTGGCGTTTTGTAAAGAGCACCTCGCATCGTCTCTCTGGAGCCCAGTCTGCATGTGGCCTAAGCTGGTTTGCGCGCGAAAGGAAACGTCTCGCTCATGATGCGGTGCGGCCGAAAGCATTCCGGCGTTGACTGGCCGCGCGGCGCGGGGCGGGCGTCCATTGGACTGGCGCGCGGCGCGACGACGATATGCGGCGCGCTGTTTTCCGCGCCCGCTATGGCGCAGGTTCCGGGCGTCGCGGCCAATCTGTCGATCGACTCCGACGTCGTCGGCTTCGCCTTCAGCGGCGGGCTTGCGCTTTTTTCGGCGGTCGTCGCCCTCACTCATATCAGCGAGCGCAAGAGCTGGCGCGCCCGCGAGGCCGAACTCGTCTCCGAACTCGAGGATGCGCGCGCGAGACATGATCGCGCGAAGACCTTCCTCTCGAGCGAGCCCCAGGCCTTCATCGCCTGGAGCGGTCCGGATGGAGAGCCGGACGTCGGCGTCTCCGGTCTTCCCGTTTTCGAGACCGCCGCCGCGCCGCGCCGCATCCTTGCTTTCGGGACATGGCTCGCTCCCGCCGACGCTCAGGCGCTCGAGGCCGCTGTCGACCGGCTTCGCAAGAACGGCGACTCTTTTCGGCTTCCGCTCGCCGGCGTCGCGGGCCGATATTTCGACGCCGAAGGTCGCGCTGTCGGCGGCAGCGCCGTGTTGCGCATCCGCGAGGTTTCCGGAGATCGTCTTGAGCTGATCGGCCTGCGCGAGCGCCACGCCGAAACGGAGCGCCATCTCGCCGGCCTGCACGCGCTGCTGGACGCCTCGCTTGCGCCCGTTTGGGCGCGCGACGCAAAGGGCGGGCTCGTTTACGTGAACAGCGCCTATGTGGCCGCGGTCGAGGCGAAGGACGCCGCGGACGCCATCTCGCGCGGGCTCGAATTGCTCGATCAATCCGCGCGCTCCGAGGCGGCGCAGGCGTTGGCGAAAGGCGTCGTGTGGCGCGCGCGCGTTCCCGCGATCGTCGCGGGGTCGCGCCATATGCTCGACGTCACGCAAACGGCGTCGCCGGACATGCCGGCGGCGATGGCCATCGACCGGCACGAAGTGGAGACCGTTCGCGCCGATCTCGAGCAGCAGATGCAATCGCATAAGCGCACGCTCGATCAATTGCCCACCGCGGTCGCCATTTTCGATCGCAGCCGCCGCCTCGCCTATCACAACGACGCCTACGCCAAGCTCTGGCAGCTCGGCGCCGCGTTCCTCGACCAGAAGCCGACCGACGGAGAAATTCTCGACCGGCTACGCGCCGACGGCCGCCTGCCCGCGGAGTCCGATTACAAGGCGTGGAAGGAACGCCTCTTCGAGGCTTATCGATCGAACGATCCGATGCGCCACACCTGGCATTTGCCGGATGGCCGCATCGTCGACGTCGTCGCGCATCCCGATCCGCGCGGCGGCGTGACCTATCTCTATGACGACACGACCGAGGCGGTCGATCTCGCGACGCGCTTCGTCGCGCTGAACCGAACGCAGAGCGAAACCCTGGAGACGCTGCATGAAGGCGTCGCGGTTTTCGGGGCGGACGGACGTCTCAATTTCTGCAACCCGGCTTTCGCCCGCATGTGGCGTCTCGAACCCGAGGAACTTGCGGAAAAGCCGCGTTTCGAAACGATCGTCGCCCATTGCAAGACGCTGCATGACGACGAGGAGACCTGGGGCAAGCTGCAAAGCTTCGTCACGAGCTTCAACGATATGCGCGAAGGCTTCACGCGTCGCATCGAACGCAGCGACGGCGTCGTGCTCGACTGTACGGCGCAGTCCCTGCTCGACGGCGCGGCGCTGCTGACTTTCGTCGACGTGACGGCGGATGTGAGCGCCGAACGCGCGCTTTCCGAGCGCAACAAGGCGTTGATGGCGGCGGAGAAGCTGCGCAACGACTTCATCCACCACGTCAGCTACGAGCTTCGCTCGCCGCTCAACAACATCAACGGATTCGTGCATCTCCTGGGCGAAGATTCGACGGGCCCGCTCAATCCGCGCCAGTTCGAATATCTTGGCTATGTCAGCAAGTCCTCGGCGGCGCTTCTCGCGATCATCGACGATATTCTCGACCTCGCCACCATCGACGAGGACGCGCTGGAGCTTGAATTCTCCGATGTCGACGTGCTCGCGACCATGCGCGCCGCGATCGAGGGCGTGCAGGACCGTCTCGCCGAGAATTCGATAGACGTGCAGATCGTCGCGCTGGACAATGTCGGCGCGTTCCGGGGCGACGCAAAGCGCGTGCGGCAGATTTTGTTCAATCTGCTCTCCAACGCCATCGGCTTTTCGAGCCCGGGCCAGACGGTCACGCTCGCCGCCTTGCGGCGCGAGGACGACGTCGTCTTTAAGGTCACCGATCGCGGGCGCGGCATTCCCCCGGACGTGCTGGAGCGCGTCTTCGAGAGATTCGAGTCGCATACGGCCGGTTCGCGCCATCGCGGCGTCGGGCTCGGGCTCTCCATCGTGCGGGCCTTCATGGAGCTGCATGGCGGCAAGGTTTTCATCGACTCCGCGCCGGGCGAGGGCACGACCGTCACCTGCGTCTTCCCGGCGCGGGCGGCGCATGAGGAGATGCGGCCCGCCGCGAGAGAAGGAGGCGCGCAATGACGGACGAAATGGCGGGCAAGACCGTCTGGCGCGTCGAAGTTGCGGACGAAACGGCGACCGCCGCGCTCGCGGCCGACATCGCCGCTTTGCTCAAGAACGGCGATACCGTGACGCTTGCAGGCGATCTCGGCGCAGGCAAGACGACCTTCGCACGCGCGCTGATCCGAAAGCTGCTCGACGACCCGGCCATAGAGGCGCCGAGCCCGACCTTTACGCTCATGCAGATCTACGAGGGCGAGACCGCGCGCATCGTGCATGCGGATTTCTACCGCATCGGATCGGCGTCGGAGCTGTCCGGCCTCGGCTGGGAAGAGGCGGTGGAAGACGCCATCGTTCTCGCGGAATGGGCCGAGCGCGCGCCCGAGGTCCTGCCGCCGGACCGGCTGGACGTGCGGCTGAGCTTCGCCGACGCCGACAATCGCGACGCCCGGCGCGTGACGATTTCCGGCTATGGCGCCTTCGCGGCCCGGCTCAAATCCTTCAAGTCGCTGCGCGAATTGTTGCGTCGCGAGGGCTGGGCGGACGCGACGCGCAGCTTTCTCCTGGGCGACGCCTCGTCGCGCGCCTATGAAACGCTCGTCAAGCCCGACGGCCAGCGCGCGATTCTCATGATCTCGCCGCCGCGCCCCGACGGGCCGCCGATCCGCTACGGCAAATCCTACAGCGCCATTGCGCATCTTGCAGAGAATGTGAAGCCTTTCGTCGCCGTCGCGCATGGCCTGCTGGCGCATGGGCTCTCGGCGCCCGAAATTTACGGACAGGATCTCGACGCCGGGCTGCTGATCGTCGAAGATCTGGGACGCGAAGGCGTCGTCGATGAAAACGGTCCGATCTCCGAGCGCTATCTGGAAGCCGCGGCGGCGCTGGCGCATCTTCACTCCCAGCGCCTGCCTGAAGCGCTGCCGATCGACGGCGCCGGAAATTATCATATCCCGCCATACGATCTGGACGCGCTGCTGATCGAGGTCGATCTGCTGCTCGAATGGTATGTGCCGCATCGGAAGGCCGCCGTCGCCTCCGGCGCGCGCGCCGTTTTTTCCAATTTATGGCGACAGGCGCTGCTCGAGGTCGCCAGCGCGCCGCCGACATGGACCTTGCGCGATTATCATTCGCCCAATCTGATCTGGCTCGAGAGCCGCCAGGGCGTCAGGCGCATCGGCGTCATCGACTTTCAGGACTGCGTGCTCGGCCACCCGGCCTATGACATGGCGTCGCTCGGCCAGGACGCACGCGTCGCCGTGCCGGACGATCTGGAGCTGAAGCTGCTCGCCCATTACGCCAAGCTGCGCAAGGATGCGGACGAATCCTTCGACATGGCGGCCTTCGCCAAGGCCTATATGACGCTGGCGGCGCAGCGCGCGACGAAGGTGCTTGGCATCTTCGCGCGTCTCGACCAGCGTGACGGCAAGCCGCAATATCTGGCGCATATGCCCCGCGTCGAAGCCTATCTGAAGAAGAGCTTGCGACATCCCGCGCTGGCTGAGATAAAAGCGTGGTATGAATCCAATCTCCCCGGCCTCTTCAACGCGCCCTGACGGCGCCGCGTCCATGCCGAAGACAGCCATGGTCTTCGCGGCGGGTCTCGGCACGCGCATGCGGCCTTTAACGGATGCGACGCCGAAGCCGCTCGTTTCGGTCGCGGGCCGCGCGCTCATCGATTATGCGCTCGACGATTTTGCGCGCGCCGGCGTCGAGACGGCGATCGTCAATGTGCATCACCTCGCCGATCAGATCGAGGCGCATCTGGCGTCGCGCATGGAGCCCCGCATCGTCCTCTCCGATGAGCGCGATCTGCTTCTCGATCAGGGCGGAGGCATCAAGAAAGTCCTGCCGCTCATTGGCGACGATCCCTTCTTCATCTGCAACACCGACGCCTTCTGGTTCGGCGCCGCCCGATCCAATCTCCTCGCGCTGGCGCGGGCGTGGGACGCAAACGAGATGGATGCGGCGCTGTTGCTGTCGCCGACGCAAGGCAGCGTGGGCGTCGATTGGGAGGGCGATTTCGACCTTTCTCCCGAAGGCCGCATCATCCGCCGCGAGGGCGCGAAGCCTTATGTCTATTCCGGGGTCGGCCTGATCAAGCCGCAGCTTTTCGCGGGAGAGGCGAAGGACGTGTTCAAGCTCGCGCCTTTCCTTTTCTCCGCCGCCGAGAAAGGTCGACTTTTTGGCGTCGTCTCCAACGGATTGTGGCTCCATGTCGGCACGGTCGCGGCGATCGAACAGGCTGAGAAAGCGATCGCCGCGCAACGGAGGTGAGTGTGGCGACGCGACGCAACGTCTACACCATTGCGCCAGGAGCGCCCTTCCTCGAATCTTTTGTCGACGCTTTTCTCGGCGGCGAAATTCTTCCTGTCCTGTCGCGAAACTCGCCGCCCATCGCCATGGCGCGCGCCACGATCTACGTGCCGACCCAGCGCGCCGGACGCGCGCTTAGCGCCCAATTTGCGCGCGCGTTCGGCAAGGGCGCGACGTTCCTGCCGCGCATTCTTCCTCTCGGCGGTCTCGACGATCGCGAGACGACCGCGCTCTTTGGCGATTTCGGCCAGGACTTCGAGGACGCCGACCGACCCCAGATCGAAGAAATCGAGCGGCGTCTGCTACTCGCGCAACTCGTCGCCAAATGGTCGGAGGCGATCGGCTCGGCGATTGTCTCCGCCGATGACGACGGCGGCTTCGTCCATGATGAAAGCGAGCCCTTTCTCGTCGCGGCCTCTCCCGCGGGCGCCTATGCGCTCGCCGCCGACCTTGCCGCGCTGATCGACGAGTTCATCATCGAAAGCGTCGACGCCAATGCCATAAAGGACGCGATCGACGACAGCGCTTTCGACCAATATTGGTCGATCACGACCGCTTTCCTTCGCATCGCTTTGGAGCAATGGCCTGCAATCTTGCGGGAAATCGGACGGGTCGATCCCTCGATGCGCCAGAAGCGCCTGATCGAAGCGCAGATCGAGACGTTGATCTCCGCCGCGGACCACGCGCCAGTCATCGCGATCGGTTCGACGGGCGCGCAGCCGACGACCGCGCGGCTTCTCTCCGCCATTGCGTCGCTCGAGCAGGGCGCGGTCGTTTTGCCGGGCCTGGATCAGGAGATGGACGAAGCCGCATGGGCGCAGGTGGGAGAAGGGGAGGATGAGCCCGCCTTCACGCATCCGCAGACGATGCTCAAACGTCTGCTCGGCGTCATGAGGCTGGAGCGCGCGGACGTGCGCGAACTCAGCATGCTTCCAGAGAAGCGCGCACAGCGGCGCAGGCTGGTCTCGCAGGCCATGCTTCCAGCGGATGCGACGGCGGACTGGCGCAGCTTTCGCGACAGGGAGGGCGAAGGCTTTCGCGAGGCGCTCGACGGCGTCGCTTTGCTCGAGGCGCCCGACGAGCAGATGGAGGCTCTGGCCCTTGCGCTTTTCTTGCGGGAGGCGCTGGAGACGCCGGGACGCACGGCTGCGCTCGTCACCCCGGATCGTAATATTGCGCGCAGGGTCGCGGCGGAACTGCGCCGTTTCGAGATCGACATTGACGACTCCGGCGGCGCGTCGCTCGCATCGACGCAGGCCGGCGCGCTTGCGCGTCTGATCGCTTCGATTGGCGCGCGCGGACTTGACGCTGTCGCCATCGCCTCGCTGCTCGCGCATCCGGTGGCGCATTTCGGCCGCGAGCGCGACGACATTCTCACGCTTGCGCCGCTCGTTGAAATCGGCGTGCTGCGCGCGATCCCGGCCGCCGCGGATGGATACGCCGCGCGCGTCGAGACCGCGAAAGCGAAGGCGGCCGACATTCATGCGCATCCGGCCGCGCGACGCATCGATGCGGCGCAATGGCTCGCCATTCAGGCCTTGCTCGAAGAGGTCGAAGCGGCCTTCTCGTCCTTTCGCGCAGTGGCCGGCGCAGTTGATCTGAGACGTTTCGCGCTCGCTCATCGCGCGGCTTTCGAGGCCGTCGCGCGCGGCGCCGGGGAGAGCGAGGGCGACGATCCGCTCGCGCTTTTCGATCTTTTCGAACGGCTCGCATGCGCGAGCGCGCCTTCGGGCTTCAACGCGGCCTCCTACGCCGCGCTTTTCGACCGCATCGCCTTCGAGACGACATTGCGCGGTCCGCGCCGGGCGCATCCGCGTCTCAAAATTCTGGGCCCGCTCGAAGCGCGTCTCATCGAAGCCGACCTCATGCTGCTTGCGGGTCTCGATGAGGGCGTCTGGCCGCCGCAGACCGAGACGGGCGCTTTTCTCAACCGCTCCATGCGCGCGCAACTGAAGCTTTCGCCGCCGGAGCGGCGCATCGGCCAGAGCGCGCATGATTTCATGATGGCGCTCGGCGCCGAGAGCGTCGTTCTCAGCCGCGCGGCGAAGCGCGACGGCTCGCCGACCGTGGCGTCGCGCTTCCTGACGCGCCTCGAAGCGCTTGCGGGCGAAGCGCTGCAGGATTGCCGGCAGCGCGGCGCGGACATGCTCGCCATCGCTGCGGCGCTCGATCAGCCGAGCGCATCCGAGATCGCCGTCTTGCCGCGTCCGGCGCCGTGCCCGCCGCTCGATCTGCGGCCTCAAAGGCTGAGCGTTACGCGCATCGAGGTCCTCCGCCGGGACCCTTACGCAATCTTCGCCGAACAAATCCTGAAATTGACGCCTCTCGATCCATTGGGGGTCGAGATCGGCGCGCGCGAATTGGGGACCGCCATTCATGCGGCGCTGGAGGCGTTCGTCGCGCGTCATCCAAGCGGACCCCTGCCGGACGATGCGCGCGATACGCTGCTGGCGATTGCGCGCGAGGGTCTCGCCCCATTCTTCGCCGATCCGGCGTTCGAGACCTTCGCCTGGCCGCGTCTCGTCGCGGGGCTCGATTACGCGCTCTCTTTCGAAAAAGAACGACGCGCGGAGGGCGGCGCGATCTTTATGGAAAAGTCAGCGTCATGGCCTTTGAAACTCGATGACGGCTCGATATTCATGCTGACCGCAAAGGCGGATCGCATCGAGGTCGGTCTCGATGGAATGGCGAGCGTTTTCGATTACAAGACCGGACGGACGCCGACGATAAAGCAGGTTCAGGCGGGTTTCGCGCCGCAGATCACCCTGGAGGCGGCGATGATCGAAGCGGGCGCCTTCGAGGATATCGGCGCGCATCGCGTCATCGGCGGCGCCTATGTGGGGCTGAAGAATGGCGGTAAGCCGCAACCGTTGAAATTCGACAATGCGACATTCGAAGAAGTCGTCGGATTGCATCGCCTCGAACTTTTGAAAATGCTCTCGCAATTTCGAGAGCCGCGGACGCCTTATCCCTCGCGTCCTTTCGTTGCGCTCGTCGCTCATGAAGGCGCATATGACCATCTGGCTCGCGTTAAAGAATGGTCGCGAGGCGGCGGGGAGGGCGCATGAACGATCGCGCTTTTCTCTCCATGACGATCCGCGCGCAACAGCGCGCCTCCGATCCGCATGTCTCCGCCTGGGTCGCCGCGCATGCGGGGTCCGGCAAGACCTATGTGCTGACGCAGCGCGTTTTGCGGCTTCTGTTGGAGGGCGTGCGTCCGTCCCAGATACTTTGTCTGACTTTCACGAAAGCGGCGGCCGCCAATATGTCGACCCGCGTCTTCGACAAGCTCGCGCAATGGGCCTTGCTCGACGATGACGCGCTGACCCGCGAGATCGAGGGGACCGGCGCGCAGGCGCCGAGCCGCGCCGATCTGGCGTTCGCCCGTCGTCTCTTCGCGCGCGCCGTCGAAACGCCCGGCGGGCTGAAAATCCAGACGATCCACGCCTTCTGCGAAAAGCTGCTGCATATCTTTCCCTTCGAGGCCAATGCGCCCGCTGGTTTTGAAGTCGTCGACGATGCGGCGCGCTCGGAATTGCTGCGGGCCGCGAAGAGTCGCGCGATTGTCGAGGCGATGCGCGCCTCCGGCTCTCTCAACGAGGCGCTGCGGCTTGTGGCGCGGGAGACGACGGAAAGCGGGTTCGACGATCTTTGCGGCGAGTTGCTCACGCATCGCGATGCGCTGGCGCAGGCTTTCGAGCAGGACGAATATGCGCGCCGGCTTCGTCGAAGACTGGGGCTCGGCGCGGATGAGACGCTCGCAACGGTCGACGAGCAGATCATGGCGGACGCCGCGGAGTGGCCCGAGCTTGTCGCCATTCTGCGACAGGGCTCCAGGAACGATCAAAAACTTGCGGCGACGCTACAGGAAGCCGCCGCTCTCTCGCCGGGGTCTGACCGCGTCAATCGATACATTTCAGTTTTTTACACGAATGAGGGAAAGCCCCGAGGTTCGGCCAAGCAGAAAATCGTTACGGCCGGCATGGAGAAAATCAGCCCAGGCATTCTCGCGAGGATGGAGGCCGAGCGCGATCGTCTGGCGCGACTGGTCGATAAGCGCAAAGCGGCGTCGGTGGTCGAGCGATCGCTGGCGCTCGCTTCAATCGGCGACGCCATTATCGCGGAGTATGAGCGCGCGAAACGCTACCGCAACTACCTCGATTACGACGATTTGATCGATTGCGCGCGGCGGCTCCTTCACCGCTCCAATCCATCCTGGGTCCTCTACAAGCTCGACGCGCAGATCGATCACATCTTGTTGGACGAAGCGCAGGATACGAGCGCGCGGCAATGGGATATCCTTACGGCGATCGCGAAGGAGTTCTGCGCTGGCGTCGGCGCTCGACGCGTAAAGCGCAGCTTTTTCGCGGTCGGAGACGACAAGCAGTCGATCTTTTCGTTCCAGGGCGCGGCCCCGGAGAAGTTCGACTCCATGCGCCGCAGCTTTCAAGCGAGCTTCGCCGCCATTTCGCAACGCTTCGAATATGTGCGCCTCGTCGAGTCCTTCCGTTCGGCTCCCGGCGTTCTCGCCGCCGTGGACGATGTCTTCAATTTCGGAGATAACGGCGTCGGCCTCAGTTGCGATCTCGATCCCGCGAAGCCGCCGTTGAAGCACGAGGCCGCGAAGTCCCATGTCGCCGCCTCGATAGAAATCTGGAGCCCAATCGGACCGCTCGGCAAAGAGGAGCCGGAAGACTGGCGCCTGCCGCTCGACTATGCCTCGGCCAAAGATCCAGCCGAGCGCCTCGCGCGGAGCGTCGCGGCGAAAATAAGCGCCCTGTTGGCGCCGGGCGGGGGCGAATGCGTAGAGGACAATAAAACGTTGCGCCCCGTCGAGCCGCGGGACATCCTTATTGTCGTGCGCAAGCGCGGCGCTTTCTTCGAGGCGGTGATCCGCGCTTTGAAAGCGGAGAACGTGCCGGTCGCGGGGGCGGACAGGCTCGACCTCGCGCGACATATCGCCGTAAACGATCTTGTCGCCCTCGGTCGCGCATCCTTGCTTCCCGAGGACGATCTTACGGTCGCGACCGTGCTCAAATCTCCCTTGATGGGTTTTGACGACGACGATCTGCTTCGTCTCTCCGCGCATCGCCCCGGTTCGCTCTATGCGGCTCTTCGCCCCAGCGCCGAAGCGAAGGATCGAATGGCGGCGCTGATGTTCGACGCATGGCGCCGCGACGCCGCCACGACTCCACCCTATGAATTCTACAATAGCGTGCTAGGACCCGGCGGCGGACGGCGACGGCTCGTCGCGCGGCTTGGTCCGGAGGCGAATGACGCCATAGACGAGTTCTTGCGGCTGGCGCTTTCCTTCGAGCGCGAACAGTCGCCCTCTCTCGTGGCGTTTCTGGCGATGATCGGAACGCTGGAGCTCTCGATCAAACGCGACATGGAGGCGGCCGGCGAAACCGTGCGCGTGATGACCGCGCATGCGGCGAAAGGTCTGGAGGCGAAGATCGTGTTCCTCCCCGACACATGCGGCGCGCCGGCGGGCAAGCATGACCCCAAGCTCCTCACCCTGGATGACGGAGCCGGCGGTCAGTCGCTCGTCTGGGCGCGCGGGCGCGATTATGATCCGGCGGCTGTCATCGAGGCGCGCGACGAACGTCGGGAGGCGGAGCGCGCCGAACACAGGCGCCTGCTCTATGTCGCCATGACGCGCGCGGAGGAAAGACTTTATGTCTCCGGCCATCATGGCGCGAAGGGTCCGGCCGAGGGTTGCTGGCACAATATGATTGTCGAGGCGCTCGGCGCGAGCTGCGAGAGGCTTCCCAATCCCGACGATCCGGAAGGCTATATTCTGCGACGGGGCGAGGCGCCACGGCGCGCCGACGTTTCACGCGCCGCCGCCCAGCCTTGCGAGACGTCGACACCGACCTTTGCGCGCATGCCGGCGCCGCGAGAAGCCGCGCCCACGCCTCCCATGCGGCCGTCGAGCGCGCTCGCGGGAGCCGACGCTTTCGACCGCTCCGGCGGAAGCGCGCCGATGCGCAAGGATGTGGAGCGCGCGCTCGTCGGCCGGTTGACTCATGCCCTGCTGCAGCATCTTCCCCAATGCGCGCCCGGGCGGCGCGTCGAGGCGGCGGCGCTTTTTCTGGAGCGGCGCGGACCGGGACTCGACGATGCGCGCCGGGCCGAGATCCTCCGTGCGGCGCTTTCGGTCATCGACGCGCCGGAGCTCGCGCCGCTCTTTGGCCCACACTCCGCGGCGGAGGTCGACATCGTGGCGACGCTTGCAGGGGGCCATGCAATATCCGGGCGCATCGATCGTCTGGCCGAGACGTCGGACGAAGTCTTGCTCGCGGATTTCAAAACCGGACGCCGGCGCGATATTCCGCATCTGGCGCAACTGCGCCAGCTCGCGCTGTATCGCGCCGCGCTGGCGCCGCTCTATCCGGGAAAGCCGATCCGTTGCGCGATTGTCTGGACCCAGGACGCCTCCGTCGTCGAAGCTGAGGACGTCATGCTGGACAAAGCGCTCGTCGCGGCTCTCGAGGCCGCGCCTCTCTCCGATCAAAGTGAGTCGAAATGATCCTTTCCGACTTCGTGCGCCGCTTGCGGCCGGACCACCTTCTCGGTCAGATTTCACTTTTGATCCTTGGCTCGATCGTCGCCTACCAGCTCGTCATCGTCGTCATACTCCATGCGATGGAGTCCGAAGGACGCCGTCACTATGTCTCGGAAGCTGATTTCATCACCGGCCTGCTCCTGGCGCTCGACTCCGTTCCCGTGACGGAGAGAAACGCGCTCATCAACAAGGTTCATTTCGCCGCGCCTTACGCCGTGATTTCCATTCGCGGCGATCGGCCTGAAGCGCTGGACACCAGGGAGCCCATTTTCGAGGCGGAGATCCGACGGATCAACGCGCATCTGACGAGCCCGGAAAAGGCTTTCGCAACAGCGCCTCTTCACAATGCGCATGACACGCTGGCCCTGCCGCTCGAGAAAGGCGGTTACGCGATCATATCCGTCGCGCAGCACCGCAAGCCCTCGCGCCTCCTGTGGCGCTGGCTCTGGGAGCCCGAGCCGCATTATCCATTCTATATGACGCGTTGGGCGCGCGCTGGATTCCTCTTCTTCATAAGCGCGACGATCATTCTGATCTTCCTTTCCAATTACATTATTGCGCCTTTGGACGAGCTCGCGCGGCGCGCTGAATCCTTCCCGACCCAGAACGGCCTCAAGACGTCGCTCATCCAGCGCGGCCCAAGGGAGATTCGCGATCTGCACCGCGCGATACGCGGCATGAAGGAGCGTATTCTCGCCATGGTCGCCGAGCGGACCCATGTGCTCGCCGCCGTCAGCCACGATCTCAAAACAATCATCACGCGCATGAGCCTGCGCACGGAATTCATCGCCGACGAGAATCTACGCCATAAAATGCAGAAGGACATTCAGTTGATGGACGCCATGCTGCGCAAGAATCTCGAATATCTGCGCACCCAGGATAAGCGCAGCGACCATTCCGTGATCGACGTCAGCAGCGTCATTCAGACGGTTGTCGATGAATTCAACGAACTGGGGCACAAGGTCAGCTACGATTGCGACAAGATCCTCATGATGCGCGGGTCCCTTTCGGAAATGCATCGGGTCTTCACCAATCTCGTGGAGAACGCCATCAATCACGGCGGAGCCGTCGAGATCGCGGTCGAGAGGCTCGATGGAGGGCGCTTGCAGATCGACGTCGTCGACGATGGTCCCGGAATCTCGGACGGGCTCAAGGCGGTTATGTTCGAACCCTTCGTGCGGGGGCAGGCGGGGCGCACGGTCGGCGACAAAGGCGGATTCGGACTCGGCCTCTCCATCGTGCGCTCTCTCGTGGAGAGCCAGGGCGGAACGGTCGAATTGCTGGATCGCAAAGGCGGCGGGCTAATCGTGCGGGTGGTCGTTCCCGAAGAGAACGAGCACGCGCGAACCGCTCTCGAGGCTCAGCCTGTAACCAAAGTTAACTAACGCACTCGCTTGCACGGAGTTGAATGCGGCGAAGAAACGCCGTGGCGTTCGCCATGTCCGAGTTGTCGTCCATATCCGACGTTCAGGGAACGAAGCAGGAGGGCGACGCGCTCAAAGGAACGGGCGTTCTTCAGTCGCGTGCGGAATGGGATGCGCGCAACATCTCGACCGTCATGCCAAGATAGTCCACCGCTTCCCATAGGTCGCAGCGATTCACCGCGAGTCAGGCGTGGCGGTTAGCGCAGGGCGTGGCAGAAGAACATCAACAGAACGCGGAACGGGACTTCTACGGGACTTTTCGTTCCAAAAAGCTCCGTTCGTTTCCCTTTCCTGCCGCCGACGGCTCGGGGCGCCTTGCTCCGATCGAGGAAAAACCCTATACAAACTGAGCGGTTTTCGCCGCTCGCGGGCGTAGTTCAGTGGTAGAACGACAGCTTCCCAAGCTGTATGTCGTGGGTTCGATTCCCATCGCCCGCTCCATCCTCCGCACCCGCCAAGGCGGTCCCCGGTTCGGGCGCTTCCAGCAGCTTCTCGGATTTCCTTCTCCGGGGCTGAATTCCTGCTTGCTCGGGAATGACAAGCCCCGGCCTCCCGGCTAGAAGGCGGATATTGGCCGCCGCCATCCGCCAGGGAAACATGCTTTGACCGCCGCCCACGCTCCCGCCGCGCCGCTCGCCGCCGCCGCCTCCGGCCCGCTTTCGGGCCGCGTGCGGCCGCCAGGCGACAAATCCGTTTCTCACCGCTCCATGATTTTCGGCCTGCTCGCGACCGGCGAGACGAAGGTCGAGGGACTTCTGGAGGGCGAGGACGTATTGCGCACGGCGCAGGCCGCCCGCCAGCTTGGGGCGAAGGTCGTGCGCCATTCGCCGGGCTCCTGGAGCGTTTGGGGCGCGGGGCTGGGCTCGCTTCTCCAGCCCGTCGAGACGCTCGATTTCGGCAATGCCGGCACGGGCTCGCGGCTGATGATGGGCGTCGTCGCCGGCCATCCGATCGTCGCCCGTTTCGACGGCGACGCTTCGCTTCGCAAGCGTCCGATGAAGCGCATTCTCGACCCGCTGGCCCTGCAGGGCGCACAGGTGCTGGAACAAGCCGAGGGCGGCCGCCTGCCGCTGGTGCTGCAGGGCTCGGCCGAGCCGCTTCCGGTCGAATACAAAACGCCCGTCGCGTCGGCGCAGATCAAATCGGCTGTGCTTTTATGCGGCTTGAACTCTCCCGGACGGACGATCGTCATCGAGGCTGAGGCCTCGCGCGACCATACGGAAAAGATGCTCGCCCATTTCGGCGCCGAGGTGACGAGCGAATCTTATGGTCCGCACGGCCGCAAGATCACGCTCGAGGGCCGGCCCGAACTCGTCGCGCGTCCCGTACGCGTGCCGGCCGATCCGTCCTCCGCCGCTTTCCCGCTCGTCGCGGCGCTGATCGCGCCGGGCTCCGACATCGTCGTCGAAGGCGTGATGACCAATCCGTTGCGTAGCGGGCTGCTGACGACGTTGCAGGAAATGGGCGCCGACATCACGCTCGACAATAAACGCGAGGAGGGAGGCGAGGAAGTCGCCGACATGCGTGCGCGCTTCTCTTCTCTGAGCGGAGTCGACGTCCCGGCGGCGCGTGCGCCATCCATGATCGACGAATATCCGATCCTCGCGGTGGCGGCTTCCTTCGCGAAAGGCGAGACGCGCATGCGCGGCCTCTCGGAACTTCGCGTGAAGGAATCCGATCGTCTTGCGGCCATCGCGGCCGGGCTGAAGGCCAACGGCGTCGATTGCGAGATTGTCGGCGACGATCTCATCGTGCGCGGCGGCGGCGTATCTGGCGGCGGACTGGTCGAGACGCATCTCGATCACCGCATCGCGATGAGCTTCCTCGTCATGGGGCTCGCCGCACGGAACAAAGTGACCGTAGACGACGAGACGATGATCGCCACGAGTTTCCCCTCCTTCCGCCCGCTGATGGAAAGCCTTGGAGCGCGCTTCTCGTGAGCCTCGTCATCGCCATTGACGGGCCGGCGGCGTCCGGCAAGGGCACGCTCGCGCGCAAGCTCGCCGAGCATTACGGCCTGCCGCATCTCGATACGGGCCTGCTCTATCGCGCCACGGCCTGCGCCTTGCTCGACGAAGGCTTGCCGCTCGACGATGTGGAGGCCGCCGTCGAAGCCGCGCGCGGTCTTTCGCTGACCGATTTCGACGAAGCGCGCCTGCGGGCGCGCGAAATGGGCGAGGCGGCGTCCGTCGTCGCGGCGATGCCGCCGGTGCGCGCCGCGCTCATCGACATGCAGCGCGCCTTCGCCGCGCGCCCCGAGGGCGCCGTGCTCGACGGCCGCGACATCGGCACCGTGATCTGTCCAGAGGCGCGCGTAAAGATTTTCGTCACCGCGACGCCCGAGACCCGCGCCCAGCGCCGCGCGCTGGAGCTGGCGTCGCGCGGCGAAGCGGTGGATTACGCAGCCATTCTCGACGATGTGCGAAAGCGCGACGCGCGAGACAGCGAAAGAAGCGCCGCGCCGCTGAAGGCCGCCGACGACGCGATAAAGCTCGACACCAGCGAGCTCGATCGCGAGGAGGTTCTTGCGGCGGCGCTCGCTATCGTCGAGCGCGCGCGGAACGTTTAGCAATCATCACCCGCCGACCGGCTGCAATGGAAATTTGGGCTGCGCGGCGAGCAGGGCGGAAAGCTGGGATTGGCGGCTCGCGCCCGTCTTCGCGAAGACGGATTTCATCTGCGTGCGAATGGTGTTGATTCCGACCTTGTGCCGCTCGGCGATCTGGTCGAGGGTCAATCCCTCGACGAGGCCGCCCGCGACCCGCGCTTCCGCCGCCGTCAGATCGAACAGGCTCTGGACGACGGCGTTGTCGGGCGCGGCGGGCTTCGAGATCGGCGTAATCGCCAGAACGCCAAGTCCGCCGCCGAAAAGGTCGCGCGCGTCGCCGGTGACCGGAATGAGATGGACGACCACCGGCTGGTCCCGGCTGCCTCTCGACGGAAAAGAGCGCACCGAAGCGGCGACGGGAGCGCCGAGATCGGCGATGGCGCGCCGAAGCAGCTTGTCCGCCGCGGGTTCGATCAGGGCGATGCGGTCCTTCGGCATCCAGACATGATGCGAAGTCAGTTCCTCGATGAGCCCATTGGCGGCGAGGACCCTGCCTTCGGCGTCGAGGATGGCCGCGGGAACCCCGAGAATGGCGAGCGCTTCCGTCGCCGAGCGCAAACGCTCGAGCCGCCAGCGCGCCGCGAGAAGCCCGGCCCGCGCGAGATGCGGTCGCAGGGCGTCGAGCTTTGCGAGCTCCGCGCGTCCGAAAGGCGCCTCGCCTTTGCGGCGCTTCACTTGAAATACAACCAGGTCGCCATTGGGAATGGGTATCGCCGTCGCCGTGCAATGATGGATGCCGATCGGGCCGCACCATTCCCTGATGACCGGGTCGGCGCTGAATTCCTCTTCGGTGAACCCCTCCTGGTCCGCGACGAAACCGGCCCGGTTGAAAGCCAGAAGGCGGGGGGGAACCTGACTGCGGGCGAGACCGCCTCCGCTGAAAAAGGCGTCGGCCCCACGCGCCAGCGCCCCGGAACAGCGCCAGCCGAGCCAGGCGTCGGCCCGGCGCGCGACGATCGCGCCGCCGGCCGCGTCCGCGACCTTGCCGATGTCGTGCATGATGCGGGGCCAGCAGTCCGGGTCCGCCGCCGCTTCGTAGATGTCATCGACCAGGGACTCGAAATCTGGCATGTCTTGCAACCCGAATCCGTCAAATCATTGGTCTTGTTGCGGCATGATGACGCATGCGTCGTCCGGCGTCCACAGGGACGGCGAAATATCGAAATCCCGCTTCAACTTGACAGGAGTGCGAGGAAACGCAGTCGATGGCTTTCCCGGAACAAAGGGTTTTCCGTTTCGCTCCGTCGCCAAACGGCTTCCTGCATCTGGGCCACGCCTATTCAGCGCTGCTGAATTTCGGGCTGGCGCGCGCCTGCGACGGGCGCTTTCTCCTGCGCATCGAGGACATCGACCGGGGCCGCGCGCGGCCCGAGTTCGAAGCGGCGATTTTCGAGGATCTCGCCTGGATCGGGCTCGAATGGGAAAAGCCCGTACGCCGGCAATCCGAACATTTCGAGGATTACGCGAGCGCCTTGGAGCGGCTCGATGCGATGGGGCTGCTCTACGCCTGCGACTGCACGCGCGCCGACATCGCCAAATTCGCAGCCGCTCATGCCGATTGGCCTTGCGACCCCGACGGCGCGCCGCTTTATCCCGGAACCTGCCGCGACAAGCCCCGCCGCCCCGCGCGCGAGACGCTGACGCGGGGCGGCGTCGCGCTGCGGCTCGATATGGCCAAGGCGGCGGCGCGCGCGGGGCAGGGGGTGAGCTGGCGGGAGTTTCGCGAATCCCGCGATGCGATCCCATCCGTTCCTCTTGAGGAGAGGGCGGGGTGGGGGGAGGCTCCTGGTGGGACCCCGCCCGCCGCCGCTTCGCGGCGGCGCCCTCCCCGTAAAGGGGAGGGATTGCTCACGCCCGGCGCCCGGCTGTCCAAGAAGGGCGCCCTCTTGAGCGACGACGCCGAATTCGTCGTCATCTCCGCCGACCCGAAGCTATGGGGCGACGTCGTCATCGCGCGCAAGGACACGCCCGCGAGCTACCACATCGCCGTCGTCGTCGACGACGCGCTGCAAGGCGTGACCGACATTGTGCGCGGGCGCGACCTCTTCCACGCCACGAGCCTGCATCGTCTCCTGCAGCGGCTGCTCGATCTGCCGGAGCCGCGCTACCGTCATCACCAGCTGGTCGTGGACGAAGGCGGAGAGAAGCTCGCAAAAAGCCGCGGATCGACGACGCTTCGCGCCCTATGGCGGGAGGGCGTGGGCGTCGCCGACATCGTCCGTCGCTTCTCGAACCAGTTCTAGATTCCCCGGCCGGGGTCGTGGCTCGAATGGGTCTCATGACCGCCGTCCGGGCGGCTCAGGCAGCCCCGCACGACATTGCAGATCGTCGCCACCGAACGGGACGCCGTCAGCTGGCCCGGCTGAGCGTCCGCGGCGGGTCGCCATTGGAAGCAGGTCGGGATTGCGTCGCCGGACTCGCCGCGGTTGGAGGCGACTGCTCGATTGGTCAGCAGACGCTTGGATGAATCGCAGGTTTCCAGCAGCATTTCCGTTTCCTGCACGCCCAGCGGATTATGCAGCAGCCTGACGCCGAACCGATCCGTCTTGCGCCTCCGGTTCAAAATCTCGAAGATTCCCGCGAGCGCCGCTTCGTCCTGCGCGCCGATCGGCGAAACCTCGTCGAGGCCAGTCGCATATTCGAGCGCGATGGGGCGCGCCCATTCGCTCGTGAATCGAAGGTGAATGGGCTGCATCTCTTCTTGCGGCGCTTCCTGCGGCCTCAGATGCGTTTCCGCGCGGTTTCGATCGACGGTTTCGATCATCACCTCGCCGGCGCGCACGGGAAAATGCGTGTGAAGCAGCGTCGCGCCAAACCGCTCGCCGAGGCCTGATTCGACGAGGAAATTCCCAAGCTCATCGAGGCAGGCGACGTCGTCCGAAGAGAGTTTTCCCGTTTCTCCGGCGTCGATATGCGCCAGAGCGGCGTAATCGCTTTCCGTGTGTCTAACGATTTCGAGCATATTGATCCTCCATGGCGGAGCTGGCGAGCGGGCAATAGTTGCGCTCGACAACAGGAACGCCGCCGCACCGAATTTCGTTCCCGCGCAGGCGCCGCTTTTGGCTGCGCTCTCCCGCGTGCTCTCCCGCACAGCGACGGACCTCCCGCCCCGTTATCTTCCAATCATCGAATTCAAGAAGCGGCGCGGAGAAAACCAATGTTCGCCACGATCCAGACCATCATCGATCAGGAAGCCAAGCTCGCCGTCCCGGCGGCCCATCTGACCCTGCGCGCCGATCTCTATGCGCTGGGCCTGACCTCTTTCGACGCGATCCGCCTCATCGTCGCGATCGAACGCGCGTTCAAGGTCGAGCTGGCGCGCGAGATGCTCAAGCGCGAGACCGTCGCTTCGATCGAATCCATCGCCAGGGCGATTCAGGCCGCGCAGCCCGCGCCGATCGTCGCCGAGGACATGCGCATCGCCGCTTGAGGCGAAGAAAGAGCAGGGGAGGGGACAATGTTCGCAATCATTCGGCGCGTGATCGACCAGGAAGCGCGTCTCGCCGTGCCGGCGGCCGATCTGACGCCCGGGGCCGATCTTTACAAGCTTGGCCTCACGCCCTATTCCGCCGTCCGCATTTTGCTTGCTCTCGAACGCGAATTCGAGGTCGAATTGCCGCGCGGCCTTCTCAAGCGCGAGACAATGCAGTCGATCGACGCCGTCGCGCGGGCCTTGCATATCGCCATGTCGGCGAACGGCGCGCGCAGCGCCGCCTGACGGGGTTAGCGGCTCGCCGTCGGACTTCCGCTCGTCGGCGCGCGCGCGACCTTGTTGCTGTTGGGCGCCTTGGCCATCAGCGAATCAATGCGGTCGCGCTCTCTCTTGAACTCGACCAGCATGCGGCCTTCGATCTCGCGCGTGCGCGCCAGCTTGACGCGCATCGGATCGACGAAATGGCCGTTGACCATCACCTCGTAGTGAAGATGCGGGCCCGTCGAGAGGCCGGTCGAGCCGAGGAAGCCGACGACCTGTCCCTGCTTGACGCGCACGCCCTCCGTAATGCCGCGCGCGAAGCCGGACATGTGATTGTAGGTCGTGATGTAGCCATTGGCGTGCTGGATCTCGACGCGGCGGCCATAGCCTGAATCCCACTGCGCCTTGATCACCGTTCCATTGCCGGCCGCGAGAATCGGCGTGCCGATCGGCGCGGCCCAGTCCACGCCGGTATGCATCTTGTAATAACCGAGGATCGGATGGCGACGCATGCCGAAGCCGGATCGCGTCTCGCCGATCGAGATCGGTTTACGCACCAGGAATTTTCGGCTGGAGCGTCCATTTTCGTCATAGTAATCGACGAGCCCGTCGTCGGGAGTCTGGAAGCGGTAGTAACGATAGGTTTCGTTTCGCGTCGTCAGCGACGCATAAAGGAGGCTGTCGCGCGTCGGGCCGGAGCCGTCCTCCGGCTCGTCATAGAACATGTCGAGCGAGTCCCCGCCCGAAACGCCGCGCTGAAGGTCGACGTCGTTCGCGAAGACGCGAACGAGTTCGTTGACGACGGGCTTCGGAACCTGCTGTTTCAGCGCCGTCTCGTAAAGCGAGTCGTATAGACGCATCGCCCCGGAATCGTCGTCCTCGCCGTCGCTCGTAAAGTCGTCCGCCTGCTGAATGCGTTTCGTGGCGCGCCGCGCAACGGCGGTCGGGGCCGTGGGCGTCTGCACGAAAGCGCCCTTGTCGGTCGCCGCGACGATCGATTCCACTTCGTCGTCGTTGTAGACGGACATGCGCGCGAGCTGCATATTTTTGCCCGAGCCGTCGAAATCCGCGAAAAGCAGCTTCACGCGCTGGCCCTCGCGCACCGGATCGCGTTTTCCCCTATAGGCTGCGGCGACGGCCGCGATGCGCAATCTCGGCACGCCATTGGCCAGGAGAATGTCTTCGAGACCCTCGCCGTGGCGCACGACAGCGAGTTTTTCCTCCATCTGCGTCGGCTGCGGCGTGTCGCGCGGGGCGATGGTGACGTTTTCCGGCACCATGCGGACTTCGATGGAGGAGAAAGGCGCGGTGAGCGACGCGCCCGGCGTGGCGTAGGCGAGAGCCTGCGGGTCGATCGCGGCGGCGCGGCTGGTGCGCGACAGCAGCAATTGGCCGGGCAGGGGAAGCGCGGCGGCTTTCGGTCCCGCGGCGATCGCGCTCTTCACCTGCTCGAGCACCTGCGCCTGCGCTTCGTCGAAGGAGAGCTGCGCGCTCTGCGCCTGTATGTCGACGGAGGAGAGGTCCTTCGTGACGAAGGAGACTTCCGCCTCGTCGAGCGCGATATCCGATTCGCCATTGCTCTCCGGCGCCCGCGGATCGCTGACGAGCTTCAGCGGATTGAAGGCCGGCACTTCATTGGCGAAGCTCGTCGGCGCAAGCGTGAGAGTCGCGGCGACATGGGTGAAGGCGCGCGTGCGAACCACTTCCTTTTCGCCGGATTTCGACGTCGTGGCGGCGCGGAACGTCTGCTTCGCGGCGACGACGTCGACGGCGCGCATCAACCGGTCGCCCTTCTTCGGATTGACGACATTGCC